>NZ_CP095848.1:4440000-4610558 GCF_023101345.1 Hymenobacter sublimis
GGACCATGGCCACGGCTGTGCTCATGGTAGCCAGCAGGGCAATGTAGCCAAAGGCAGTCCAGGCGCCGGGCACCGTGGCTAGCTTATGCACAAACTCGGTGCCCACCAGCAGAAAGGCCAGGGCCGGCCCGCCAATAAACAGCAGCAACAGCCCCGTAACCGCCACCGACGGTATACCGTGGAAGCGGTGCTTGATGACATTCACGCTCACGCCGTAGCCCAGGGTGGCCAGCACAATGTACAAACCGTACCAGGCGTTGCCCTCGCCGGTCGGGGTAGCGTCGCCGCCGCTGCCACCCAGCAGCATGAGCACCACCGTACCCACCAGACCCAGGGCTATACCGGCCACTCGTAGGCCCGTCAATTGCTGCCCAAAAAACAAGGCGCCTACCACCAGGGTAAACACGGCCGTTAGGGCATTCAACACGCCGGCCAGGCCCGAAGCCAGCTGGGTTTCGGCGTAAGCAAAAAGAAACGCCGGAACCAGCGTGCCAACTACCCCGCTCAATATCAGCCACTTGAAATGGCTGCGGTCTACCTTATTAAGGTGCTTCAGGGCAAACGGCAGCAGCAGCAACGCCGCCACGCTCACCCGCGTAGCTCCCAGCTCCAGGGCCGAAAACACGACCAGACCTTTTTTCATTAGAATAAAGGACGTGCCCCAAATGCTGGCCAGAATCAGCAGCAGTACCCAGGCCGAGGCGGGCGTTCGGTGGGGTGGGGGCGGCGCAACAACCGGTGCGGTAGGAGCGGTAGCAACGGCCGGGGTGGGGGCGGTAGGCATGGAGTGGGCAGAGCGAACTATAATATGAGCAACAAAAGAACGTCATGCGTGAGCTGGCGTCCGCGCAGCCGAGGCATGACGTTCAAACGGATACAAGCCAACTACGAATTACCCCACCAAAACTGGCTCGGCGGCAATAATTTCATCCATGATGGCGTGAATTTCCAGTGGGTCGTTGCTTTCTACCAGGCGGCTGCGCCACTGGCGGGCGCCCTCTAGGCCCCGGAAGTACTGGGCGTAGTGGCGGCGCATCTCGAACACGCCGGCCCGCGGGCCTTTCCACTCCAGGCTTTTCTCGAAGTGCATGCGGCAGGCCTGCACCCGCTCCTCCACGGTAGGCGGTGCCAGTAGCTCGCCGGTGGCATTGTAGTGCTTTACCTCCCGGAAAATCCAGGGGTAGCCGATGGCCGCGCGGCCAATCATCACGCCATCTACGCCGTAGCGGTTTTTGTACTCCACGGCCTTCTGGGGCGAGTCGATGTCGCCGTTGCCGAAGATGGGGATTTTGATGCGTGGATTGTTTTTGATGGCCGCAATCAGCCGCCAGTCGGCCTCGCCCTTGTACATCTGCACGCGGGTGCGGCCGTGCACGGTAAGGGCTTCAATACCAATGTCCTGCAGGCGCTCGGCTACCTCTTCCACGTTCTTGGTGGTTTCGTCCCAGCCCAGGCGGGTTTTTACCGTGACGGGCAGGTGGGTAGCCTTTACTACGGCCGAGGTCATTTCCACCATTTTGGGGATGTCGCGCAGCAGGGCCGCGCCGGCGCCCCGGCAGGCTACCTGCTTCACGGGGCAGCCATAATTGATGTCGATGAGGTCGGGGCCAGCCTCGGTGCTGATGCGGGCGCACTCGCCCATGGTGTTTACATCGGAGCCAAACAGCTGAATGCCAATGGGTCGCTCGTAATCGAACACGTCTAGCTTCTGCCGGCTTTTGGCCGCCGCCCGAATCAGGCCTTCCGAGGAAATAAACTCGGTGTACATCAAATCGGCGCCGCCCTGCTTGCACACGGCCCGGAACGGCGGGTCCGACACGTCCTCCATGGGCGCGAGCAGTAAGGGGAAATCGGGCAGGGCAATATTGCGGATGTGTACCACGGCAGTCTATTCTAGTATTTTGCGCAAATTTACGATTAGTTCAGGGTCTTAGGGTCTTGGGAGCTTAGGTTCTTGGCTGACGCACTCGCGTAGAGTCGTTGCACGGTTTCCGAGCCCCGAGGCCCTAAGCCCCCAAGACCCCAACTTTGTATGAAAGGTTTCGTCTCCAGCCGGTTGCACCCCTTCGCCAATCTGGCCTTGCTGCTGCTCATTACTGTTGCTACGCTTTGCATTGCCGGCTTCTTCACCATGGTGTTTAACAAGCTGCTGTTTGGGGTAGGGATGCAGGAGTTGGGCAACGTAGCGCAAAACCCCCAGGACCACCCCAACGGCTGGGGTGTGCTCATGCTTTCCCAGGGCGTTACGCTGCTGGTGATGCTAGGCGGGGCGGCGCTGGGGTTTGCGGCCGTAACCGGCTACCGCTGGGCCGAGTACTTCACGCCCCGCCGGCCGGTGCGGGTTCAGTGGCTGCTGCCGGCGGCCCTCCTGATTATCAGTAGCCTGCCGGCTATGGCCGTGCTTATTGAGTGGAATCAAGGAATTCACTTTCCCGGCTTTTTAAGCGGCTTTGAGCAGTGGGCTCAGGCCAAAGAACTGGAGTTGAAAAAGGCCACGGAATTTCTGGCGCGCCTGAACTCCACCGCCCGGCTGCTGGTGGCGCTGGTGGTGCTGGCCGTTATTCCGGCTTTTAGTGAGGAGCTGTTCTTTCGCGGGGTTTTGCAGCGCAATCTGGTGCAGTGGTTTAACTCCCGTCACGTGGGCATCTGGCTGGCGGCGGCCATCTTCAGCGCCATTCACCAGCAGTTTTTTGGCTTTGTTCCGCGCTTTGTGCTGGGACTGGTGCTGGGCTACCTCTACGAGTGGAGCGGTAACATTCTGGTACCCATGGCGGCACACTTCACCCAGAATGCTTTCCAACTGCTCATCTTATACGCTCAGCAGCGCCAGTGGTCGGCGGCCAGCTTCGACCCCGACTCTACGGAAAGTATGCCCTGGTACCTGGTACTAGCTTCCCTGGTAGTTGGCGCGGTTCTACTCTGGTACTTGCGGGAGCGGATGGAAGGGCCCCGCGCCGAGGACGAGCCTACCCACTTGCGCACCTTGGGTAGTAGCGGCGTGACTACCCGCCAGGCCGCCGCTACCCCCACCGTGGCCCGTACCCTCAGCCACGACGGCGTGGATGCCACCCGCTCAGAAGGCTAACCTACACAGCCAGTATAGCTGCCTCCTACAACCCCTTCCCGACCCTTATTCCTACCCTTTATTACTGCCCGCTTGTCGACCTCTCCCACGCCCGTTTCCCCTGCTACTACGGAGCCCCCAGCGGGCAAGCCCGCCATGTCGAACCTAACCCAGCGCATCATTTTCGGCGTTATCGGGGCCGTGCTGCTGCTGGGCAGCGTGTGGTACAGCGCCTGGACATTCGCGCTGTTTTTCGGGTTGGTGCAGATGCGGATGCTTTGGGAATTTTACCGCATGATGCGGGAGGTAGGGTACAAGCCGGCGGCCTTGCTGGGTGGGGGGATAAGCGTTGTGATATTTGCGTCTCTTTTTCTAGTGCGAGCAGGGGAGGGATTGGATACCAGCTTTAATTATATGAATGCTGGTTGGCACACCGTTATATACCCTGCAAACCTGATAGGTGCGCTACTTGGACTCCTATTGCTGCTTCTGCCCACCATCCTTATCCTGCGTGAAATGGCGGCTTGGCCCCGGGAGAAGCAGGACTTCTCTCCCTTCGCCAATGTGGGCGTGGCCTTACTAGGCCTTCTCTACGTCAGCCTTCCCATGAGCCTTCTCAGCCTGGTAGCTTTCACCGAAACCGGCTACGATTACCGCCGCGTCTTTGCGCTGCTGCTGCTAGTGTGGTCGTCGGATATTGGAGCCTACGCTGCGGGTAAAACCTTCGGCAAGCACAAACTCGCCCCAAAAATATCACCCGGTAAAACCTGGGAAGGCGCCGTGGGCGGCTTTCTGCTTACCCTGGTTATGGGCTGGGCCCTGGGCTACCTCCTGCCCGAACTCTCCCTAACTTACCGCCTGGTAGTAGCCGGCGTGGTGGCCGTATTCGGGCCCCTGGGCGACCTGGCCGAATCCATGCTCAAGCGCAGCGTCGATATTAAGGATTCGGGCCGCATCATGCCCGGGCACGGCGGCCTGCTCGACCGGTTCGATGCCTTCCTGTTTATTCTGCCGGTGCTGGCCCTGCTGCGGCTGCTGCTGGGGTAGAGTAGCTCTCCGCTCGAAACAGAAAAGCCGAATGCCTTGCCGGGCGTTCGGCTTTTTTCGTGGAGGATGCACCCAGAAATTTTGTGAATACGAGCAGGTATTGGCGCTGGCAGATGCAAACCTTAGCAGCGAACAGCCAGCTTCGATGAGAAGGTAATCAGTTGGCAGCTGGCTGGTGCTCTGTACCCTACGCGCGCTACCTGCCGTATGGCATAAACCTACTACCTTTGACCACCCAATTTTCTCGTGCGCGACTTCGGCTCCCACCGCTTGAGTCGCCTACTTTTTAATCTCACCCACCCCAACCCCAACCCCGTATGGCTGCCACCACGGTGTACAAAGAGCCGGCTCCCCGCGTCGATGCCGAAAATCCCCTGGAATCTATGATGTCGCGTTTCAACGTGGCCACGGAAATCCTCGGGCTCGATGATGAAACCTACAACGTCCTGAAAGCGCCCGACAAGCAAATCATCGTGCACATTCCCGTGACGATGGACAACGGCAAGGTGCGCGTATTCGAAGGCTACCGCGTGGTGCACAATACCATTCTGGGCCCCTCGAAAGGCGGTATTCGCTACGATAAGAACGTGCACCTCGACGAGGTGAAGGCCCTGGCCGCCTGGATGACCTGGAAGTGCGCCGTGGTGGATATTCCCTACGGTGGAGCCAAGGGCGGTATCATCTGCGACCCGACCACCATGAGCGCCGGCGAAATTGAGCGCCTCACCCGCGGCTACACCCTGGCCATGAAGGACGTGTTCGGCCCCGACCGTGACATTCCGGCTCCCGACATGGGCACCGGCCCCCGCGAAATGGCCTGGCTCATGGACGAGTTCAGCAAAACGGTGGGCGCTACCTCCCCGGCCGTAGTTACGGGCAAGCCCCTGGTAATGGGTGGCTCCTTGGGCCGCACCGAGGCTACCGGCCGCGGCGTAATGGTATCGGCCCTGGCCGCCATGAAAAAGCTGGACATGAACCCCGCGCAGACTTCGGCGGCGGTACAAGGCTTCGGCAACGTAGGCTCCTGGGCCGCTAAGTTGCTCAGCGAGCAGGGTGTGAAAATTAAGTGCATCTCCGACGTAAGCGGTGCTTACTGGAACGAGAACGGCATCAACATCGACGAGGCCGTGGCGTACAAAAACGTGCACAAAGGCCGCCTCGATGGCTTCACCGGCGCTACCCTCATGGACAACGCCGATGATTTGCTAACCTCCGAGGTAGACCTGCTCGTGCCGGCCGCCGTGGAAGACGTAATTACCGAGCACAACGCCCACGCCATCAAGGCCAAGCTGATTGTAGAGGGTGCCAACGGCCCTACGGCTGCTTCCGCTGACCCCATCATCAATGAAAAAGGCATCATGGTAGTACCCGACATCCTGGCCAACTCGGGCGGGGTAACGGTTTCTTACTTTGAGTGGGTGCAGAACCGCCAGGGCTTCAAGTGGAGCGAGGACATGGTGACTGAGCGCGCCGACCGCATCATGAATGAGGCCTTCGAGAAAGTGTACGCCACCTCTCAGAAGTACAACATTCCGATGCGCATTGCCGCCTACGTGGTGGCCATCGACAAAGTAGCCCAGACCTACAAGTTCCGCGGCGGCTTCTAGCCGTGCAATGGTTGGATGAGGAATTCGTGAGCTTATCGGGCTAGCAAAGCTGACTCGCTGGTACGACAAACGCACTAATTCACTATCTCACCATTTCGCCACGTATATTTGCTTTCCGATAGCCCGGGCCTCACGGCTCGGGCTATCTTTGTAAGCCGAGGACCGGTTGTTTTCCCACTCCGGGCAACTTTCGTTGCCGCCTTTCCCGTTAGCTTGTATTGACGCCTCTGGCAGGAAGTTCTGCTCATCCGGCGCTAATCAGTGATATATGAAGATCCACAAAGAAGGACGACGTATTCTGTTCTTTACGCTGCTGGCCCTGTTGGCCGCCAACCTGCTGCTGTTCCGCTACAACGCCGAAAACGACGGCTTTAACAAAGTTTTCGCGGGTATTTCCGTTATCGTCTTCCTGACGCTGCTGCAGTTCTTCCGGAGCCCAGCCCGGCGCCTATTTACCCACGAAGACTTGGTAATTGCTCCCGCCGACGGTAAAGTGGTAGTTATCGAAAACGTGCATGAGCCGGAGTACTTCGACGACCAGCGCAAGCAGATCAGCATCTTCATGTCGCCGATTAACGTGCACATCACCCGCAACCCTATTTCGGGCATTGTGCGCTACTTCAAGTACCATCCCGGTAACTACTTGGTGGCCTGGCACCCTAAGAGCAGCACCAAAAACGAGCGCACGACGGTGGTAGTGGAGTCGGAGGCGGGCCCGTTTGTACTGTTCCGCCAGATTGCCGGAGCCATGGCCCGCCGCATTGTGTGGTACGTGAACGAGGGCGACGAGGTAAGCCAGGGCGAAGAGTTCGGCTTTATCAAGTTCGGCTCCCGCGTGGATATTTTCGTGCCCGTGGACACGGAGGTAAAGGTGCAGATTGGGGAAAAAGTAAAAGGTGGCCAAACCATTATTGCCCAACTCAAAACCGACGCACCCAGCCTGTTTTAAACAGAAAAATAAAGTTAAAAAACTGAGCCCCCGTTACTAGGTAGCGGGGGCTCAGTTTTTTGTGGAAATGAAGATAGGGCTGGTGTAGAACGGCTTGCTAGCTCTCTACCTGACTTTTCACGAGACCCGGCAGCAGGTAGTGCAGCAGGGTGGTGCCATCGGGCCAGGTTTGGGTGCGTTGCAGGGTAAGAACGCGCGGCCGGGGTTGTTCCCGCCACAGCGGAATGCCTGAGCCCAGCAGTTGGGGTACAATGAACAGCATCAGCTCGTCAATCAGGCCGGCGGCCAGCAGCGGGGAAGCCAAGGTGCTGCCCCCAATCAGCCAGATAGTGTTGCCGGGCTGTTGCTTGAGCTGGGTGACAAACTGGGTAGGGTCTTCTGTCACGAAGTGCACCGAGGCGTGGGCCGGCTCCGCGGGCGGGCGGTGGGTGAACACGTAGTTGGTGAGGGTGGGGTAGGGCCATTCGCCAAACGAAAGCACCTGCTCGTACGTGGCCCGGCCCAGCAGCGTGGCGTCGGCGGTAGCCAGGAAGTTGGCGTACCCGTAATCCTCGCCTGGGGGTGGCGTGGGCAGCCACTCAACGGATCCGTCAGGGGAGGCAATGTAGCCATCGAGGCTAGTGGCAATGTATAATACTACTTTACGCATGGGTGGGGGTGGAGTGGGGTTGTGCGGAGTAAGTTAAGCCGCCAAGCGCGGTAGATCAGCACCAGCCAGCGGATTATCCTATTTTTCGCCGCCCCTCGCTCGCTAAAACCACTCCGCCACTACCGTCATCAGCTGCTCCAGGGCCTGCTGGTCGTCCTGGTCGAAATCGTTTAGCTGGTCGCTGTCCACATCCAATACGGCCACTACCTGTCCATTTTTAAGCACAGGCACAACAATTTCAGATTTTGAATCGGAGCTGCAGGCGATATGGCCGGGAAACTGCTCCACGTCGGGCACGAGTAGGGTAGCGGCCTGCGCCCAGCTGGCACCGCACACGCCCTTGCCGTGCCGGATGCGGGTGCAGGCAATCGGACCCTGAAACGGGCCCAGCACCAACTCCTGGCCTTGCACCAGGTAGAAACCCACCCAAAAAAAGCCAAATGCCTGCCGCAGCGCCGCCGCCGTGTTGGCCAGGTTAGCTACCCGGTCGGGCTCGCCGGTAGTAAGGGCTACAATTTGGGGGAGAAGCTGACGGTATTGTTCCGCCTTGCTGACGGTAGTATCGAGGTGAAGTTCTTCAGCCATAAGGAAGGAAAAGAGAAAAACGTAAAAAGCACTTCGGAGCGACTACGCTCCGATGCAGGCAGTAAACAACACAAAGGTAGCGGTAGTAGCCGGGGTGGGTTTATTGGTTGCTAACAGCACCGTTCTGCTCACCGTTTAGCGCTGGTAAATAAACACTTCGTCCGGCCCCAGCGTCAGCTGTTCCCGCAGGCCGGTTAGTCCGATGCGCGGGGCCGCTACCCCCCCACCCAGCCGCCGGGGGCTGCGGATTACCCGGACCTCGTCCCACAAGCCATCCTTGAGTAGGGAGTTAAGCACCGTTGGTCCGCCTTCCACCAATACCGACTGTACACCTTGCTGGTACAAGTGGTGCAAAATCTGCGGAAACAGGTCTTCGGCTTCCGAAAGTGTCACGTAGGTCAGGTTGGGTTGGGATGCCCGTTCCCGGTACGTAAACACGACGGTAGGCTGGCTACCATCGAAGAGGTGATGGGTAGGCGGCAGGCTCAGGTTCTTGTCGATGACTAGCCGGATGGGATTGGGACCGGGCCACTCGCGGGCGTTCAGGCGGGGGTTGTCGTGCAGGGCCGTGCGGGTGCCCACCAGAATAGCGTGTTCCTCGGTTCGCCACTGGTGCACGGCCACCCGGGCCAGCTCGCCGCTGATGGCCACGGGCTGAAAGTACGGGCCGGCCAGGTAGCCATCAGCGGTTTCGGCCCACTTCAGCACCACATAAGGCCGTTGCTGCTCCTGAAACGTGAAGAAGCGCCGGTTCAGGGCCCTCCCTTCGGCTTCCAGCACGCCCGTTTCTACCTGAATCCCAGCATCCCGCAGCTTCTGGATGCCCCGGCCCGCCACCAGTGGGTTTGGGTCGAGGTTACAGATAACAACTTCCCCTACCTGCTTTTCAATGAGCAAATCGGCGCAGGGTGGAGTTTTGCCGAAGTGGGAGCAGGGCTCCAGGGTGACGTACACCCGGCTTTGGGGCAGGAGTTGCGAGTCCGTGACGGCAGCCACGGCGTTGACTTCGGCGTGGGGTCCACCATATTGCCGGTGCCAGCCCTCGCCTATAATGCGGCCCTGGTGCGTAATAACGCAGCCTACCAGTGGGTTAGGCCGGGTGTGGCCGGTGCCGAGACGGGCCAGGTCCAGGGCGCGGCGCATGAATAGCTCATCGGAAGAAGTAGGGGTAGGCATGGGCGGGAAGGTAGGCGAGAGGTCAGGCGGTGAAGATACGGGCCCGCGCGAAACCACCACCTACCCGCCGTGCTGGCCGCAAATCCCGCGTACTTTTGCCTTATGCTTACGCCCACGCTTCGCCAGCTTACGGCCCGCCTTGCCACTGATCTTACCGCTATTTATCCGGCCCCGGAGGCCGAAGCCATAGCCGGGCAGGTGCTGGAACACTTGTTGGGCCTTTCGCCCCTGCAGCGCCGCGTGCAGGCCACCGAGCCGGTGCCGGCCGATAAGCTAGCCGCCCTAGAGCCCCTGCAGGCCCGCCTGCTGCGTCACGAGCCCCTACAATACGTGCTGGGCGTGGCCTACTTTGCCGGACTGGAGCTAGAAGTAACGCCCGCTACCCTCATTCCACGGCCCGAGACGGAGGAATTGGTGGCTTTAATTGTGCAGGAGCAAGGTCACCGCGCGGGCCTGCGCGTGCTGGACGTGGGCACCGGCTCGGGCTGCATCCCGCTAGCCCTGGCCCAGCAGCTCCTAACGCCTCACCTGACTGCTCTTGACATCTCAGCCGAAGCGCTGGTCGTGGCCCGGCGCAACGCCACTACCTACGGCGTAGCCATCGACTTTCAGCAGGTAGATATTCTGCGGGAGCGGCCGGTGCTAAAGGCACCGCTGGACGTGCTGGTCAGCAACCCACCCTACGTGCTGGAACAGGAGCGGCCCCTGATGCGGCCCAACGTGCTGCAGTACGAACCAGCCACGGCCCTGTTTGTGCCCGACCATGATCCGCTGCTGTTCTACCGGCGCATTGCGGAACTAGGCCGCGAGTTACTGGCCGCTGGCGGCGTCCTGTACTTCGAAATAAACGAGCAATTTGCCCCCGAAACCGTGGCCATGCTGCAGGGTCTGGGCTACCAAGAAGCCGAACCCCGCCTCGATTTATTTGGCAAAGCCCGACTGGTACGAGCTACCTGGCTAGGGTAGGCGGCTGCCCGCCGGATTAGATTACGAAGGCAATCAGCCGGCATTCAGGCGGAAGTGTGGCATTAAATTCTTATCACACTTCCAAAACCCCTACCTTTGCCGGCTGAAATTCTGCTCATCAATTCCTTCGGCATGCCCGACGCTTCTGGTTACTATGCGCACCCTACTGCCGCCCTCGACGAGGGCTGCCGTATTGGTGCCGGGTGCCGGATCTGGCATTTTTGCCACGTAAGCGCCGGCGCGGAATTGGGGCCGGAGTGTTCCTTAGGTCAGAATGTATTTGTGGCCGAAGGCGTAACGCTGGGCCGCAACGTGAAAGTCCAGAACAATGTAAGTCTGTACGCCGGCGTAGAGTGCGCCGACGACGTGTTCATTGGTCCTTCCGTAGTATTTACCAACGTGCTCAACCCACGCGCTGCGGTGCCGCGCCGGGGCCCCGGCCATTACCAGCCTACCCGCCTAGCCCAGGGAGTCAGCATTGGAGCCAACAGCACCATAGTGTGTGGGGTTATCCTCGGCGAATATGCATTTGTGGGCGCAGGCTCCGTGGTCACCCGCAACGTACCAGCCTACGCCCTAGTGTACGGCAATCCGGCCCGCTTGCGCGGCTGGATGAGCGCCCGGGGCCACCGCCTAACCTTCGACGAAGCCGGTCGCGCTACCTGTCCGGAGGGCCAGGAGCAGTACCAGCTAACCGATGGCCGCGTTTCCCGTATCAGCCCCGGCTAGCCGGCGGTAAGTTTCAGTTTTCCGGCTTTCACCAAGCCCCGATCCTAAGTCTTCAAGTTCCTAAGTTCCGCTATCGTGTACGAGCAACTTCTCCAGAAAAAGGCCAAGCTGGCCGTCATCGGCCTTGGTTACGTAGGCCTGCCTATCGCCCTCGAATTCGCCCGCAAAATCCAAGTCATTGGCTTTGATATCAACGCCAAGCGGGTCGAGATGATGCGCAACAACATTGACCCGAGCGGGGAGTTGGAGGCCAAGGATTTCGAAGGCTGTGACATTGAGTTTACCGACTCGCTGGACGTGCTGCGCGAGGCTACGTTTTACATTGTGGCCGTACCTACGCCCATTGATGAGCACGTCCAACCCGATTTGAAGCCCTTGCTCGGCGCTTCGTCCTCGGTAGGCAAAGTGTTGAAGAAAGGCGACTACGTGGTATTTGAAAGCACCGTGTACCCGGGCTGCACCGAGGAGGACTGCATTCCGGTGATGGAGCAGCTTTCGGGCCTGAAGTTCCCCCAGGATTTCAAGGTAGGCTACTCGCCCGAGCGCATCAACCCCGGCGACAAAGAGCACACCCTCTCCAGCATCGTGAAGGTAGTAGCCGGCTGCGACGCCGAGTCACTGGAGGAAATTGCCAAAACCTACGAGCTAGTGGTGCAGGCCGGCGTGCACCGTGCCAGCAGCATTAAAGTAGCCGAGGCCGCCAAAATCATCGAAAACACCCAGCGCGACGTGAACATTGCGTTGATGAATGAGTTGTCGATGATTTTTGACCGCATGAGCATCAACACCTACGAGGTGCTGGAGGCTGCTGGCACCAAGTGGAACTTCCTGAAGTTTTCGCCCGGTCTGGTGGGCGGCCACTGCATTGGCGTTGACCCGTACTACTTGACCTACAAGGCGAAGGAGCTGGGTTACGACGCGAAGGTGATTCTGTCGGGCCGCACGACCAACGACAACATGGGAGCCTACATTGCGCGCAAGACCGTGCAGACCATGATTAAGCAGGGCAAGGACGTCTCTAAGAGCCGGGTGCTGGTGATGGGCGCTACCTTTAAGGAGAACGTGGAAGATATTCGTAACTCCAAGGTAGCCGACGTCATTCAGGAGCTGAAAAACTTCAGCGTAAACGTGGACATCGTGGACCCTCACGCCGATTCCGACGAGCTGCAGCACGAGTACGGCTTCCGGCTGACGCCCGAAAGTGAGGTGCGTAACGACTACGACGGCATCATTGTAGCGGTAAGCCACCAGCCTTACACCCAACTTGACGAGGCTTACTTCAAAAGCATTACCAACCAGCCCGCCGTAGTAATTGACATCAAAGGCTTGTTCCGCGGTAAAATTCAGGATTTGGCCTACTGGAGCCTGTAATTAATAGTGAACTTGTGAAGTGGTGAGTTTGCTGATTCGTTATCTGCACAGCAACTCGCCATTTCACTACTTCGCCACTTCACAATTTGACAGATGGAAAGAACCAAAATCCTCGTAACAGGTGGCGCTGGCTATATTGGCTCGCACGCAGTGGTTGAGTTGTACGAAGCTGGTTTTCAGCCCGTCATCATCGATAACTTCAGCAATTCTCAGCAGTCGGCTTTGGCTGGCGTGGAGGAGATTCTGGGCGTGAAAATTCCCTTTCACGGCATCGACTGCAACGACATAGAGGCCATGCGAGCCGTCTTTGCCGAAGAAGGTAGCCTCAAGGGCGTTATCCACTTCGCCGCCTACAAAGCCGTGGGCGAATCGATACAGAAGCCGCTGGAATACTACCAGAACAACGTGGGCTCCCTGCTGACTTTGCTGCAAGTGATGCGCGAGTTTGGGGTAGCTTCTTTGGTTTTCTCTTCCTCTTGCACCGTGTACGGCGTGCCTGATGCTCTGCCCGTAACCGAGCAGACACCGACCAAAAAGGCTAACTCACCTTACGGGGCTACCAAGCAGATGTGCGAGGATATTCTGCGCGACGTAGCCGCGGCGCCCGCTGGCGGGCTACGCACCATTCTGCTGCGTTACTTCAATCCCATTGGGGCCCATGCTTCGGCCAAAATTGGGGAGCTACCCCTGGGTGTTCCGCAGAACCTGATTCCGTACGTTACTCAAACGGCGGCCGGCATCCGGGAGAAGCTCACGATTCACGGTAATACCTACGACACGCCCGACGGCACCAACATCCGCGACTACGTGCACGTGGTGGACCTGGCCAAGGCGCACGTGGTAGCCGTGCAGCGTCTGCTCGATGGTACTGGCGACACCGTGGAAACCTTTAACGTGGGTACCGGCCGGGGCAACTCGGTGCTGGAAGTAGTGCAGGCTTTCGAGCGCGCTACCGGCCAGAAGCTGAACTATACCATCGGTCCGCCCCGCCCCGGCGACGTGCCCGCCATCTACGCCGACGTAACCAAATCGGTGCAGAAGCTTGGTTTCCAGACCAGTTCTACCTTGGAAGAAGCCCTAGCCAGTGCCTGGAAGTGGCAGCTTTCTTTAGCTAATGGCTGATAGCAGTTAGCTCTTCGCTTTTTGCGTTACGCATCATCTAAAAAAGGCTAGTAGCTGTCAGCTACTAGCCAATAGCTCAATAACATGAAGATTATCATCACCGGCGGGGCCGGCTTCATTGGGTCGCACGTGGTGCGCCTGTTCGTGACGAAGTATCCGGAGTATCAGATTCTGAACCTGGATGCCCTGACCTACGCTGGCAACCTGGAAAACCTGCGCGACATTGAATCGGCACCTAACTACCGGCTGGTGAAGGGTGACATTACGGATCAGGCCTTCGTGGACCACTTGTTTGCTACCGAGGAGCCAGATGCCGTGATTCACTTGGCGGCCGAGTCGCACGTGGACCGTAGCATTACCGATCCGCTGGCATTTGTGAAAACCAACGTGCTGGGTACGGTACACCTGCTGAACGCGGCCAAAAATCTGTGGAAGCCCCTGGGCTACGAAGGCAAAGTCTTCTACCACGTGTCAACTGATGAAGTGTACGGCTCCCTGGATTTCGGCCCGGACATGTTCACGGAGGATACGCCCTACGACCCCCGTTCGCCTTATTCGGCGTCGAAAGCCTCGTCGGACCACTTTGTGCGGGCCTGGCATCATACTTACCATATGCCCGTGAAGCTGAGCAACTGCTCCAACAACTACGGGCCCAACCACTTCCCCGAGAAGCTGATTCCGCTGGCCATTCACCGCATCCAGCACGGCCAGCCGGTGCCCGTGTATGGCAAGGGCGAAAACGTGCGCGACTGGCTGTTCGTGAAAGACCACGCTACCGCCATTGACGCCGTTTTTCACAAAGGTAAAGTAGGCGAAACCTACAACATCGGGGGCGTGAACGAGTGGGCCAACCTAGAGCTGATTCACTTGCTGTGCGATACGCTGGACGAGAAAACCGGCAAGGAGAAAGGCACCTCGCGCAAGCTTATCACCTTCGTGACGGACCGCGCGGGCCACGACCTGCGCTACGCCATTGATTCCAGCAAAATCATGAATGAGCTGGGCTGGAAACCCTCCGTAACCTTCGAACAAGGGCTTTCCCAGACGGTGGACTGGTACCTGGAAAACCAGGCGTGGCTTAATAACGTGACGAGCGGCGCCTACCAAACGTACTACCAGCAACAGTACGCCGCGCGCTAAAAGAGAAAGGGAGAAGGGCTTTAGCTCGGTTCACTACCCCTCATTCTGCCTTTCTCACTCCCCATTTCTTACCTAACACGACGTGTATAACACTCCTTTTCACGACCAGCCGCTTGATAACCTGGCCTTCTTGGTAACCGGTGGGGCCGGCTTTATCGGCTCCAATCTGGTGGAATATCTGCTGAAGTACGGCGCCAAAGAAGTACGCGTGCTGGATAACTTCTCGAATGGCTTCCGCAAGAATGTAGCCTTATTCGAAGGTAATCCGGCTCTGCGCGTGATTGAAGGCGACATCCGGGACCGGCAGACCTGCATTGATGCCTGCCAAGGCATTGACGTGGTGCTCCACCAGGCGGCTCTAGGTTCCGTGCCTCGCTCCATCAATGACCCCATTACCAGTAATGATGTGAACGTAGGTGGGTTTGTGAATATGTTGGTGGGCGCTAAGGAAGCGGGTGTGAAGCGCTTCGTATACGCGGCCTCGTCCTCGACCTACGGTGACCATAAGGCCCTGCCCAAAGTTGAGGACCGCATTGGCAAGCCCCTCTCGCCCTACGCCGTGACCAAATATGCCAATGAGCTTTACGCCGACGTGTTTGGCAAAACCTACGGCATGGAAATTATTGGGCTGCGCTACTTCAATATTTTCGGCCCGCGCCAAGATCCTAATGGGGCGTATGCAGCCGTTATTCCGCTCTTTATTGATGCCGTGCTGGAAGGCCATCCGCCCCGCATGAACGGCGACGGGGGCCAGACCCGCGACTTCACCTTCGTGGAAAACTGCGTGCAAGCCAACATCAAGGCGGCGCTGGTGCAGAACCCGGAGGCCGTGAATCAGGTGTACAACGTGGCCGTGGCCGACCGTACCTCGCTCAACGACCTGTTCAACATTCTAAAGGAAGAAGCCGGCTCCGACATTACCCCCGAGTACGGCCCTGACCGTGCCGGCGACATCCGCGACTCCTTGGCCGACATCAGTAAGGCCAACAACCTGCTCAACTACCAGCCTCAGATTCGTATTCGAGAAGGCCTGCAAAAAACCCTGGAATGGTTTAAAACCCATCAGGAGTTTATTGCCGAGCGAAACTAACTACTTACTCAACAGCGCAGTCAGCGCCCCAGACATACCGCCCTCCCCATGAAAGGTATTATCCTCGCCGGCGGCTCCGGCACCCGGTTGCACCCGCTTACCCTGGCCGTGAGCAAGCAGCTCATGCCCGTCTACGACAAGCCGATGATTTATTATCCCTTGTCGATTTTGATGATGGCCGGCATCAAGGATATTCTCATCATCACGACGCCCCACGACCAAGAGCAGTTTCGTAAGCTCCTCGGCGACGGCCAGAACCTGGGTTGCAACTTCCAATACGTGGTGCAGGAAGTACCTAACGGGCTGGCCCAGGCCTTTGTGCTCGGCGCTGACTTTATCGGTGACGATAAGGTAGCCCTAGTGCTCGGCGACAATATCTTCCACGGTGAAGGCATGGAGGAGTTGCTCAAAGCCAATAACAGCCCCGACGGCGGCGTGGTATATGCCTACCACGTGCACGACCCGGAGCGGTATGGGGTAGTAGAGTTTGACCAGAATAACAAAGCCCTCAGCATTGAGGAGAAGCCCAAGCAGCCCAAGAGCAACTACGCCGTGCCAGGCCTCTACTTCTACGATAACGAGGTAGTGGAAATTGCCCGCAACCTAAAGCCCAGCGCCCGCGGCGAGTACGAAATCACCGACGTAAACCAGGAATACCTGCGCCGGGGCAAGTTGAAAGTGGGCATCTTGGGCCGGGGCACGGCCTGGCTGGATACCGGTACTTTCGAGAGCCTGATGCAAGCCGGTGAGTTTGTGCGGGTAATTGAACAGCGGCAAGGCCTGAAGGTTGGCTCTATTGAAGAAGTAGCGTACCGTCAGGGTTTTATCGACGCCGACCAATTGCGCAAAATTGCCGAGCCCCTGCGCAAAAGCGGCTACGGCGACTACCTCATGCACCTGCCCGAACAACTGGTAGTGAAAGGCTAGCGCAGTAACTGACTCGCAAACCCAACGGCCCGGTCCTCTAAGCTGAGAACCGGGCCGTTGGGTTTGCTACCGGCTAGTAACGTGAGCTGTTGTCTAGAATCTCGCTTAAAATACAATGCCTGCCCCGAGTGCTACCAGCACAATCAGGTAGGAAGGCACCCGGTCCCAGAGGAGCACCAGAAAGGTAGCGGCAATCAGAATCAAGTTGACGGGGGTATCGGGCAAGGGGTGGTAGAGCAGAAAGGTGGCGGCGCACACCAACCCGGCCGATACGGCGTTAATGCCCTCCAGCGAGGCCTTGATAACCCGGTAGCGTTTCAGCTGATCCCAGAAGCGAATCAGGAAGAAGATAAGCAGTGTGCCGGGCATGAAGATACCTACGGCCCCGACTAAGGCCCCCAGCAGCTGCCCATCCAGGCCGCTACCGTCGCGCCGCATGGCTAGGGCTCCAATGTAGGCGGCAAAAGAGAAGTTGGGGCCCGGCAGCGCCTGTACCATACCCAGCCCCGACAGAAACTCCTCGGCCGTGAGGTAGTGCTTAAACTCCACGAACTCGGTGTAAAATAGGGGTGCTAGCACCTGCCCGCCCCCAAACACAAGGCTGCCGTTGCGGTAGAAGTTCTCGAACAGGCGCACGGGTAGCAGCTGGGTGTACTGGCCCAGCACGGCCGCTCCCACAAACACACCCAGCCACAACACAAAGTTTGACCACTCAATGCGCAGGGGCACCTTGGGCTCCTGCGGAAGCTTCCGGTAGCGGAAAGTAGTTACCAACCCACCCAGCAGCAGCAGCAACGGCATTAGCCAGGGCACCTGAAACTGGTACACCAGCATGGCAGCTACTACCATCAGGGCCACGGAGGTCTTCGTGTGAATTACCTTCTCAGCAATCTTGTAGGCGGAGTACGCCACAAAGCCGATAGCTACCGGCTGTACATACTGCACCAGTCGGGCCACTTGGGCTTTGTCTAAATAGCTAATGGTCAGACCTGCGGCAGTCATGATGCACACCGCTGGCAGCATCCAAACCAGCAGGGTGAGGTAGGCTAGGTTAGGTCCGCCCAGCCGGAAGCCGATGGCGGTAATGGTTTGGGTGGAGGTGGGGCCGGGCAGAATTTGGCACAGGGCCGTGAGTTCTAGCAGCTCGGCGGCCGTCAGGTAGCGGCGCTTATCCACCAGTAGGCGCAGCATCATGGCCAAGTGCGCCTGCGGCCCGCCAAAGGCCGAGAGCCCCAGGGCGGCCACGTCCTTGAGGAAAATGATGTTGCGCACCCGCTTTACCCGTTCCGAACGGCGAGAAGGCGGGGCCAACTGAATATCTTCTTGCGGAATCAAGGGCGAAGGCAAAGGCGGGTGGCTACCGAACAAGGAAGCGGAAAGCCGCCGGAAAAACAACCGGCCCCGGCTACATAAAGCAGTCGGGGCCGGAAAGTTAGCTGTGTTCTTCCGACGAAGGCGGAAAGTCTGGTAGTATCATTGAGTAAACCACCTAACCTTTCTGCCCCGCTCGAAAAGACAATCGTAATTACTTTTTCTTCAGGCCCAACTCAATCAGGCGCTCATTCAGGAACTCACCGGCGGTAATGTCGGCCTCCTTCTTGGGGTTGTCGAGGGTTACGCAACTCTCCAGGGCGGCCAAGCTCATTTCCGAGCGCGGGTGCATGAAGAAGGGAATGCTGTAGCGCGAGGAGTTCATTTTCTCGCGGGGCGGGTTTACCACGCGGTGAATGGTGCTCTTGAGCACGCCGTTGGTTAGGCGCTGCAGCATGTCGCCTACGTTTACCACAATCTGGTCGGGTAGGGCCGTAATCGGAATCCACTTCCCGTCGCGGCGCAGCACCTGCAGGCCATCGGCCGAGGCGCCCATCAGCAGGGTAATCAGGTTGATGTCGCCGTGTTCGGCGGCGCGTACGGCGTCGGCGGGCACCTCATCGGGGTTTTCGATGGGGTAGTAGTGAATGGGACGCAGAATGCTGTTGCCGTTGCGCACCTTATCGTCGAAGTAGTTCTCGGGCAGCTGCAGGTACAGGGCAATGGCGCGCAGCACATCTTTGCCGGCGGCCTCCAGCGTTTTGTACGTAGTCAGCGAAGTATCGGCGAAGCTGTCTACCTCGTTGGGCCAGATGTTGTCGGGGTATTCCGACTTGATGGGGTCATTGGCATCGTCCACTTCCTGGCCGACGTGGTAGAACTCCTTCAGGTCGCCGGTGTTGCGGCCCTTGGCGTGCTCTTTGCCCTTGCTTACGTAGCCACGCTGGCCCGCCAGCTCCGGCTTTTCGTACTGGCGCTTTACGTCGTCGGGTAGCGAGAAAAAGGACTTTACATCGGAGTAGAGCTTCTCGGTCTGCTCGTTGGAAAGACCGTGGTTTTTGAGGGCTACGAAGCCGATGTTCTGGTAAGCTTCGCCGAGTTGTTGTACGAAGCGGGCTTTGCGCTCAGGGTCACCGGAGCGGAAATCAGCCAAATCGAGGGAGGGAATTACCTCCAGCAGCTTTTCTTCCATTGTGAAGAGAAAATGGTACTTGTGGGGGGACGGTACGAGGGGCGCAAGGTACTCAAAAAATGCCCGAAGTGCCCAGTTCTGCCTCCGGTCCGAGACACATCGGGGTGCAACTGTTACCTTTAGAACTGAGTCTGGTAGCGTTGGGTTTCGGCAACCTAATTTTCCCCTCAGTCGGCCAGGTTGGCTGGGTGGCAGGAAAAACCAGTACCCGCGGTGGAAGTAGCCGGGGCACAATTTTCTTTTTTAACAAGGAATTAATAAAACTCCGGGCTGATAGGCGGTACTTTTAAGGCCGCTTTCCCCGGCCCCGAAACTTCCGGCCGGTTCAGGACGTCTTGAGGACTCTGGACGTCCATTTAACAGGAGGTATCTCCCGAAAGCTTTTGTTTTGGCCTTGATTGTATGAACGTTACTAAGTTACTGTTGTCGCTGGGGTTGGTTGTCGGGGTGAATACATTGGCTAGGGCGCAACACGCCGTGTGGGCGGCGAAAATTGTAGCCGTCTCGTCGCAGAAAACGGAAGGCAAGGAGCCCTTCTCGCCGGAAAAAGTATTAGGTGAGCCAAATGCTACCCCGCTGGGCCAGGCCAGCAATGAGGCCTGGATTCCGAAAAAGGAAAGCAACAACGAGTTTATCGAGGTGCGCTTTGGCAAGTCGCTGGTAGCCAAGCAGGTGACGGTCGTGGAAAACTTCAATCCGGGCTCCGTTTCTAAAATCGAGCTGGTGGACACCCGTGGGGCCAAGCACCAGGTGTACACCAACGACAGCCCCGGGCCCGTGCCCGAGCAGTTTCGCTCCCTACAAGTCACGTTCTCGCCGGGTACGTACCGCACCATTGGGGTAGTAGTTACCATGAATACCAAGGCCGTGAACGGCGTCAACCAGATTGACGCCATCGGCATTGCCGATGTGGCCGAGACGATGGTGAAAAAGGAGTTCAAAAACGAGCAGCCCGGCGTGACTTTCGACTCGGCCATGGTGAACCTGGGCCCCAACGTCAACTCCAAGTATGTTGACACCCACCCGGTTATCTCGCCCGATGGTCGGACGCTGTTTTTTGCCCGTCAGGAAAGCCCGCAGAACGTGGGTGGCGCCAAAGACGTGCAGGACGTGTGGTACAGCAACCTGAGCAACCCCCAGAAGAAAACCTGGAACCAAGCCAAGAATATCGGTAGTCCCATCAATACCACCGGCCCCAACGGACTGGCCTCGGTGTCGTCGGATGGTAATACGGCCGTACTAATCAACGTGTACAACCCCGACGGCTCCCTGGACCCCAAGGGCTTGAGCTTGGCCCGGCGCACCAAAACCGGCTGGAGCCAGCCCGTCAAGATTGAAATCGAGGATTTCTACAACAACGACGAGGAAAACGTGGATTACTACCTCGCTACCTCGGGTAAGGTGCTGCTCATGGCCGTGGACCGGCGCGACGGGCAGGGCGAGCAGGACATCTTTGTGAGCTTCATGAAGGCCGACGGTAAAACCTGGAGCAAACCTAAAAACCTCGGAGCCAACATCAACACCAAGAAGCCCGAGTTTGCCCCCTTCCTGGCCGCTGATGGCAAAACCTTGTACTTCGCCTCGGAAGGGCACGGTGGCTACGGCAAAAGCGACGTGTTTTACTCCAAGCGCCTCGACGACAGCTGGACCAACTGGACCAAACCGCGCAACCTGGGCGCCAGCGTAAACTCCCCCGACTTTGACGCCTATTACACCGTATCGGCGGCGGGTGAAGATGCTTATTTGGTATCGGCGCGCAACGGCATTGGCGGCTCCAAGGACATTTTCCGCATTAGCCTGACGCCTACCTTCCGCCCGGAGGTAGTAACCCTGGTGCGCGGCAAGGTGCTGGATGCCGCTTCCAAGAAGCCGGTGGCCGCTACCATCCGTTACGAAAACCTACTGACCGGCGAAGAAATTGGGGTGGCCGAAACCAGCCCCATTGACGGCTCTTATACCATTGTACTGCCCTCGGGTGCCCACTACGGCTACCGGGCCGAGGCCAAGGACTACCTCGCCGAATCGGACAACCTCGACGTGACGGACCGCCAGAAGTACTCGGAGGTAAACCAGGATTTGTACCTAGTGCCTTTCGCCGTAGGCCAGAGCATCAAGCTGAACAACATCTTCTTTGCTCAGAGCAAGTACTACCTGCGCGAAAACTCCTACCCCGAGTTGCTGCGCCTAGTGCGCATCCTGAAAGACTACCCGCAGGTGGAAATCAAGCTGGAAGGCCACACCGACAACCAAGGCGACCCACAACTAAACGTGAAGCTCAGCCAGGACCGCGTAAACGAGGTAAAGAAGTACCTAGTTAGCAAAGGCATCAGCGGCAACCGGATTACCACCGAGGGTTTCGGCGGTAGCAAGCCCATTGCCAGCAACGACCAGGAAGAAACCCGCAAGCTCAACCGCCGGGTAGAGTTCCGGATTACGAAGAAGTAAGGCTCTTCTCAGGCTGCAAGGAGCGAGAAGCAATAAACCCACCTAGCATCCTGAGCTTGCAAAGGATGCTAGGTGGGTTTTGGGGTTTTATAGCTTTAGGTATTAGCTACTGATTTAGCTCAGCCGGCCTTCGTCGCGGCCGGGTTTGGTGCTGCCGCTTTGGCCGCCGGGGTTAGCAATGGAGTCGCGCATGTCAGTGTCTGACTGAATGTTGCGCATCTTGTAGTAGTCCATCACGCCGAGGTTACCGGAGCGGAAGGCTTCGGCAATGGCCTTGGGAATCTCGGCTTCAGCTTCTACTACCCGCGACTTGGCTTCCTGCGTTTTGGCGCGGTTTTCCTGCTCCATCGCCACGGCCATGGCGCGGCGTTCCTCGGCCCGGGCTTCGGCCACGCGCAGGTCGGCGGAAGCTTGGTCGGTTTGGAGCTTGGCCCCGATATTCTCTCCGATGTCCACGTCGGCAATGTCAATAGAGAGAATTTCGAAGGCGGTGCCGGCGTCAAGGCCCTTGCTGAGCACCAGCTTGGAAATCTTATCGGGGTTTTCGAGTACCTCCTTATGGGAGCGGGACGAGCCGATGCTGGTCACGATGCCTTCGCCCACCCGGGCCAGAATGGTTTCCTCGCCGGCCCCGCCCACGAGCTGGGCAATGTTGGCGCGAACCGTAATGCGGGCCTTGGCAATCAGCTGAATGCCGTCCTGGGCCACCGCCGCCACATTGGGCGTATTAATTACCTTGGGATTCACGGAGGTAGTCACGGCCTCGAACACGTCGCGCCCAGCCAAGTCAATGGCCGTGGCCTGCTTGAAGCTAAGCGGGATGTTGGCTTTATCGGCCGAAATTAAGGCTTTGATAACGCTGGGAATGTTACCGCCAGCCAGGTAGTGAGTTTCCAAATCGTTGGCTGTCAGCTCCAAGCCCGCTTTAGTGGAGGTAATCAGGGAGTTGACGATAAGGGACGGCGGCACCTTTCGTACGCGCATGAAGGCCAACTGGAACAAGCTAACCCGCACTCCCGAGAACAGCGCCGTAATCCAGAGGCTGATAGGGAAAAAGTACAGGAACACCAGCAGCACAATGCCACCGACAACAATCGGGAAGAAGGGGAAGTCCATGCGAGATGAGAAAAGGGAAGAAGGGTAGTGCCAGACGGCAACTAACAACCAAAAAATGAGAACGTGGCCGCTGCTCAGGCCACGCCTTCTACTACAATGCGGTTGTGCTCAATGCCTAACACCCGCACCTGGGTACCGGCGGGCACGAACTCGCCGCGGGTAGTTACTTCGCGCCGGTCATCGTCAAAAAGTACGGTACCCGCCGGGCGCAGGGCCGAAAGGGCGCGGCCGGTAGTGCCGGGCTGCACATCGGGGTGGCGCACATCCTGCACGCGGGCGTGGTTGACGTTGGTCAGGGCCACCCGGTTGATGGCCCGGGGCCGCAGCCCCAGATACACCAGCACCCCGATAGCCACCGTGGAGCTGCCCAGCAGAACGTGGCCGGTAGTAGCGCCTAGGTCGCGGTAACTAAACCAAATTCCGGCCGCCAGCAGGCCAAATCCTACCAGCCCTACCACGGTAGTGCCCGGAATGAAAATTACTTCGGCCACCAGAAACAGCAGGCCAAATACAAGCAGCAGCGCAATTGTGAGCCAGTCCATAACGGTAGGAGATTAGGTTGAGAAAAGATACGCAGAAGCTGGCTCAGTGGCACAGGAAGTTTAGGCAGCGGCCCGCGGCAACCTCACCCTGACTGGCGCGTTAGCAGAAACTATGAGCCGTGCATTTACTAAGGAAGACGATTCGCTGGAGGCCCCCATTATTCCGCCCCGCGCCGCCCTGCCGCCGGGTACGCCCAACTACGTCACCCCCGAAGGCTTGGAACTGCTGCGCCAGGAGTTAACGGCCTTGGAAGCTGAGCGTACCTTAGCCGAAGCCAATCGGGAAAACGATGCCGACCGCACCCGCCGCCTCACCGTGCTCAACGGCCAACTCAGCGCCCTCAACTCGCGCCTGGCCAGCGCCAAAGTGGTAGACCCGCGCAGCCAACCGGTTAAGGAAGTGCGCTTCGGCGCTACCGTTACGTTGCGGCCAGTTGGCGGCGGCAACGCGTCTGAGCGGCGCTTTACTATCGTGGGGGTAGACGAAGCGTCAGTCGCGGCGGGCAAAGTGGCTTTTGTTGCCCCCATTGCCCGCGCCGTGCAGGGAGCCAAGCTAGGCCAACGCGTGCAGGTACGGCTCGGTGCCAAGGCGGAGGAAATGGAGGTAGCAGCTATCCGCTACGGGCAGGACTAGGCGAGCCTATTTATGGGTAGGGAACCTGCCGGCGGCTCCGGCGTACTACCGCGCATGATGCAACAACGCGAAGTAACCGACTCTCATAATACTACCTGGACCTGCGTACAAGCTTACGCCGGAGTAGAAACCGCCGCCACAGCCGAGGCCGTGGAGCGCAGCGCCACCAACCAAGGTGGGGTAACGGTGGTATGTACTCCTCGCGGCGGCGCCCAAACTGTGCGTCTGGAGCTGGCTTCCGATTGGCAGCAAAACCTGTCGGATGAGGAGTTGCAGCAAGCCATTGCCGCCGCCCGGTAAAAAGAAAAGCCCCTCATCCTAAGCACTGCTCAGGATGAGGGGCTTTTTACTTGCTACTCAAGGTAGCTTTAGTAAGCGCGGGCGAAGTGGGCGCGGCGCGTGGAAGGCTTGCCCGTCACGATGCAAACGCCTTCTTCCTCCGGCTCAGCCAGGGCCAGGCAGCGGATGGTGGCCTTGGTTTCCTCCTTGATGCGCTCCTCGGTTTCAGAGGTGCCATCGTAGTGGGCCACCACGAAGCCGCCTTTGCCATCGAGCACTTGCTTGAACTCCTCGTAGCTTTCCACGCGGGTAGTGTGTTCCTCGCGGAAGTTGAGGGCCCGGCGGTAGATGTTCTGCTGAATGTCCTGCAGCAACTGGTCCACGCTGTTCACGATGTCCGAAAGGGGTAGGGTCAGCTTCTCCTTGGTGTCGCGGCGAGCTACTTCCAGGGTGCCGGCGTCCAGGTCGCGCATGCCCACGGCAATACGCACGGGCACGCCTTTCAGCTCCCATTCGGCAAACTTGAAGCCGGGGCGCTCGGTGTCCCGGTCGTCTACCTTCACCGATATGCCGCGCTCAATCAGGCCCATTTGCATGGGGCGGATGCGCTCCATCAGCTCGTCGAGCTGGCCGGTTTTGTAGATGGGCACAATCACCACCTGAATCGGGGCCAATTTGGGGGGTAGCACCAGGCCTTCATCATCAGAATGAGCCATAACCAGGGCGCCCATGAGGCGGGTGCTCACGCCCCAGCTCGTGCCCCACACGTACTCCAGGCCGCCGGCCTTGTTGGCGAACTGCACGTCAAAGGCCTTGGCGAAGTTCTGACCCAGGAAGTGAGAAGTGCCCGCCTGCAGGGCCTTGCCATCTTGCATCAAGCCCTCAATGCAATAGGTTTCCAGGGCGCCGGCAAACCGCTCGTTTTCAGTTTTTACCCCTTTCACTACGGGTAGGGCCAGCCACTCTTCGGCAAACTGGGCGTACACCTCCAGCATCTGGCGGGTTTCGGCCAGGGCTTCCTCGGCGGTAGCGTGGGCCGTATGGCCTTCCTGCCACAGGAACTCGGCGGTGCGCAGAAACAAGCGGGTACGCATCTCCCAGCGCACTACGTTGGCCCACTGATTGATCAGTAGCGGCAGGTCGCGGTAGCTCTGAATCCAGTTTTTGTAAGTGCTCCAGATGATGGCCTCCGAAGTGGGGCGCACAATCAGCTCCTCTTCTAGCTTGGCGTTAGGATCAACGCGCAACTTACCCGGCTTGTCGGGGTCATTCTGCAGGCGGTAGTGCGTAACGACGGCGCATTCCTTGGCGAATCCTTCGGCGTTTTTTTCCTCCGCTTCAAACAAGCTTTTGGGCACGAACAGCGGGAAATACGCGTTCTGATGGCCAGTGCGCTTGAACATATCATCGAGGGTGCGCTGCATTTTTTCCCAGATGGCGTAACCGTAGGGCTTAATCACCATGCAGCCCCGCACGGAGGAGTTCTCGGCCAAACCAGCACGCTTTACCAACTCGTTGTACCACAGCGAGTAATCTTCACTGCGCTTGGGCAAACTTTTGCTCATATTCAGAGTATCTTAGAGGTAGTGAAAAAGTTCCTTTTTTTGGTACAAGATTTGTCGCACAAAAAAGGGCACCGTTTCGGGTCCAAATTACGTTATTAAATTCGGAGGTGAAGGCCCGTTTCTGGTCCTGGCGCCGCCGGGTCATCTTCGCTCTTCATCTTCCGGATCATTCCTTACGCGCAAGCAGCCATGAAAAAATTATTTCCATCCGTGTTACCCGCCATGGCCCTGCTTACGCTAGGAAGCTGTGCGGGCACATCGGCCCTCACCTCCACCACGGAGACGGACGGTGTCTATTATTCTTCCCAGGACCGCACGACGGCCGTGCAAACTACTACTGTAGCCAGCACCGAAGAAACTACCGATACGAGTGGCGACGTAGCTAACCCCGACTACGCCGGGCCTACTAGTTCCCGCTCCAGCGGCAGCTCAGAGTACTACGATGACGATTACTACGCAGCCCGCCTGCGGCGCTTCCACCAGCCCTCGTACCGGGGCTTAGGCCTAGGCTACTATGACTTCGCCTACACCGATCCTTTTTGGTACGGTGGCCCGGCGTATTCTTTCTACGACCCCTTCTATAGCCCATACTGGGGTCTGGGTTCCTACGTGAACATCAACATTGGCTTCGGCCGGCCTTGGTACCGTCCGTGGGGTGGCTACGGCTATAGCCCCTACGATTACTACGGGTACAATCCCTACGGTTACGGCTTTGGCCGGCCCTGGGGCGGCTACTACGGAGGCGGCTTTGGTAACTACTATGGCGGTGGCTACTATGGTGGTGGCGGCTACGGCGGGGGCGGCTACTTTGGGGGTAGAGGTTATGACCGAGTGCAACGCTCCGTTGTGACGGGCACCCGCAGCCAGATGAACAGCACCGCGGGCGGCTCCACCGATAATACGCCCCGCCCCGTAGTGGGCAGCCGCACGCGCAGCGACATGGCCGAAAGCGGACTGGTAGCGCCCGGCGCCAGCAACTCGGCGGGCGTTACCGCCACGCCGGCCGCTTCGCCTACCGGTGGGCGCGGCCGCTACCGCGACGCGCTTCCGGGTGACAGAGCGCAGCCGACAACTCCTACCGCAACTGAGGGCCGGGTAGCGGAAGCTACACCTACCACCACGGCGCCGCCCGCGCGCCGGTGGCGCGTACTCAGCGAAAACAACACGGGAGCCGCCACGGAAGCTGGCACCGAGCCCACCCGTAGCCGCCGCGCCTGGGATAATACGGCGGGCACGCGCAGTCAGGCCAGCGAGGCCGGCGGAACCGTTGCGCAGCCGCGTCGGGAGCGAGTGTACCAGCAGCCTACCCGTACCTACTCTGAGTCTTCGGGCTCTTCGGAATCGGGCCGCTCGTACTCGCAACCATCCCGCTCATACTCTGAGCCCTCACGTTCTTACTCCCAGCCTTCCCGCAGCTTTGATGGCGGCGGCAACAGTGGCGGAAGCAGCGGAACCCGCAGCAGTGGAGGCGGCGGAAGCAGCAGCGGCGGTCGGGGCCGGGGTAACTAAGTAACCGGGCCCTCGGGCAACTCATTTTTATTTTATGTGTAACGCCGGCTCCAAAGGGAGCCGGCGCTTATTCTCACCCACATGAAAAACCTGAAATATTACCTGGCCGCGGCGTTGCTCGGCCCGGCTAGCTACGGCTTTGCCCAAAGCGCATCGGACGCGCTGCGCTTTTCCCGTACGCAAATTGGCGGCACGGCGCGTACCCTGGGCATCGGGGGCGCCAGCTCCGCGGTGGGTGCCGACTTCGGAAGTATCTTGACTAACCCGGCGGGGCTAGGCCTGTTTCAGCGCTCGGAAATCAGTTTCTCGCCTGGGTTTGGTTCTAGCAATATCTCCACTCAAGCTTTTGGTACCAGCAGCTCCGACTCGCGCAACTACCTGCAAATCGGAAGTTTAGGTATTGCCTTTTCTGGCCGCCGGCCCGATGGGGACAACCCTACCCCGTGGCGCGGTGGAACCTTTGCTTTTGGCCTGAACCGCATCAACGACTTCAACCAGAACCTGCGCTACTCTGCTACCCCGCCCCTGGACCAGGATATCCTGGAGCGGCTTAATAATGTGCCTCTTGATCAGCTAACGATTCTGGACGACCTCGCCTACGAGGCCTTGCTAACGGAGCGGGATGATGAAGGAGCCTACATTCCAGGGGACTACGACGCGACGGGTCAGCTCACGCAACGCGAGACTATTCAGCGCAGCGGTGGCCAGACGCAGTTTGACTTCGGCTACGCGAATAGTTACCAAGATAAGCTGTACGTAGGCGGAGCCATTGGCATTGTAAGCACACGCTACAACGTAGTATCTACGCTAACAGCCACTGACCCAGCGGCGCCTAGTAGCGCCCCCGGCACTGCCTTTGCCAATCTGAATTTGCGGGAAAATATTCAAACCCGCGGCACAGGTGTTAATGCTCGCCTCGGGGTCATTTACCGACCTAACGACGTCTTACGTTTGGGCGCTTCGGTGCAGTCGCCTACCTACTCCCAGCTGGTCGAAACGTACAGCGCTTCCTTGGACGTAGCCTACGATACGCCCATTACCTTGCCAAACGGCAGCACTTTTTCCTCGGGCAACGCCAACTTTCCGGCCGAGGATTTGGGTTACACCCTCACGTCGCCTTTCCGGGCTACGGGGGGCGCGGCGCTGGTGCTGGGCAAATATGGTTTCGTGAGTGCCGACGCAGAATACGTGAACTACGGGCAGGCTCGTTTTGGCTACGATGACACTGATACCAACAGCAGCGGCGTAGATCCTACCGACTTGGGCCCTACCAACGATGCCATCAAGCAGCAGTATCAGTCGACTGTAAACCTGCGGGTAGGTGGGGAACTGCGCCTCGATATCTTTCGGGTGCGGGCCGGCTTCGCCCACTACGGCGACCCGTACAAAAACAACAGCCGTATAGACCGAAGCCAGAATTTCTACACAGGCGGGCTAGGGCTGCGCCAAAAGAATTTTTTCCTGGACGTAGCCGGGGTATACTCCTCGGGCAACCAAGTATACACGCCCTACGAGCTAGCGAATCCGCAAAAAACGCCCGCCATCGATGTGGAGGACAAGCGGTTCACGACTACCCTCACGGCCGGCTTCTTATTCTAGCGCCTGCTATATACTATGCACCAATACAAGGGGCTCCTCATTGAATGAGGAACCCCTTGTGTTAGTATGGACCCTGGCGCTACGTAGGCTTCGGGCCCGATTACTTGCTGATTCTAACTTCCAGTACCAGCGTCGGGATGCTGGTAGTGATGATGTCCTGCACCAGCACCAAGCCGTACTTGCTGTCAGGTGCTGGGGTTTGGAAGGCAATAACTTGGCCTTTGGTCAGCGTTCCTGTGCTGGTAGTGCGCGGGGTAAACTCGGCACCCTGGGTAAAGGCCGTGGTGAAGGCAGCAAGAGTAGCGGCACCCGAAAAAGCCGCCGCGTTTAGTGATGTCCGCCGGATCAGCGTGCCGCGGCGCGTGCTCCATTTCAACCCCAACGTATCATCGAGGGCTGTGGTTAGGGTAGGGGCTCTGGTATCACGCGCAGGCAGGTATACAAGGTCGACAATAGCTTGATTCGCGGCTAGGCTGTGTACCGAAAATTTAGGAAACACCAGCCCTTCGCGCAGGGCTAGGAAACTGCGCCGGCCGAAAGTTCCTCGCGCCGGCGCCTGAACTGGCACGGAGTAACTATGATAAGCCTGGGCCGAATCAGAGCGACTGTAGCGCAGGCGTAGGCTGCGCTTGCCGCTGCGGCCTTCTTCGTCGGTGGCCTCGTAGCGCCATACCTCCAGCCCGGCCGTGGTGCGCGAGCTTAGCACGTGCTCAAACGCCACACGGTTTGCATTGCTGGTGGCCGGGTTCAGCACCGAATCAAGGTAGGTGTAGGTGCGCGGCCTCAGGTTGTTCAGCTCGTCAGTGGTAGTAGGATAGATAATGGGCTCCGGCACGGGCAAGTATTCCGCCGTGATGGTCAGGCGCGTAATCGGACTGTCATCGGCTTCTGCGAACATCTTGACGGCCACGGTATCCCCGGCTCTGGTGAGGCGGCGGTCGGCGGTACTGAAGCGGGAGCTCCCGATTAAATCAACGCGTGGCCCCGACTCCAGGCCCGGCTCGCAGGCCGTGAACAGGGCGGGAAATAGCAGCAGAACTAGAAAACGAAAGCGCATAGCCACGAAGGTCGGAATTTGGGCCTGATTAGTTAGCAGCAAGAGCAAACGCCCTGGCGGAACGGTCGGGAGCGGGGCACGGTTCAGCCAGAAACCCCGGCCACGTGCAACCATGCTGCCCGCATTTCCTACCTTAACGGCTGATTCCCGCCGACATTTTACCTAACCCCGCATGAATTTCCGCTCCCTGGGCCTGGCCCTGTTTCTGACGACGGCCAGCCCGGCCGTGCTACCCGGCAGCGCGCCCGCCGCATTTGCCCAGCAAAAACAAAACATTACCCTCGAAGACATCTGGCAGAAGGGCACGTTTCAGGCCCGCTCGGTGCCCGGCTTCAACTGGATGAAGGATGGCCGCTACTACTCCTCGCTCAGCCAGGGCAACCTGGTGCAGAACGACGTGACGACCGGCCAACCCGTGAAAACTCTGGTCAATGGCGCTGATCTGAAGCTGCCCGGCCAGAGCCAGCCCCTCGACGTGGACGGCTACAGCTTCAACGCCGACGAAACCAAAATCCTGTTCAGCACCGATACCGAGCCGATTTACCGTCGCTCTAGCAAGTCGTACTTCTTCGTGTACGACCAGGGTAGTAAGCAACTGGTGCCCCTAAGCAAAACGGCCGGCAAGCAACTCTATGCTACCTTCTCGCCCGACGGGACGCGCGTGGCCTTCGTGCGCGACAACAACCTGTTTGTAGTCGATTTGGCTACCATGCAGGAAACCGCCGTGACGACAGACGGAGCCCAGAACCGCATCATCAACGGCGGTACTGATTGGGTGTACGAGGAGGAATTCGAGTTTGCCCAGGGTTTCCAATGGTCGCCCGACTCCCGGCAGCTGGCCTACTACACCTTCGATGAGACGGAGGTGCCCGAGTACAACATGCAGGAGTGGGGCCCGCTCTACCCCAAAGACTACCGCTATAAGTACCCCAAGGCTGGCGAAAAAAACTCCATCGTGAGCATTTCAACCTATGATGTGGCCGCCGGCAAAAACACCAAAATGGACGTGGGCCCGGAGCGGGACCAGTACATTCCGCGCATCATCTGGACCCAGACGCCCAACCTGCTCAGCATCCGGCGCATGAACCGCCTGCAGAACAAGCTGGAGATTCTGCATGCCGACGCCGCTACCGGCAAAACCACGGTAGTCTTGACCGATACCGACCCGGCCTACGTGGAAGTAAACGACGATTTGCGCTATCTGGCCGGTGGCAAGGAGTTCCTGTTCAGCAGCGAAAAGGACGGTTACCGCCACCTCTACCTATACAACATGAACGGCAAGCTGACGCGCCAGCTTACTAAGGGCAACTGGGAAATCACCAGCATTGATGGGTTTGATGAGAAGAAGGGCCTGGTGTACTTCACTAGCACCGAAGCCTCGCCCCTGCAGCGCCACCTCTACCGCGTAGATTTGAAGGGCAAAGGCAAAACCCGCCTCAGCGAAGCCGGCTCCGGCAACGACGCCGTGAACATGAGCGCCGACACCCGCTATTTCCTCAACTACCACTCCCAGGCCGGTGAGCCTCAGATAGTAAGCCTGCGCAACGGTCAGGACGGTAAGCTGGTGAAAGTGCTGGAAGACAACGCCGCCCTGCGCCAGAAGTTGACCCAATACAACCTGGGCAAGCTGGAGTTTATCAACTTCAAAACGGCCGAAGGGGTAGAGCTGAACGCCTCGGTGCTGAAACCCGCTAACTTCGATGCCAGCAGGAAATACCCCGTGCTCATGTACGTGTACGGCGGCCCCGGCTCCCAGACCGTGAAGGACGATGTGGGCGGGGGCATTGCCTTCACTAACTACCTCTGGCACCAGTTGCTGGCCCAGAACGGCTACATCATTGTGAGCGTCGATAACCGCGGCACCGGCGCCCGGGGCGCGGCCTTCAAGAAAAGCACCTACGCCAACCTGGGCAAACTGGAAACCATTGACCAAGCCGAAAGCGCCAAGTACCTGGCTACTCTACCCTACGTGGACAAGTCGCGCATTGGCATCTGGGGCTGGAGCTTCGGGGGCTACATGACGGCCCTGGCCATGACCAAAAACGCCGATATCTTCAAGATGGGCGTGTCGGTAGCACCCGTAACCAACTGGCGTTACTACGATTCCGTGTACACCGAGCGGTTCCTGAAAACGCCTCAGCAGAACCCCCAGGGCTACGACGACAACTCGCCCGTACAGTACGCCGACAAGCTGAAGGGCAAGCTCCTGCTAGTGCACGGCACCGGCGACGACAACGTGCACTTTCAGAACTCGGTAGCCTTCACCGAAGCCATGATTAAGGCCAACAAAGACTACCAGACGCTCTACTACCCCAACCGCAACCACGGCATCTACGGCGGCAACACCCGCCTGCACCTCTACCGCCAGATGACGGATTTCGTGCTGAAGAACTTGTAGGGTTGTCTCACCCCCCCGGCCCCGCAACTGCTTCATGCGCAGTATCCCGTGGAGAGGGGGAGTCAGACGTAGGCCATTCTACGCAGCATTTTCGGCTCTCGCCTCAAGCACTGCTACCTCGTTTAAACGATGTAACGCGAAGTTCCACTTCGCGACCCGCTAGAACAGTCCTCGTGTGGGTGACGTTCAGGCGGGTCGCGAAGTGGAACTTCGCGTTACATAGCATAGGCTTCACCCCCATATAGAAGCCGGTAGCCGTTCCGGAGGCGCGAGCCGCCGGGGCGGCTGCCAGACTCGTCAGGCTCCCCCTACGCCGCTTGATGCGCGGAATGCGGGAGAGGGGGCCGGAGGGTGAGACCCTACGACAATGCCTGCGGGGGCGGTGAGCCGGTACCAGCAGGGCGGGTTTTGTCCTGGGGCAGGGGCACAAACTCCTGGTTGTCGTTGGGAGGTAGCAGAATGCGGCCGGCTTGCCAGTCAGCTTTGGCCTGCTCGATACGCTCCCGCTTCGAGGACACGAAATTCCACCAGATAAACCGTTCTCCAAGTGGCTCGCCACCCAGCAGCATTAAGGTACTGGCTTCGCGGGCAATCAGCACCGGGTCGATGCTGGGGGTGAAAACCAGCAGCTGGCCGGGGCCGTAGCTGCGGCCGTTCACTTCTACCAGGCCTTTGGCCACGTAGGCGCCACGCTCGGGGTAGCCGCGGGGCAGGCCAAACCGGGCCCCGGGTTGCAGCACCACGTGCAGGTAGAACAGCGGCGAATGAGTGCGCACCTCGTTACGCAGGCCGAAGGCGTCGCCGGCAATCAGGCGCATCCACACGCCGGATTCCGTGAAGATGGGCAGCTCTTGGGGCTGGTAATTAGTGAAAGCGGGGTCAGTTTCCTCGTCTTTTTCGGGCAGGGCCACCCAGGTCTGAATCATTTCCAACGCTCCGCCAGCCAGGGCGGCCGGGTCCTCAAACCGCTCAGAGTGGGCAATGCCCGAGCCGGCCGTCATCCAGTTGACCTCACCTGGCCGAATAATTTGCTCCACCCCGAGGCTGTCGCGGTGTGTGACCTGCCCCCCGAACAGGTAGCTAACCGTACTCAGGCCAATGTGGGGGTGAGGCAGTACATCCAGCTCGGGCAGCTTTTCCGGGGCGAAATTAACTGGCCCGGCGTGGTCCATGAAAATGAAGGGGCCTAGCATGCGGCGCAGGCGGTAAGGCAGAATGCGGCGCACCTCAAAGCCGGGGCTCAGGGCCGCTTGGCGCGCATCAATAACAAGGTCTAGCATACGCGGAAAGGCTAAAAGAAAAGGACTTGGCCGTAGCAGCAGACGCACCACCGGGCCGCAGAAGCAAAGATGAATAGAACTAAACCTATTTTCACTCAACTATTTAGCAGAAAAGCGTAACCTTGGATCAATAAAACCGGTGTTTACCGCGTAGAGTGACCCTATGCCGATGTCTACCCCGATTCGTCTCCTTTTTCTGAGCATAACCGGTACGCTGCTAGCAGCCTGTCAGCCGGAGCGCACCGCCCAACGCCCCGAGCCTGCCGCCGCCCCCGCTCTGGCTGATTCCCTAGCCTACGATTCTCTGGCCCAGCCCGTGGGCGCTACCCCCGTGCGCCGCGACTGGCACCGTCTGGAGCAGCCCACCAGCCGCCGGGCCCCTTTGATTGTGTACCGGGGCAGCACCCGCCGGCCCGCCGGCTTGGGGGCCGAAGCGCCGCCCGCCGAAGCCCGCCTTCATGACCTGACCCTGAAAGCCAGCGAGTATTTCCAGATTGACCCCACCAAGCCTGCCGAAGTGCGCGGCCGCGAAGGTACCGTTGTCCGCATTCCGGCCGGCTCTCTGGTGGATAGCCGCCAGCGGCCCGCTACTGGTGCCGTGTGGGTGGAACTCAAAGAGTGCTACGCCGCTTCCGACATGCTGCTCTCTAACCTGCTGACCGAAACGCTAGCTGGCGCCCCCCTGGAACTGACCGGGGCCGTGCTGGTACGAGCCACGGCTGCGGGGCAACAGCTACTGCTGGCAACTGGCCGCAGCTTGCAGCTAGAGTTAGCCGGCGGCCACTCGGCGCACCCGCTTTTCTACGGGCAAGCGGCCCCAGCCGCGCCAGTGCGGTGGCTGGAAAGTGAGACTTCGGCTACCACTGCGGCGTCGGAACAGATATACACCACGGCCCAGCAGATGCCCCGCTACGGCCAAGGCCCCGCCGATATTAACCGCCTGATTCGCTACCCCCGCCAGGCCCAGGAGCGCCAGACGCAGGGACTGGTCTTCGCCTCTTTTGTGGTGGATGAGGCCGGCCGGGTTCGGGCGCCCCGCATCCTGCGCGGCCTCGGCGACGGTTGCGACGAAGAAGTGCTGCGGGTGCTGCGCCAAACCTCCGGCCGCTGGACCCCGGGGCAGCAGGATGGACGCTTCGTGAAGGTGAAAATGGTTTTGCCCATTCGCTTTAATTTTCAAGCTGGTATGGCCTCGGCCCCGGAGCCGGCCGCTTTGCCTGAGCCAGCGGAGGAAGAGGAAACCCTGGCTGCTTCGGATGAACTGGCCCCGGCTCCAAATGCCTTGCAGCCCACCAAGCTGGGCTGGCTGGCCGTGGGGCAGCCGTGGGCCGGGTCGGCGGCGGCGCTCTACGTGCCCTCCGCTACCCCCGCCGACGGGGACCATACCACCGTGCGCCTGCTCATTCCGGGCCGCCGCATAGTGCTGGCTGGTACTCCCCAGGACGCTGGCTACCAATTTGCTACGGCTCCCAGTGGGGCGGCCGTGGTAGTGCTTGGGTTACGCTACGAAAACGGCACGCCCTTCCTGGCCCGCCGGGAGGCTACCACCGGCGGCGCTCCTTCCGATACGCTGCACTTCCAGGAAACCACCCTCACTGATCTGGAAGCTGCCCTAGCCAAGCTGGACTAGCTGACATAAAGCTCTCAAGCAGATTTTTTCGGGTAAAATGACGGCTTAGCTACCGGTAAAGAACCAACCGAAGTTTTTACTCTGAACACGGCCAGCTAAAAGCACTTTTGAAGTAGGCCGTGCACTCCCAACTGGGCCGACAGGTAGGGCTGGCCCCGCCAGGGCAGAATTGGTATCTTGCCTGACGTTTTTCTACTGCACCATGGGACTGCCCGCTACACCACTATCCTACGTTTCGCCTGAGGACTACCTCGAAGCCGAACGCAAAGCTGAACACAAACACGAGTACTGGGACGGCGAAATCCGGGCCATGTCTGGGGCCAGTTTTGCCCACAACCGGATAGCCGCCAATCTTGGGGGTGAGATTCACTTCCAGCTCAAAGGCAAAAACTGCTCGGTGGTGGGCAGCGACCAGCGCGTGCAGGTCCTGAGTGAGTCCACGTTTGTGTATCCAGACTTGACGGTGGTCTGCGGTCAGCCTCGATTTGAGGATAACACCAAGCCTGATACGCTGCTTAATCCCACGTTGCTAGTAGAAGTACTGTCGCCGACTACCAAAAGCCACGACCGGGGCGACAAATTCTTTCTGTACCGTCAGATTCCGGGCCTGCAGCAGTACCTGTTGCTTGACTCCCAAAGCGTCCACGCCGAGTTGCACACCCGGGATGAGCAAGGGCGCTGGATTCTCGTTGAAACCTCTGACCGTCAAACAGTCCTGGAATTGAGTAGCATTAATTGCCGCATTGCCTTGACGGATGTCTACGCGGGTGTGTTAGAAGGGTAGAAAGTCCCTTTCTTAGAGCTTCACGCACACGTTCTGCGCCTCAGTGAAAAAGCGTAGGGCTTCCAGGCCGCCTTCCCGCCCCAGGCCGGAGTTTTTCATGCCCCCGAACGGCGTGCGTAGGTCGCGGTGCAGCCAGGTGTTTACCCATACCACGCCGGCTTGCAGCTGGTGGGCTACCCGGTGAGCCCGAGCTAGGTCACGGGTCCAGACGGTGGCGGAAAGGCCATAGTCAGTGCTGTTAGCCCAGGTTAGGGCTTCTTCTTCGTGGTCGAAGGGAGTAAGCGTAACAACGGGCCCGAATATTTCTTCTTGGTTCACGCGGCAGTCAGGGGCTAAGCCTTCGAATACCGTGGGCTGCAGAAAATAGCCCTCGGCGCAACGACCGGGTACTTGCACCCGCTGCCCGCCCGCTAGTAGCCGGCCGCCTTCCTGGTGGGCCAAGTCGATGTAGGAGAGAATCTTATTCAGGTGTGCTTCGCTAACAATGGCCCCTTGCTGGGTGCTTGCCTCCAGCGGGTCACCAACGGTCAGCGCCTGCACCTGGGCCAGAAAGGCGGCTTTGAACGGCTCGTACACGCTACGCTCCACGAAGATGCGTGAGCCACAGAGGCAAATCTGGCCCTGGTTGGCGAAGGAGCTGCGGATACTGGTTTGCACGGCGGCGTCCAGGTCGCAGTCGGCGAAAATGAGGTTAGGGTTTTTGCCGCCCAGTTCCAGGGAGAGTTTTTTGAACTGCGGCGCGGCCGTGCGAGCAATGTGGGCCCCGGTAGCCGTGCCCCCGGTAAAGCTGATAGCCCGAATGCCCGGGTGCTCCACTAAGGCTTGGCCAGCGCCCGGACCCGTACCGTGCACAATATTAAGTACTCCCGCCAGTAGCCCGGCCTCTCGGCTTAACTCGCTGAGTAGAAAGGCCGTGTAGGGCGTGACTTCCGAGGGCTTGGCTACCACGCAGCAGCCGGCGGCCAGGGCTGGTGCTATTTTCCAGGTAAAGAGGTAGAGCGGTAAGTTCCAGGGCGAGATGCACGCCACCACGCCCACCGGATGGCGCACCGTATAGTTGAGCGCTACGCCCTCCTGCAGATGGGTTTCGGTGGCAAAATGCTGGGCAGCCGTGCCGAAGAAGGCGAAATTGCTGGCCGCTCGCGGAATGTCCAGGGTGCGGGCCAAGCTCAGCGGTTTGCCATTGTCCTGGCTTTCGGCCTGGGCCAGGGTTTCCAGGTTCTGGTCAATCAACTCCGCAAGGCGCACCAGGCGGCGGCCCCGCTCTTCGGCCGGTAGGGCCCGCCAAGCCGGAAAAGCGGCCGTAGCGGCCTGCACCGCCCGGTCCACATCAGCCGCATCCGAGTTGGGTACCTGCCCGAATACCTGGCCGGTGGCGGGGTTAAGCAGGGGCAGGTAGCGGCCGGCGGCGGGTGGTTGAAGCTCGCCGTTGATGAAGTTGCAGAGCTGCAGCATGGGCAGAAGGGCGTAAGGCCCTGCCGCCCGCCTACCGCTGGGGTTGGGCCGGGGGCTCGGGCAAGTTGGAATCCGACACAATATACAGGGGCCGCTGGCGCACGTTGGCGGAAAGTCGGGCAATGTATTCGCCAATAATACCCACGGCAATCAGTTGCACGCCGCCCAGAAACAAGATGCTTACCATTAAGGAAGGCCAGCCGGGCTCGTACTCTTTCGTGACGAAACGGGAGTACAGGGTGTAGAGCATGACCAGAAACGCAATGCCCGACACGATAAAGCCACTGACGGTAGCCGCCTTCAGGGGCACGTCGGAGAAGGCCGTGATGCCGTCAAGGGCCAGCTTGAACATTTTGCGGTAGGTGTAGCCAGTTTCCCCGCCCGCCCGCTCGGCCCGGTCATACTCCAGGTAGGTCTGGCGGTAGCCAATCCAGGAAATTTGCCCCCGAATAAACTTGTTCTGCTCGGGCATGCGGCGCAGGGCCTCTACCACCTTGCGCGAAATAACTCGGAAGTCGCCGGTATCTACGGGAATGGAAATGTGGGTGATGCTGGCCAGAATGCGGTAAAATAACTTGGCAGTAAGCTTCTTGGCGGCGCTTTCGCCCTGGCGGGAGCGGCGCTTGGCGTACACTACCTCGTAGCCTTCCCGAAGCTTTTCCAGCAACTGCGGAATCAACTCGGGCGGGTCCTGCAAGTCGGCATCGATGATGCACACAGCTTGGCCCCCGGCCCGGTCGAGGCCAGCCGTCACGGCAATCTGGTGCCCGAAGTTGCGACTGAAATCGAGGTAGCGCACCCGCGGGTCGCGCAGGGCCAGAGTCTGAATTAGGACCAGGGAATGGTCGCGGGAGCCGTCGTTAATAAAGATAAACTCGTAGCCGCCAGGCAACTGCATAGGATCCAGCACGCCCCGCAGCCGCTCATACAGAGCCGGAATGTTGGCTTCTTCGTTGTAAATGGGAATGATAACGGATAGGTCCACGGGCGGGGCGGGTGGGGAAGCAAGCGGGTGCATGTTCAGGAAACCGGCTTACGGGCCAGGGCAAACACGCTCACGCCCACCGGCAGGTTCAGGTGGCGCAGCAGGCGGTTTTCAGCCTGCAACAGCCAGATTAGAGAGCGGTTCAGGGGCTGGGGTAGGGCAGCCAAGTCCCCGGTACCACCAGTCTCCGCGGGCTTCGTGCCACTGGTCAGGCGCTGGGCTTGCCGGATCAGGTAGGTTGGGAAAAACAGGGAGAAGTTCCAGTATGAATGGCGCAGCACCTGCAGCTGGCTGGTTTGCAGGGCCTGTTTTAGGGTAGTCCCGGTGTAGCGGCGGAAGTGGCGGTTTACCACGTCGTGTTGGCTCCAAAGCTGCTGATACGCAGGTACGTACACTAGCAGCTGCCCACCGGGCCGCAGCACCCGTCGCCACTCGCGCAGGGCCTGCTGCTCGTCCTCAATGTGCTCCAATACATCGGAGGCGACTACCAGGTCAAAGGAAGCATCCGGAAAGTTCAGCCGGGCTCCGTCCATTACCGACACGTTCGGAATCTGGCGCTGGTGGGCCAAAGCAATGGCTGTTTCGCTGATGTCGATGCCGGTCAGGTTATGGAAGCCGGCCTCTCGTAGCTGCTGCTGCAGGGGCCCGCCAGAGCACCCAATTTCCAAAATAGCCGCCGTAGCCGGCAAACCCAGGCGCTTTATCTGGTCAAACACAATGTCGCGCCGCCCCCGAAACCACCAGTGATTTTCCTCTAGTTGATGATAAAGAGCCTCGTATTGAACTTGCATAAGGCGAAAGTACGGAATGAGTTAACTCCATGCCTGCTACCCAGGCTGAGTTGTCCGTAGTGAGCAGATAGTCAGATTCTAATGGCTAAGCTCGCTACGTTTGGTTTCCAACATCAACCCGCGGTCAGGTGTGCCCTACGGGTAGCAGTTTCCCTAGCTCGCCGGTAGCAGCGCCCGTTGTTAAACGCCGGTACTCACGCCCCGCTATACTGATGCGGTAGATTACAAAAGCGTAACCTGATGGCTGGCAAATACCTTTACTTTTACATTCTGAACCTATTAGCACTTCTTCGCGTGATGAAAAAATTACCCTGGGCCCTGCTGGTGCTGAGCCTGGCTGGCTGTGGTGAAAAAGCCTCCCCCAAGAACCACGACACCTTAATTTCGAACGATTTCGAAAGCCTAGAAGGATGGGTGAACGACTTGAATACCACTTCCCTCACCCGCGAAAAAGCCCACTCTGGCCAGTACTCGCTGAAAGTAGATGGCACCACCGAATACGGCCGTACCTACACCAACCAGCTGGGCAAGATGCACGATACCCGGCCTAAAAAGCTTAAGATCAACGCCTGGGTATTCGTGTCTGGCGCCCAGGCTGGCGCCAAACTGGTGACCGTAATAACTGATCCGGCTCCCGATGCCAAGCCCGCCGTGTGGGATGGCCTCGACGTGGTGGCCGCCGTGAAAGGCCAGTATGGGAAGTGGGTGGAAATCAGCAATGAGCTAACCGTGCCCGAGAGTGTGACACCCACCAACAAGTTTCAGATGTACCTATGGCGCACCGGCGGTTCGGCCCCGGTGTACTTGGATGACCTGACCGTAACGGCTGTTGAGTAAATACCTGGCAGCAGGTAGTAAAAAGTCCGGCCGGTGCGGCTTCCTGATTTGGGGGAACTGCACCGGCCGGACTTTTCAGTGGTCAAGGACTATTTCGCTAGCGGAGAGCCGTTGAGCACGGGTTGCTGCTGAGCATCAAGCCAGTACACGTGGGTACTGCGGGGCCGGATCAGCAGGTCATCCACCACAATATCGGCTCCACCCATTTCTACCTTTACTCGGTTGGCCGGGTTGCGCAGGCGAATGGGCAGGCTGAAGCGGGCCCAGTCGCCGTGGATTTCAGTGGATTCCTTCAGAGACAAGTCCAGGCGTTCCAGCTCTTGACCTTCGGGCGTTAGCTGCCGGTAGCTGATGTAGGGCAGCCAGTCGGAAGTTTTGGCGTAGGCCCAGATGCTCAGTTCGTAGGTTGTTGTGTCCGTTGCGCCGGGCAGGGAACCATCGAAGATGGGAAGCATGCCTTTGGCGGCGTGGGCGGCGCCAGGGCGGGTGAAGCTTACGCCGCCCGGCGCAGTTTTCTCCTGAAAGCTGCGCCAGATAACCGCCGGTCCGGGGGCCGTGCGCCACAGTTCCCCCTCGCGAAGCAGCTCCGCCTGGTGGGCCGTAAACCAGGCGCGCTCGGTGGCCGGCCGCTGGGTAGTAAAGGCCGAGAGCGGCAGCTCATAGAGCTGAACCAGGGGCGTTTCCGTCAGCAGCTTTGCCCCGCGCCGGAGCAAGGCTTGCTCGGCGGGCCGCAGGGCGTCACGGCGGGAGGCTACCACCAGCAGTGGCTGCTGAGAGGGTAGGCGGCTAGGCCACGATTTAGGCGTTAGGTCAGAGGAAAACAGCTCTAGCAGGCGTAGCGTCTGCTCCGTGGAGGTGCGTGACATCATGGTGGCGGCCACCGGCCGGTGCAGGCTGAGTGCCGCCCGGAAGCTTTCGGCCGCGCTTACGTCGATGATACCTGACAAGTCAAACTTCTCGGAGCCCAGCGAAAAGTACGGCATAGGTAGAATAGCCTGGTACTGATCGGGGTAGTGGCCGGAGCGGGCGAGGAGCTCGGCGTAGTTGTTGCCGGGCCGGAGGAAGGTATCGGCCACGCGGTTAGCCAGCAGGGGTCGGGTAATAGCTTCTAACTGATACTTCGCTTCTAACCCCCAGACGAGCAGCACTATCACCATGATCAGCTGCCCTACCCGGGCCGCACCGCGCTGGCGCAGAAACCGGTAGAGCTGCCAGTACTGCACGGCGGCCAGCACCGCGGCTACGTAATAGAAAATCCAGGTAAAGCGGCCCAGGGAGCGGAATTGCTTAAGTGCGGGCAGCCAGTCTAGCAAGGGCTCGAAGCCGGGTAGCTTAAAAGGCAGACACATGGCAAAGGCCAGCACCAGCCCCGCGGCCCATACGGTGGGTTGCAAAGAATTGGGGAGGGTGGGGCGCAGCACCCGCCGCCAATGGCGGTGTACCAGGTGCCAGCCTACGCGTACTATCCACAGCACTAGGCCCAGCACTACCGGCAAGCCCACGTAGGCCACGCCTTCAAAAGCAGGGTCGCCGGTATGGAAAATAAACCGAAAGACGGACTTAAATGGCTCAATAGCCGGCCCGAACACGGCGGCCGGACTGGAGTGGTACACAAAGAAGCCGTAAGGGTTGGTGGGCCGATCGGTGATGGGGTCGAGCCAGCTGATCCAGGCCTGAAAAAGCACCACCGGCAGCAGCCCCGTAGCCAGCAGCCAAGCCGGCATATGCCACCACCGCGGCAGCCGGCTTGCGGCCTGTTGCACCAGCAGCACCAGGGCCGTAGCGGCGGGCAGCAGCAGCGCGTGCAGCAGATAATACGGATGGATCAGGGCCAGCAGCACCGTGGCCAGGGTATACAGGGCTACCCACCGAACCCGAGCCGGCAGCGTAGCCGCTTCCGTTACGCGCAGCTGCACGTACCAGAGTAGCGGCACTACCACCGGAATAGCCAGAGTATAGTGCCCCCCAATGCGGTGAAACTGGGGTGAAAGAAAGACAATGCACAGGGCGCTAAGGGTGGAAAACCAAGGCGCTACCCCGCCCCGCCGAATTAGGGTGTACACCAGCGGAGTAGCCGGCACCGAGGAAAGCAGCACCGTAAGGTTGAAAACGCCCAGGGCATCGTGCAGGCTTAGCCCAAACAAGTTTTTCCAGACCTTGAGAATCCAGGCTAGCAGTGGGAAGCCGTCGGTGAAGAGAAGCAGCTCACCGTAAGGGTAGTGCATGCCCGTAAACTGCATTCCGTGGTCGGCCTGCAGGTAATAGAGCAGGGAAAAGTACGACTTAAGACCGTCGCCGCCGGTGGTGAACAGGTACTGGGAAGGATGCAGGAGCAGGGGCCCAACCCGAAGCCAGAGTATAATCAGGTGAAGCGCTACCAGTGCTGCCAGCCAGTACCGGTCGGTAGTGGTAGGGCGCGGTAGTGTTCGGGGCGAAATCATAGGGCGGAGTCAGAAGCCAAGGAATCGGAAGGGGGGCGCACGGGGCGCAGGTCGGCCAGGCCCGGGTCAGTTTCCCGAACCAGGTAGGGTGGACGCTGCTTGGCCTGCACGAAGAGCTTACCCAGGTACTCGCCCATGATGCCCAGCACCAGCAGCTGAATGCCCCCAATAAAGAGCACGCTGATTAGCACGGAGGCCCAGCCCGGCACGGCATCCTGGGTGAACACCAGAATATAAAGCGCATATAAGGCGTACAAAAACGCTAGCACCGAGATGCCCATGCCGGCCAGGGTAGCGAAATGCAGGGGTCGAACACTAAACGAGGTAATACCATTGAGGGCCAGCTTCACCATTTTGCGGACCGTATACTTGGTTTTGCCTCGGAAGCGCGCATCCGGCGTGTAAGCCACGCGCTTCTGCCGGAACCCCACCCAGTGCACGAAGCCCCGCAGGAATAAATCCACGTCAGGGCTGTTGCGCACGGCCTCGGCTACCCGCCGGTCGATCAGGCGGTAATCGGCCGTGCCGGGCTCAAAATCAACGCTCGACAGACTGTTCATCAGGCGGTAGAAGGCGGCCGAGGTTTGCCGCTTCAGCCACGGCAGGCGCTCATCGTCGGCACGCTGGGTATATACAATATCGTAGCCATTAAGCCAGTGCCCTAGCAACTCAGGCAGCAACCGGGGTGGGTGCTGCAAGTCGGCATCCAAGGAGATAATACAGTCGCCGGTGGCATAGTCAATGCCCGCGCGCAGGGCACTCTGGTGGCCGAAGTTGCGCGAAAGCAGGACGTAATGAATTTCGGAATCCTGGGCCCGTAGTTCCCGCAGAATGCGCTGGGTGCCATCCGTGCTGCCATCATCCACGAAAATAAGCTCCCGCTCATAGCGGCCCGGCAGGTGCTCTTTTACCCGCGCCGCTATTTCCGGTAGGTTTTCCTCCTCATTATAGGCCGGAATAACAACGGATATCTTCATGCAAGCAAGAACCTCTAAAATGCGGAACGCGGAAAGGAGCGACCATGGATAAAAAGGGGTGCCCGCGGTGGTCAAAACTACGGGATATCCCGTGAAGTGCCACATCCTTATCGTGCTTTAGCACTCCGGCTTGGCCGGCCTCCAGGAGCTTCTATCTTTGCCGGGCTCCTTACGGCCTTATTGCTACGTATGCTGAAATTTTGCTTTCCCCGGCTGCTGGGTGCCACTTTGTTAGCGGGAGCTACGGCGTGCTCAGCCCCCGCCCCTAGCGCTGCTTCTGTCGAACAGATTACCTTTAATGACTTTGAAGCCCTAGACGGCTGGGGTACTCCCATTCCGTCCCTGACTACCGAGCAAGCGCACTCCGGCCGGTTTTCAATAAAAGTGGATGGCGCGCAGGAGTACAGCTTCAACTATTCCAACGCCTTGGGGAAGGCCAGCACCAACCGCATCAGCAAGCTGATGATAAACGGCTGGGCCATGCGGGCCGGCAAAGATGGCACTGCCACGCTGGTAATCGAAATAACCGACCCCGCCCAGAACCGCAAACAGCTGTTCTGGCAGTCCATCAATTTCGCCGATGAACTCAAGGAAGTAAACCAGTGGCAGCCCTTCAAACGGGAGTTTGTTTTACCCGCTGGCCTCACGGCCGATAAGGAGCTGCGCGTGTACCTATGGCGCAACAGTGCCGCCCAACCCGCCTACCTCGACGACCTGACCCTAACCCGTCTGGAATAGATAGGCCTGAATCATACTGAAGCACTACTAGATTCAGTATGAGTCTTTGTTGCCTACTAACTGATTGGTTTAGAGTAGGAATCCTGTTGCTGTCCGGCGCTTTCGTCAGCCAATTTCTTTTTGACTTGCTATGCTTAAACATGCCTTTACTGCGGCGTTGCTCCCGGCTCTGTTGCTGACCGGTTGCTCCTCGAATCCTGAAGCGGAAGTGACGGCTGGCGCGCAGCCTCTCGCCGCTACCAGCTTCGAGAACTTAGATGGCTGGCTGGCCGATTTGCCCGCCCGCACCACGCTCACCCGCGACAAAGCCCACACGGGCAATTACAGCACCATGGTAGGCCCGGGGCAGGATTTCAGCTTGGGTTACATGAACGCGCTGAGCCGCCTCTCCCCCGAGTGGCCCGGCCAACTCACTATAGGAGGCTGGGTACTGCTGCCCAGCGAGCAGGCCGCCGCCAAACTGGTTACCGAGGTGAAAGGCCCCACGGATAAAGAACCTTCTCTGCTTTGGGTGGGAGTTGATTTGGCGAAAGCGGCCAAGGGATTCAACAAATGGCAGTACGTGGAGCAAACCATTACCCTACCCGCTACCGCCAAGCCCGATAGCCGCCTGCTGGTGTACTTATGGCGCGCCGACAGCAAAGAGCCCGTCTACCTCGACGACCTGAAAATCACGCTGGCCGGTCAGAAATAACTTGTCTGCAACTGATAGATCAGGCAGCAGCGGCGGAAAATTGTTTATTTCTGCTACTGCTGCCCGATCTGTGTTGTGAGGGCGCTGCTTAGTTTACTACCTCCACCGGCAGGCGCAAGCGCACGGGCCAGTCGCGGTAATCTTTGCTGATGAGGCTGATTTCGAAGGTATAACGACCCGGCTGGCGTGGCGCCTGCAGCGGCACGGTTTGCGTCCAGGGCTGCCAGACGTCAACTTCCAGGGCTACTTCCATGGGGTGCGTGTCGGAAGGCCAGTCGTGCGACTTGTAGAATGCCGTGCGCAACAGGGTGGGGTGGGGAACCCGCGTGCCTGAGTGCAGGGGCTGGGCTGCCGGGGGTACGTTTATCTGCACCTGTACCGTTTGCTGGCGGCCGGCCCGCCACGTAGTCGGCACCGCGCTGGGCAGCGACAATTTCACCTGCTGGTGCGCGGCAATGTAGGGCCGCAGGGCCGCCGTATCGAGTGGGGGTAGGGTATTGAGGACGCGGTACACGGCGGTATTTGGGAAGCGGCAGTAGGTAGCGGGCAGGTCGGCCGTGTTCATGGTTTCAAAGGGCCCCAGCAACACGCCCGGGTGCGAGCCAGCCTCGGCCAGCTGATCAATATCCCAGCCTACCCGCACGGTCTGCACCGAATCGGGGCTGTGCCGGGCACTGACCATCATGGTTTCACTGGCCGATGCCCACCAGGGCCAGCCGGCCCGCAGGCGGTGCGGGTCCACATTATCGGGGTACATGATGAACTTCCGCTCCGGATATGTACTGGTGTAGGCCAGCAAGTGGTTGAGCCACTGTTGATACGCTGTGTACGGCACGTGGCGGTACCAAATCAGCCCGAGCCGGGCCACTAGTACCACCGCCAGCAAGGAAGCCACCAGCACGGGGCCGCGCCCGTTCCAGCGCCGCTCCAGGGCCGGCAGCAGCTCCAGAGCAAAGGGAACCGCCACGAAAAGCGTAAGCGGCAGGTACAGGTTTTCGAGGTAAGTAGCCTCGGTGTAGCCCGGGTTCGAGACGTTAATAATAAAGGTATAGCCGGCCACAAAGCCCCACATGAGCCCCAGCCGGAGCCAGGCCAGCCAAGTACGCTGCCAAACGTAGAACACGGTAAGTGCCAGCAGCAGCAAAGGCAAAGCCAGGAAGCCGTGGGTGCACAGCTGCCAGAAAGTATCGAAGCTGCCGATGGCCAGGTAGTTCGGAAAGTACTTGACCAAATTGGGCGTGAAGGTCATGTGGGTTGCCTCATACGAGCCAGGCGGAATAAGCATGGCGCGCAACTGGTACATACCCAGGGCTAGGGCCAGCATGCCGTAGTACGCCCAATCCCGAAACCGGCGGTTCAGCAGCCAATCGTAGGCCCAGATAAAGAGAAACGGCAGGATGATAAGCGGGTGCCCGAAGATAAAGACCGGTACCAGCGCCGCCAGGGCCAAGGTGCTAAACCGCAGTTGCAAAGGTGTTTGTCGGGCCACTCCGGCGTAAAACAGCAGCAGTGCCGCCAGGCCCTGGGGTAGCTCCGACTGCGCCCAGTAGAAAGTTCGGGACGCTAGCAGCACGTAGAGCAGGGCCACAACCAGGGCCACCTGCTCGTTGCGAAACCAGTAGGCGCAGGCCAGAAAAACCCCCAGGTAGTACAGAATAAATACCACCGAGTACAGCCGCAGCACGGCATCCAGTGGCAATCCGGCTTTCAAAGCCAGCAGTGTGGGTAGCTGGGTGACGATGGCCACAAAGCGCCGGTTCTGCACGAAAAGCGCCTTGTCTTTCAGGTAGATAAATAAGTGGTAGGCCAGGTCGTAATAGGCGGCCCGCTCCAGGTAAAAATGCCAGGCAAACAGCAGCAGAACCAGCATGGTAGCCAGCGCCAGGCGCAGCGGCCACCGGGTGGCATATTGTTTAGAAAGAAGCATAGTTGGGATGGCAAGGGCGCATGGTGGTGGGCCCGAACAAAGAAGAAACCGGTGCTGCTGCCGGTCCTAGCGAGCCAGCAGCCCGTACTTCAGAATGCAATATATAGCCCGGAACCCGTCGCGCCAGCCGATTTTCTTGCCCTCGGCGTAGGTGCGGCCGTAGTAGCTGATCCCGACTTCGTAGATGCGCACATTCGGTACCCGCGCTATTTTGGCCGTTACTTCGGGCTCAAAGCCAAAGCGCTTTTCCTCCAGCTGCAAGCCCTGAATAAGGTCGCGGCGGAACAGCTTGTAGCAGGTTTCCATGTCGGTCAGGTTCAGATCGGTCACCATGTTCGACAGGAAGGTGAGAAGCCCGTTACCGATGCTGTGCCAGAAAAACAGGATGCGGTGGGGCCGGCCGCCCATAAAGCGGGAGCCAAACACTACGTTGGCCATACCCCGCAGAATGGGCCGGATGAGCAGGTTATATTCTTCCGGGTCGTACTCCAGATCGGCATCCTGAATAATCACGTACTCGCCGGTCGCCTCCCGGATGCCAGTATGCAGGGCCGCGCCTTTGCCCTGGTTTACGCGGTGGCGCAGCAGCCGAAGCCCTAAGGCGGGGTAACGGGCGGCGTACGCCTCAATTACTGTCGCCGAATCATCAGAGGAGCAGTCATCGACCAGAATAATCTCTTTTCCAATATTATTGACCAGCTCCAGCTCACGCAGCACATCTAGAATTTGGTGGATAGTGCGGGCCTCGTTATAAACCGGAATGATGATAGAAAGCGTACGGAAGGGTACCAAAAGCAGCAGCGTTAAAGGCAAAGAACAGCCAAAGATATCGGTAGCACCCAGAAACCAGGGCATCTGGCACTGCATTAGCCCCCAGCTGCAGACTCTAGGCCGCGTAGGGCTCAGGCCCTACAGGGCTACAGGCTGCTGGTGCGGCCCCCGTCCACGGGTACATTGATGCCGGTGATGTAGGCGGCCGCTTCCGAGGCTAGGAAGGCCACAGCCGCCGCTACCTCCTGCGCCTGTCCGAACCGGCCGGCCGGAATGCCCCGCAGCATGGCTGCCTCCACCTGCTCGGTGGTCTGGCCCGTTTGCTCTACCTTCTTCTCAATCAAGGAAGTGTGGCGCTGCGTGACGGTGGCCCCCGGCAGCACGTTATTAACTGTAATGCCGTCGGCGGCCAGCTCGTTGGCCAGGGTTTTGGCCCAGTTGCCCACGGCCCCCCGAATAGTATTCGACACGCCTAAGCCCGGCAGCGGCTGCTTTACGGAGGTGCTGATAATGTTGATGATACGCCCCCAGTGGCGCTGACGCATGCCCGGCACCAGGGCCTGAGCCAGCAGGTGGTTGCACACCAAATGTTGCTCAAACGCGGCCCGGAACGCCTCCACGGGAGCCTCCAGAATGGGTCCGCCGGCAGGCCCTCCGGTGTTGTTGACCAGGATATCGAAGCCGGTAGGCGTCTGCTCCAGGTACTCCTGTACTTGCTGGGCCAGGGTAGCGGGCTGACTGAAATCGGCTACAATGAAATCGTGCTTTTGCTGGGCTGGTGTGGGCAGGGCCGCTGCTACCTCGCCCAGGGCGGCTTCGTTGCGGGCTACCAGCGTGAGGGTGGCTCCGCGCCGGGCCAACTCCTCGGCTACGGCCCGGCCAATTCCTTGGGTGCTGCCGCCCACCAGGGCGCGACGAGAACGTAAGTTCATTGGTGAATTGGGGTAAGGGAATAAAGGAAAGAATGAGGATGCGTGCCAAATATGCGGGCAAAGTCGGTAGTCCCGATACGCGGGAATGTCGTTATTTGCCGTGACGCACCCGTTGCCCCCCTACGTCTTCACCCCAGCGCTTTGCCTTATGATTCGGCCCTTCAACTTTCAGCAGTGGATTGAGCAGCACCGCCACCTACTCAAGCCGCCCGTTGGTAACCAGCAGGTATTCAAGGATAACAAGGATTTCATTGTGATGGTAGTGGGTGGCCCTAACGCCCGCAAAGACTACCACGTGGACGAGGGCGAGGAGCTGTTTCTGCAGCTGGAGGGCGACATAGTGGTGAAAATCATTGAAGACGGTCAGCCCGTCGACATCGAAATTAAAGCCGGCAGCATGTTCCTGCTGCCCGCCGGCGTGCCCCACTCCCCGCGCCGCCCGGCCGGCTCCGTGGGGCTGGTGCTGGAGCGCTACCGCACCCCCGGCGAGCTGGATGGCTTCCAGTGGTACTGCGAAAATTGCGGCCACAAGCTCCACGAAGAATTCGCTGAAATCACCGACATCGTGGCCCAGCTGCCGCCCATCATGAACCGCTTCTGGGCCTCCGATGCGCTGCGCACTTGCCCGGTATGCGGCACCTACATGGAAGCGCCCGGCTCTGTAATGAAGAATGAAGAATAAGCTTGCTGTAAACGCTAACTACCTATGGAGGCGGAGAATGTAGTGGCCGCCAAGTCGTTTGCTTTTGCTGTTAGAATCGTGCGGCTGTGCAGGCATTTGCGGACCGATCAGCACGAATATGTCTTGATTAAGCAATTACTGCGTTCTGGTACCTCTATTGGGGCCAACGTAGAGGAAGCCATTGGTGGCATTTCTAAAGCTGATTTCTCCCATAAAATCAGCATTGCTTATAAAGAAGCCCGCGAAACAAACTATTGGTTGAAGTTATTAGCAGCCACTAATACACTGACCCCCGCAGCGTTTACCAGCATTCAAACGGATTGCGAAGAACTCTGTCGTATTCTACGTGCCATTCTGAACACCACCCGCATCAAAAAGGAGAAAGAACAGGATACCGAACCATCCTGAACCCGCTTGCCCAGCGCCACTAGCTATGAACCCGCAGCAGAATTCTTCTCTCCTCATTCCTCATTCCTCATTAACAATAGACATCCACACCCATATTCTGCCCGAGCGGTGGCCTGACCTGCGGGAGCGGTATGGGTACGGCGGCTTTATTCGGCTGGAACACCACCGGCCTTGCTGCGCCCGCATGATGCAGGACGACCGGTTTTTCCGCGAAGTACAGGATAACTGCTGGGACCCCGAGGTGCGCCTGCGCGAGTACGACCAGTTGGGTACTCAAGTACAAGTGCTTAGCACCGTGCCCGTCATGTTTAGCTACTGGGCCCGCCCCCTTGATACGCTGGACCTGAGCCAGCTGCTCAATGACCACATTGCCGACGTAGTGCGGCGCTACCCTACCCGCTTCGTGGGGCTGGGTACCCTACCGATGCAGGCTCCCGACCTAGCCGTGCGAGAACTGGAGCGCTGCATGAAAATTGGGCTGGCCGGCGTACAGATCGGCTCCCACGTTAACGACTGGAACCTGGATGACCCGGAGCTATTCCCGGTGTTTCAGGCCGCTGAGGAGTTGGGCGCCTGCGTGTTTATTCATCCCTGGGACATGATGGGCCAGCAGCAGATGCCCAAGTACTGGCTGCCCTGGCTGGTGGGCATGCCTGCCGAAAGTACCCGCGCCCTCTGCTCCCTGATTTTTGGGGGCGTGCTGGAGCGGCTGCCGCGCCTACGGGTGGCCGTGGCCCACGGCGGTGGCACTTTCGCCACCACCATTGGGCGCATCGGCCACGGCTTCGAGGTGCGCCCCGACTTGTGCGCTGTCGACAACCCAGTACACCCGAGCCACTACCTCGGCCGCTTCTGGGTCGATTCCCTGGTCCACGACCCGCGTCTGCTCGACTACCTGGCCCAAACCATCGGACCCGACAAAATCACGCTCGGCACCGACTACCCTTTCCCCCTGGGCGAAGCCGTGCCGGGTGAGCTGATTCGCTCCTTGCCTTACCCCAACGATGTGAAAGCTCGCATGCTGGGCCAGAACGCCCTGGACTGGCTGGGTCTGGAAGCCTCACGCTTTAAGCGGTGAGTTGGTTGAGTGATTTAGCGAGTTATTGACTGAGTTGTTATGGCGAGGAGGCACGACGAAGCCACCTGTCCACTCTATGTAACCAGCGTAGTAAAGTGACAAGCCCTTGATGTATAGTTGCGTCGAGGGCTTGTCCTGTTTCAGGACGGATGGTGTCGCACTGCTCGCCATTGGCACCTACTCACAATTTCACCACTTCACAACTTCACCGCTGGTATCTTTACTGCCGATGACCTTCGAACCCACCCTCGACTTTGCCCGCCAACTTGATGCGCAGGACCCGTTGCGCGATTTTCGTCAGCAGTTTCTGATTCCGCCCGCGCCCAACGGGGAGGAGTGCCTGTATTTCTGTGGCAACTCCCTGGGCCTGCAGCCGCGTACGGCCCGCGCCGCCGCCGAGCAACAGTTTCAGAACTGGCAGCAGCTGGCCGTGGAAGGGCACTTCAAGGGCGAAACGCCCTGGATGCACTTTCATCAGCGCCTGGAGGCCGCTTCGGCTCGCATTGTGGGGGCCAAGCCCGTGGAGGTGGTCGTGATGAACAACCTTACTACCAACCTGCACCTGCTGCTGATATCCTTCTACCAGCCCACGGCTACCCGCTACAAGGTGCTGATGGAAGGCGGCGCTTTTCCCTCCGACCAATACGCCCTGGAAACTCAGGTGCGCATGCGCGGCCTCGACCCCGACGAAGCCCTGGTGGAGCTAACGCCCCGCCCCGGCGAGCATACCCTGCGTACCGAGGACATTCTGGCCAAAATCGAGGAGCTGGGCGATTCGCTGGCTACCGTGCTCATGGGCGGCATCAACTACTACACCGGTCAGGTGTACGACATGGCTGCCATTACCCGGGCCGGCCACGCCGTGGGGGCTATGGTGGGCTTCGACCTGGCCCACGCCGCTGGCAACATCCCGCTGCACCTGCACGACTGGGACGTGGATTTCGCCTGCTGGTGTTCCTATAAGTACCTGAACTCCGGCCCCGGGGGCGTGTCCGGGGCGTTTGTGCACGAGCGGTTTGCCGACCAGCCCGAGCTGGTGCGCCTGGCTGGCTGGTGGGGCTACGATGAGAAGGAGCGCTTCAAGATGAAAAAGGGCTTCCGGCCCATGCGTGGGGCAGCCGGCTGGCAGCTTTCCAACGGGGCCATCCTGACGATGGCCGTGCACGAAGCGGCCCTAGCCATTCACGAAGCCGCTGGTGGCATGGAGGCTCTGCGCCGCAAAAGCGAGCTGCTGACGGGCTACCTAGAGTTTCTCATCACCCGCCTCAACTTACCCAAAACCCGCCTCGAAATCATTACCCCCCAGGACCCTGCCCAGCGCGGTTGTCAGCTTTCCTTGCTAGTACACCAGGGCGGCCGCGACCTATTTGAGCACCTGATGGCCGTAGGCGTTATCGGCGACTGGCGGGAGCCCAACGTGATTCGGCTGGCGCCCGTGCCGCTCTACAATACCTTCGAGGATGTGTACCGGGTAGGGGTGGTGCTGGCCGAGTGGGCCGGCCGCAACTAATAACACAATTTGGTGCCGGCGGGGAAGTTTTTCACTGGTAGGCGTTGTTATCCGTAGAGGGAAAAGCTTTCCAGCTGTTCTAGTTTCTGAATTAAGCACTACCCAATCATGGCCGAAGACTTCGCGGCGAAAATGAGCCGTAAAACCGACGCCGAGCTGCGCGACTACGTGGCAAACCGCTACCAGTATCGGGAGGAAGCCGTGCTGGCCGCCCTGGAGGAGCTGGCCCAGCGCGGTATGCCCGAACCGGGCGCGGCCTCCATCATTCAGGAATTGCAGGTTAGCCAGCAGGTAACCAACGAGCGGGAGCAGGCAGCCCGGGAGCGGGAAGCCGAGAACGAGCTGGCCCGGCGGCGCATGCGCGGCGACTACCCCGAGGAAGCCGAAGAAACTGGTCCGGCCCTGTATTCGCCCAGCACCATCACCATTTTTTCCGTGTTGTTCAGCATGGCGGCCGGCGGCGTGCTGCTGGCTCTGAACCTGCGGGCCCTGCGCCGCTTCGGAAAATCGTGGCTGGTGATTGGCTTTGTGGTGGCTTACGTGGCGGGCACTCACTTTGCGTTGCAGTGGCTGCAGCAGCAATATGGCAACCAATACATGTGGCTGGGCTCGGTGTTTAACATTGTGGCCATCGTCTTATATAACGTGGTTTTCTGGCCCCGCTACATCGGGCTGACGCCGTACCGAAGCCGTCCGTGGGGCGGGGCGCTGCTGGTATGCGGTCTGATTACGCTGGTTTACGCCATTCTGTACGTGCGCTTTGGCCTGAATCCTACCCTGTAGTAAGGCGTGAAGCACGGGTTAACCTCTATTCCGCTGCCCGCCGCCGATTTACTTTTTGATCCGGCTTTCCTACCCCTAGCGCAGGCAAACGCCTTGCTGACGGAGCTAACGAATACCACCCCCTGGCGGCACGAAACTATTAGGCTTTTCGGCCGCGAGGTGCTGCAGCCCCGGCTCACGGCCTGGCACGGCGACCCGGGCGCCGCCTACCAGTACTCCGGCTTGCAGCTACAACCCCAGCCCTGGAGCCCGGCGCTACGTAACCTGCGCCAGCGGGTAGAAGCTGCCGCCGGCGCTTCCTTTAATAGCGTGCTGCTCAATCTTTACCGTACTGGCCAAGACAGTATGGGCTGGCACGCCGACGATGAGCCGGAGCTTGGCCCCGAACCCGTTATTGCCTCCGTCACGCTGGGCGCTACCCGCACTTTTCGACTTAAGCCCCGCCATCCCCAGCACACGCCGCACGCGCCCCTGAGTATCCCGCTCACGTCGGGTAGCCTGCTACTTATGCGCGGCCCCACCCAACAGCACTGGCTGCACGCCCTGCCGAAAACCACCCGCCCGGTCGGCCCTCGGCTGAACCTTACGTTTCGGCAGGTGGCGGTGAAATAGGGAGGCAGTAAGGTGATGATGTATCGTCTTGTCTTCTTACCTAACCGCACGAGCAGGCAGCGAGGAAGTGAGGTAGCAGCCAAGTCCCGTAAGCCAACGCAAAAAGCGCGGTCTTCCTACCCGGAAGGCCGCGCTTTTTGCGTTGCGTATGGCAGATCTTATTTGATATCCAGCTGTACGCCTACGTACACCAACCGCCCAATTTGAGGGCCGCCGTATACTTGAATGTTGTTGGCATTGAGCAGGTTAGAGGCGCCACCCTGCAGCGTGAGGCCCATTTTAGAGAAGCTGTAGCCCAAGTAGGCATCCATGGAGCTGTAATCGGAGAGCTGACCCACGGCGAAGGGTAGGCCGTATTCGTGGCCCTGGGCCCACCGGTAGTTCAGGGCGTAGCTCAGGTGCGAAACAACAATGCCGTTAGCGCCCACATTGTACTTGTGCTTGGGCGTGTTAAAGTAGGTCTGGAACTCCGCGTCCTGCACGTCGCTGCGGTCCTGCACGTTGAGGGAGTAGTTGGCCGCTACGTTCAGGAAGGGCGCGAAGGCGTAGTTTAGGCCCACGGCAGCACCCTGGGTGCGTACCTCCTGGTTGGCGTTGGTCCATACCTGCAGCATGCGGCCGGCAGCCGGCGTGGCAGGACGGCTGCCATCGGCGCTGCCCACAAAGCGCTGCGCCCCAATAAAGTCGTTGTAGTAGTTGCGGTAGTAGTTCACGTCCAGCACCAGCTTCTCGCTCAAGGCACCTTTGTAACCTACCTCATAGCTGCTCAGGCGCTCCAGTTCCAGAGCTGCCACGTTCACGGCCTGACCATTGGTGAGGCTGTAGCCCTGGAAACCATTACCAACGTTACCCAGCAGTAGCACTGGGCCCAGGTCTAGGCGGATGTACTGATCGAGCTGGGTGGGGGAGCGGAAGGCGCGGCCGTAGCTGGCGCGGAAGTTATGTTGGCGCTGGTTGCCGGCCGAGTACACGGCCGAAGCCCGGGGCGAAAACGCTGGCTTAAAGTTCTTGAAGGCGTCTAGGCGGCCGGCTAGGGCCAGCTTCAGGCGCTCGTCCAGCAGCTTTATCGTGAATTGCGCGTAACCGCCTACCTCGTGGTTCTGAATCCGGCCATCCACGTCGGAGTAGAGGTTGCCTTGGGAGCCCAGGCGGAACTTGCGGTAGGCGGCCCCCACAATTAGGTCGGTGGTTTCGCCTAAGTTGACGTTGTACTGTGCGTTGCCTTCGTTGAGCAGGGAGCTGGGGTTGATGCGCGCGCCGCGGCCAGGGGTAGCATCCTGCACAATTTGCTCGCGCAGGGCCGTAAACTCAGCACTGGCGGGCGAAAGCTGCAAGGGCTGGGCGGCGGCCAGCGCTAGGGCTTGGGCATCGGCATCAGCTTTACCATCGCGCAGGCGGGCCGTGTTGTATACCCTGGCATACTCGCTGAAATAACGCTGAGCGTACGTAACGGGCTTGCCGTTGGCGTCGAGTAGGCCGGGTACCGGGGAGTTCTGGATAAAGAGCCCCAGGAAGCTCAAATCGTAGGTAGTGCCGCCAAAGTCCTGCACCGACTGGCCCCGCACAAACCACCGCTCGCCCTTTACCTCGCCGTGGTACTGGTTGGTGCCGAAGTCCTTGAGCCGGTAGCGGCTGGTGCTCTGGTAGCTAGCATCGCCTCGGTTGTAGTTCACCCCCACGGTCGCTTTGATGGTGCTGGTAAGCAGGTAGGAAAGCGAAGGATGTATTTTCAGCGACGTAGCCTTGTTGTCGTCGCCCACCAGAATTTTCTCCTCGAAGCCCGGCATAAAAGCGGTCCGACCGTTCAGCAGTCCGCCAGTGGGACCATACGTGACACCCACGTCGCCGTAGCGGTTCACGGCGTCGTAGCCCAGCGTAGAGCCCTGGGCGTTGTTGTTTTGCTGCACCCGGGTGCTGGTGGCGGCGTAGTTGCTGGCCAGCCAGTCGTTGGCTGTGAGGTAGGCGCCCGTAATTTTAAACGCCAGCTTATCTCCGATTTTCTTGGCGTAGCGCAGCTGTCCGTCAAAGAAGCTCCGCTCACCACCCCGTACCCGCAGGCTCAGCCCCTCACTTACGAAGGGGTCTTTGGAGTTTTGCAGCAACACCCCGTTAAAAGCGTTGGCGCCGTACAGAGCCGATGCCGGACCGTGAATGATTTCGATGCTTTCAATGTCCAGCTCGGGCAGGCCCGTGAGGTTACCGGCGTTGATGTTCAGCGAAGGCGACTGGGTATCGAAATAATCTGTCAGCTGAATCAGGCGCTCCGACTTGGCCGAGTTGAAGCCCCGGGTGCTCAGGGAGTTCATCAGCATGCTGGTGCTGTTCACGTCGATGCCCTTGAACTGGTTAAGGCCCACCTGCACATCGGGCGGCGGCAGCCGCAGGATCTGCTGGGAGGTTACTTTCTCTACCGTCACGGGCGCCTGCAAAATGCCTTCCTCTACCCGTGAGGCAGAGGCAATTACCTCGTTGGTTTGGGTGGGGTTCACCTTAAGCTGCACAACTACCGCGTTGTCGGGCTGGGGTAGGGTTACCTCCCGGCTTTCGTAGCCCACAAATGAAACAGACAGCACCACGGGGCCCTGGTTAAAGTCGGTGCGCAGCAAAAACTTGCCTTCCCGGTTTGTGCTGGTGCCAACAAAAGTACCCCGAATAAATATCGTTGCTCCGGGCATCGGTTCCCCGGCCTGGTCCTGTACCAAACCAGCCACAGTCCCCAATTCCTGCGCAAAAGCTGCTGGGGTTGCCCCCAGTAGTATTCCCAAAATAAGAAGTAGAAAACGGTAAGGTTTTCCCATATCAAGAAAAATTACAAAAATGAAAAAAGCCCTTCCTACTCAGAAAGGGCTACAAATGTATCGGGTGGGGAGAGAATATCCTATGGTAATGAATTGATAACCTTGTAGTTGTTGTTTTTGCACAATTGTATTCCAGCATTGTTATACCCCACTTTAATGAGGCCTGATTAAAGCCTGATTCTAAGCTTAGTACCGTAAATCAGTTGGGCCGTACAGAAAAGGGCAGTCCTCGTCGCCAATGGCATAGTCGCCGAGGCGCAACACCGGTGGCTTTTGTGGGGTAGTATCTACGGAGCGGGTGAGTGGCTTGCGGGGGCCAACACCGCCGGGCTCGGTGCCGGTGCGCGCAGCCGCGTTTCGGACCAGGCGAATGTAGCGGGGCGTTGCCGGCCGATGATGGTAGCAGACTGCCCCAGTCAACAGGCGAGAGGTAGCAGGTTTGGCTGGCATGGTGTCCGTGTTAATGAATATTAAATCGTTTAATAATTCAAAGGAAGCGAGCTTGCCGGCCCCGATTTTCCCTCTCCCGTTCAACCCTGGTATTCTGCCCGTTCAACCCCCTTGGATTCTCGGCCAATCGATACCAGCAGAATCGGTTACTTTCGTTTGTCTATCCGCTCCTTCCTGTTCCGCTTACTCCTGTGCGCCCCATGGCCGAATTTGCATCTACTGCCCCTGAAACTGAAACCCTTACCGTAATGGGCGGCGGCTTGGTCGGCTCTCTGCTGGCGCTTTATCTGGCCCAGCACGGGCACTCGGTGGAGATGTTCGAGCGGCGGCCCGACATCCGGCGGGCCGGGCCCGTGGAGGCTCGCTCCATTAACCTGGCCCTTTCCGACCGGGGGTGGCGGGCCCTGGAAGGGGTAGGCATTGCCGAGTCGGTGCGGGATGTGGCGGTGGCCATGCACGGGCGCATCATGCACAGCGTGCAGGGCCAGCTCACGTACCAGCCCTACGGGCAGGAAGGCCAATCAATCTATTCGGTGTCGCGGGCGGGCCTCAACCGCCGCATGTTGGACCTAGTAGAGCAGAACCCGCGCATTCGGGTGGCCTTTAACCAGCAGTGCCAGCGCGTTGACTTACGCCAGCAAACCATGGATGTACTCGATACGGAGCTAAACCAGAGCCGGACCGTTTCTTTTCGTCGTCTGTTTGGGGTCGACGGCGCCTACTCGGCCGTGCGGGCCGCCCTGCAGCGCACGGACCGCTTCAACTACTCCCAGCACTACCTCGACTACGGCTACAAGGAGCTGACCATTGCGGCGGCGCCCGGGGGCAGCTGGGCCCTAGAAAAGCACGCCCTGCACATCTGGCCCCGCGGGCAGTACATGATGATTGCCCTGCCCAACCTTGACGGCTCGTTTAACTGCACGCTGTTTTTCCCGTTTGAAGGCCCCGCTTCCTTTGCTGCCTTGCAAACGCCCGCGCAGGTGCGCGCCTTTTTCGAGCAAGAATTTCCTGATGCCGTGCCGCTGATGCCGGAGTTGGAAACCGAATTCTTCGACAACCCAACCAGTTCCCTGGTAACTGTGCGCTGCTACCCCTGGACCTACCACGATGACGTACTGCTGCTGGGCGATGCGGCCCACGCCATTGTGCCGTTTTATGGGCAAGGCATGAATGCCGGCTTCGAAGACTGCACCGTGCTGCACGAACTGCTCGCCCGGCATGGCCACGACTGGAACGCCATTTTTCAGGAGTTTCAGCAGGTGCGCAAGCCCAACGCCGACGCCATGGCCGACCTAGCCGTGTACAATTTCGAGGAGATGCGCGACCGGGTGGCCGACCCGCGGTTTCTGCTCCAGAAAAAAATCGAGAGCAAAATTTCCGCCCAGTATCCCAGCAAGTGGCTACCGCTGTACTCGCAGGTAACCTTTTCCCACCTGCCTTACGCCGAGGCCTGGGCCAACGGCCAGCAACAGGAGCAGATCATGCAGCGGCTCATGCCCCATATTCAGTCAGAAGAGGACTACCAGCGGCCCGAGGTGCAGGCTTTGGTGGCGGCGGAGATGGAGCGCCGCTAGCATGAGATTGAATAAACACAGGATTCTGACTCCCTGCCGGCAATCCAAATCATTGGACAATTCGTTGGTAGGGGCAGCCCAATCCGGGAAAATACGGTAGTAGGTTGGACAAGCTGAACCGGTACAACGGCTTCTAAAGGCTCTTTTGCCCCTTACCTAACTCCTGGTGTGTCCAAGAATGAGATAATAGGACAGAAGAAATACAATTAATTTGATTGACTACTCGAAGTAGAGTAGTTTAGCTATTCAAAACAGCACCGAACCGCTTGTCTGACAGGTACATCTTGCGTGTCAATGGGTAGGGAGGTGGTACACGCTCTGGTTTCCTTTCCCCGCTCCTTATGGCTACTGCCCCCGTTCTGACCTGTGCTATTATTGATGACGAAGAAATCAATCGGCTGACGCTGGAGCACTACATTTCCCTCACCGATTCGCTGCAACTCGTTACTTCTCTGGACGATGCGTTGCAGGGCCTAAACTACTTCCGGGCCGGTAATCGGGTCGATGTGCTCTTTCTTGACATTCAGATGCCCCAGCTTAACGGCCTGGATTTGCTGCGCGTGCTCTCCGATCCGCCCATCGTCATCCTGACAACGGCCCACGAGGACTTCGCCGTTGATGCCTTTGACCTGCGCGTGACCGACTACCTGGTGAAGCCCTTTGATTACGCCCGCTTCAGCCGGGCCGTGCAGCGGGCTCTGCAGCAGCACACTGCCCCGGTGCCCGCCGCTGTCAGCCCCGTAGCCGCTCCCACGCCCCCCGACAACGACTTGTTCGTGAAGGTCAACAACAAGATGGTGCGTATTAACTTCGACGAGGTGCTCTACATTGAAGCCCTCTCGGACTACGTTATTATCGTCACGGACAAGCAGAAGTACATTGTGTACACCACCATGAAGGCCCTGGATGCTCGGCTGCCCTTCGACCACTTCGTGCGCGTGCACCGCTCCTACATCCTGAACATGCGCCGGATTGAGGCCATTGAGGACGGGGCCGCCGTAGTACCGGGCGGGCACCACGTACCCATTGGAAAATCCTATCAGGAAGCCTTTTTCCGCAAGCTGAACCGTATTTAATACTTTTCGGCTTCCCTTCTGAACCTGAAAGCGTCAAGCGGGCTACTTTCCCACAACAGTTGGAAAAGTAGCCCGCTTGACGCTTTTAAGCAGTACTATTTCTTACTCTATATGGGCGTTGCCGAGCTGCTCCACGGCGACTTCCAGCAAATCCGCAAGTTGCTCAGCAAGGCCTGGGAGCAGCTCAGGGGTAGCCAGGACAGGCGCGTTGGGCCTAGACAGCGGCTCCAGCGTGGCTACTAGCTCCTGGGCGGCCTCAATGCCCAGCAACTGCAAAGACGGCCGCAGCTTGTGCACTACGGCACCCACGGCCGGCCAATTGGCGGCGGCCCCGGCCTCCCGCAGTTGGGTTACGGCAGCCGGCGTGTGGGTCCGGAAGGAGCCGACTATTTTCTGCATGAAAATGGTGCTGCCGTGGGCCGTATCGCGCAGGCGGGTGAGGTCAAACAGCGGGGCCGTAACTTCTGATGGCGTCTCGGTTGCGGATTCGGCCAGTACCGGTGCGGCCGCCGCAGGGGGCGCCGGCTGCTCTTCCAGCACCGCCACCGAAACGGGCCGCAGGTTAATTTCCAGCTTACGGAATAAATCGTCCTCTTCGAAAGGCTTCGAAAGGTAGTCTAGCCCGGCGGCCCGGTACGTCTCGTTGTCGGAGCGCATTACGTTGGCTGTGAGGGCAATAACGGGGGTAGAGGCGCGCAGCCGGTCGGGGTGCTGGCGCAGGCGGTGGGTTACGTCGAGGCCGCTCATGCCGGGCATCTGAATGTCCATGAGCACCACATCGTAGAGGCGAGCCTCCAACTGGTCCAGGGCTTCGTTGCCATCGGAGGCCACGTGGGTTTCCACTTCCCAGCCTTCCAGAATCAGCGTGGCTAACTGCTGGTTTACTGGGTGGTCTTCTACCAGCAGCACACGTTTGCCACGCAGCTTGCCGTAGTCGGGCGGGGGTAGGCGGGTGGGCTCGGGCAGGGCGTGCTGGGCGCGAGGCAAGGTCAGGGACAGGAAAAACGAGCTGCCTTTGTCCAGTTCGCTTTCCACCCGCATCTGCCCGCCTAGCTGCTGCACCAGGCTGCGGCTGATGGTCAGGCCCAGGCCCGTACCGCCAAAGCGGCGCGAAATATCGGCGTAGGCCTGCGAAAAACTCTCGAAAATGGTGTCCTGCTTGTCTGGCGAAATACCGATGCCCGTATCCCGCACTTCAAACTCCAGGGTTAGCTCCGCCGGGGTTTCGTGCAGCAGGCGGGAGGTAAGGGCTACCTCGCCGCGGGTTGTGAACTTTACGGCGTTGCTGAGCAGGTTAAGCAGGATCTGATTGATGCGGCCCGGGTCGCCGATAACGACGGGGTGCGGTAGCGGCAGCAGCTCCAGCCGGAAGCCAATGCCCTTTTCCTCGGCCCGAAACGCCAGGCTCTGCACCGCATCCTGAATCGACTGGTTGATATCGAAGGCCAACTGCTCCAACTCCAGCTTGCCGGCCTCAATTTTGGCCACGTCCAGCACGTCGTTGATAACGGTGAGCAGGTGGCGGCCCGAGTTGCGCAGAATGCGCAGGTGCTCCTGCTGGGCGGGGTCGAGTGGGGTTTTGGCCAGCAGCCCAGCCATACCCAGGATGCCGTTAATGGGCGTACGAATTTCGTGGCTCATGTTGGCCAGGAAGTTTTCCTTGGCTCGCGCCGTATTCTCGGCTTCCTCCTTGGCGCGCAGCAACTCCTGCTCGGCCTGAATTCGCTCAGTTATTTCTTGGCCGTAGGCAATAACGTAGGGCAGCTCGCCGGGCTCCTCTACACGATAATTGTTGTAAATCAGGTGGTGGGGGCGGCCGTCGGCGCCGTGCAAGGTCATTAGGCCCATGAGTTCCTGCTGCTGGCGGGCCTGCTCCAGGTACAGTTCCAGGTTGGGGTGCAGCTCGGGCTTTAGCACGTGGTGCAGGGTGCGGCCCACTAGCAGCTCCGGCACCACGCCCACCAGCTGAGCCGCCGCCGGATTCACGGACAGCAGCACGCCCTCCAGGTCATGGGTGCAGATCAGGGCCTGGGAGTAGTGCATCAGGTCGCGGTACTGCTTGGCCGTGCGCTCCAGGGTGGTGCCGGCCTGCTTTATCTCCGTGATGTCGGTGCTCACGCCCATGACGTTCAGGCTGCCATCGGCCCGGGGCAGGGGCCGAATAACGGTTTGGAACCACCGAACCGCTCCACTGAGCTGGGTAAAGGAGCTTTCGTAGGCTATTTCCTGGCCCGTTTTCAGCACTTGCCGGATGCTCTGCTCGTGAGCCCAATTCTCGGTAGCCACCGGGTCTTCGGGGCTGGCTGAGCTGGTAACGCGGTGGCGGCCGGTGCGCATCAGGTCCTCGAAGGCCTGGTTAGAAAACTGCGTTTTTCCGTCCGCATCGCACACCCAAATAATAATAGGAGTGGTATTAACTACCTGCTGCACAAAGTTTTGCTGCTCCTGCAGGCGGGCCTCGCTACGCCGTACTTTTTCCTCGGCTTCGTGGCGCTCCGTGATGTCAAGCCCGTAGCCGATGACCATGCGCAATTCTCCTTCCGGGCCAAAGACGGGCTGCATATGGCGCAACGATAAGCGCTGGCCCTCAGGCGTATCCAGGGTTTCTTCCCAGGCCATGGCCCCGCGCTGCTGAATGGCCCGCTCGAAAATAGCTCGCCGTTGGTAAGCTAGCTCCAGGGGGCGCTGCCGGTACTCAAAGTACTCAAAGTCGTTGTGCCCGATAATCCATTCGCGTAGTGCCGCATCCCGGATGGCCGAGGGGTTCACGAAGCGGTACCGTTGCTCGGCATCGAGAACGGCCACGTCGGCGGGCAGCTGGTTAAGGACCGTTTCGTAGAACTCCTGCTGCTCCACCAGGCGCTTTTCGGCATCCTTTACCTGGGTAATATCAGTGAAGTAGAGGTTCACGTACTGGTCGTGCACGAAGGGTACAATGGCCAGTTGAAAGCAGTGGTCGGCAAAGCCAATTTCGGCCTGGGTAGGCACGCCCGCCGCCAGGGCCTGGGTAGCTGCTTGGTATAGGTTCTGCGAGAAGGCCGGTTCCTCCCGCGGGTCCATGTACTCTTGTCGCAGCTCTTCGGCGGCGGGGTTGGCGTACAGCACGCGCCCGTTGGCGTGTAGGCGCAGCACGGGGTTGGGGTTCTGGCCCGGAATCCGCGACAGGGAATTCAGGTACTGCTCGGCGCGACGAGCCTGGGTTACGTCGCGGAAGGAAAGCATGTAGCCCGCCGGCACTAGGTCATCCTGGCCGCTGAGCGGAATAAAGTCCATTTCTAGCACCGTGCTGTCGGCCAGTTCCAGGTCTTCGCCCAGTACCCGCTGATTAACGGCGCGCATGGCCTCCAGGCGCTGGTGCATAGCCTCGGGCCGGGCTGCCTGGTTAATCAGGGCTTCCAGCAAGGGCTCCGCGGGCTGCTCCTGCATGCCCGGCGAGGCGTCTTCCAGCCCGAACAAGTCGCAGAACTCCTGATTTAGCAGCACTACTTTGCCATTCTGGTGGGCCACCAGCACCGCTACCCGCAGGTTCTGGGTGAGACGGGTGATGCTGCCCGTCAGGCGGCCGACAACCCGTTGGGTAGCCGTTAGGTGGCGGCGCAATGACTGCACCTGCCGCTCGGCCGCCAGCCGTTCCCGCCGCTCCTGGGCCAACTGCTCAGCCAGAGTACCCGCGTCAATAGTTGAATCAGAGGAAGACATAAAAATCGGCGGAATCAGGCAGCAACCCCAAAGGCGCTGACCAGTGGCTGGTAAGGTAGTAGGGCCGACCAGGGAGAATGCCGGTTGGTATAGGAAAGATAGGAATGATTCTGGGCTAGCCCAAGGCCAGCCCCGCACTTACGCCCAGCACCAGCCCGGCCCCCAAGGCTAGGCCAGCCCACACCTGGGCTTCGGTGTGGGCATTGAGAGCCAGCCGGGCGCTACCCACGGCCCCGGCCGCCAGAATAGTACCAGCCAGCCACCACGCAGTAGGCCCACCGTCGGCCCCACTCAGGTGCAGCACTGCCAGCAGCCCGGCGGCCCCGCCCATACCCACGCCGTGGGCCGATATCTTCCAGCGTAGCGTAATCAGGAAGGTAAGCAGCACGGCTACCGTCATGCCGGTCATCATGCGGGGTAGCAGCGGATCGAACAGGCCCGGCCGGTGCAGCAGCCAAGCCGCTGCCCCGAAGCTGCTGGCAGCCAGCAGCAAAGGCCACGCCCGCTGTTCCCGCTCGGGCATCTGCAAGGAATCAACCAGCCCAAACTTAATGAGTACCACTGTGCCTAGGGAGGGTAGCACAAACGTGAAGCCCCACACCACGGCCAGCACCAGCCACCGGTCGGGCAGGGGCGGCAGCATCACTACCTCCGGCAGCTGGTAGCAGACGATGTAGAACAGGTAAAACGGCACCAGCAGCGGATGAAACACCGCCGACAGGGCCGTGGCAAAACCACGCGTCACGAATAGGCAGAGCTAGGGCAGAAGCAAACGAAGGTACAATGGCCGGCGGTTACAGGGCAGCGGCCCAGCTACCCCGTAAAACCAAACGAGCCCCGTAGCTACGCTAACAGGGGCTCGTTTGGTTTGCCGGACGGCAGGCGGCTTACAGTTCCTTCCGCAGGCGGGCCACCGGAATGTTCAGCTGCTCGCGGTACTTGGCCACCGTGCGGCGGGCAATGTTGTAGCCACGGGCGTTGAGCATTTTCTCCAGCTTGTCATCGGAGAGGGGCTTGTTTTTCTGCTCGCCCTCAATGATTTCCTTCAGGATGTGCTTTACTTCCCGGCTGGAGGCATCCTCGCCCGAGTCGGTGGCAATGCCTTCGGAGAAGAAGTACTTGAGTGGATAAATGCCGAATTCGGTCTGGACCGATTTGGAGTTGGCGACTCGGCTCACGGTGCTGATGTCCATGCCAATTTCCTGGGCTATGTCCTTCAGAATCATGGGGCGGAGCTTGCTCTCGTCGCCCTCGGCGAAGAACTCGCTTTGGTAGCGCACAATGGCGTCCATGGTGCGCAGCAGGGTGTTCTGGCGCTGCCGAATGGCGTCAATAAACCACTTGGCCGAATCCAGCTTCTGCTTCACGAAGGTCACGGCTTCCTTCATCTTCTTGTCCTTCTTCGAGGCCTTGTCGTAAGCCCGGAACATATCCGTGTAGGCCGGCGACACGCGCAGGTCGGGGGCGTTGCGCGAGTTCAAAGTCAGGTTGAACTGCCCGTTGTCGTGGGTCAGAATGAAGTCGGGGATGATGTACTGCACCTTGCCCATGCCCACTGGTCCGGTACCGCCGGGCTTGGGGTTGAGCTTGAGAATCAGGGCAATGGCTTCCTTAAGCTCGTCGTCTTCCAGGTCCAGCTTCTGCTGAATGCGGGGATAGTGCTTCTTGGTAAATTCGTCGAAGGTTTCGTTCAGGATTTGCTCGGCGTGCTCCGTGGCCTCGTCCTGGGGGCGGCGCTCCAGCTGCAGCAGCAAACACTCCTGCAGGTCGCGGGCCCCAATGCCGGGCGGGTCAAACGACTGGATAACGTGCAGCACGCCCTCAATTTCCGGCACCGTGGCCTCGATGTTCTGGGAAAATGCCAGGTCGTTGGCAATGGCCGACAAGTCGCGGCGGATGTAGCCGTCCCCGTCGATAGAGCCAATCAGCTGGCGGCCAATGGCTTCCTGTTTCTCGTCGAGGTTGGCAAAGCCTAGTTGGTCCAGCAGGTTGTCCATCAGGGAGCCGCTGGTATCGGCCAGGGGCATTTCCCGGTCGTCCTCGTCCTCGCCCGGGCCATCGCCCTGCATCTTGTAGCCCGCTATTTCGTCGTCGTGAAGGTAGTCGCTTAGGTCCAGGTCGTCGTTGTCCGCTGATTCCTTGTTATCGGCGGGCTCCTCCTTGGTAGGCAGCTCTATTTCGGGTTGCTCTTCGCTCTGGCCGCTGTCAAAATCCTCGTCGAGGGTATTATCCGGGTTATCAAACTCCGCGTCGGGGTCGTTGTCGAAGTCCTCGTCCGAGTCGCTGGAGTCGTCACGGTCCTGGTCCTCAAACTCATCTTCGGGCTCGTCGCCTTCTTCCAGGGCCGGATTCACTTCCAGCTCTTCCTTGATGCGGGCCTCTAGCTCTGCCGTCGGGATTTGCAGGAGCTTAATAAATTGAATCTGTTGGGGGCTCAGCTTCTGCGAGAGAAGCTGTTTCATGTCCAGTCGTTGCATACTCCAAAAACGCGTACGCCCCGCCGGTTTGGAAACGGGGTGGTTAGGCCAAATATAGCCCTTTCTGTACTGGAGTTGGGGCGAAAATGTTGGCTTTCCTTGTTGGCTTGGACGACGCAAAGTGCCGCTGCCGTACCAGGGGTAGGGCGCCGGCGGCTGGCGGTTTCGGGCAGGAGAGGGGCTGCGCTTTGTTCTGATCAACAAATAGCGGTTTTCGCGCCCCTGAAAACTTCTACCTTTGCCGTTCTTAGTGATTTACCTTTTCAGAAGAACAACCTCCCGATGTCCGACCTCCGAAAAACCAGCGTGCAGGAGCTGCTCCGCAGCACCGACCTGGACCGTGAAGTGCTGGTGAAAGGCTGGGTACGCACCCGCCGCGGCAACAAATACGTGCAGTTCATTGCCGTGAATGACGGCTCCGGCTTTAATTCCATTCAGGTGGTGGCTAATGCCGAGCAGTTTCCGGAGGAAAAGCTAAAGGCGGACGGGGTAGAAAACGGGGCCGCGGTGCAGGTACGCGGTAAGCTGGTAGCCTCGCAGGGCAAAGGCCAAACCGTAGAAATTCAAGCTTCGGAAATTACGGTGTACGGCTCGGCCGACACGACTACCTACCCCCTGCAGAAGAAGGGGCACTCCCTGGAGTTCCTGCGCGAAATTGCCCATTTGCGCCCCCGCACGAACACGTTCGGGGCGGTGCTGCGCATTCGGCACGCCATGGCGTTTGCCGTGCACAACTACTTCAACAGCAAAGGCTTCTACTACGTCCATACGCCCATCGTAACCGGCTCCGACGCCGAGGGCGCGGGCCAGATGTTCCGCGTGACTACCCTGCCCGACCAAAACCCACCTCTAACGGAGGACAGGTCGGCGGTGGATTACAAGCAGGACTTTTTCGGTAAGCAAACCAACCTCACGGTTTCCGGGCAGCTGGAGGCCGAGGTAGCGGCCATGGCCCTGGGCAAGGTGTACACGTTCGGTCCCACATTCCGGGCCGAAAACTCCAACACGGCCCGCCATCTGGCTGAGTTCTGGATGATTGAGCCCGAAGTGGCCTTCAACGACCTGCAGGACAACATGGACCTAGCCGAGGACTTCCTCAAGAGCCTAGTGCGCTACGCCCTGGAGCATTGCCAGGACGACCTGCAGTTCCTCAACGAGCAGTACGACAAGGAGTTGCTGAGCCGCCTGCAGTTTGTGGTCGACAATGATTTCCAGCGCCTTACCTACACCGAGGCCGTGGAAATTCTGAAAGTTGCCAAGCAGAAGTTCGAGTTTCCCGTGGATTGGGGCACCGATTTGCAGAGCGAGCATGAGCGCTATCTGGTGGAGAAGCACTTCAAAAAGCCGGTTATCCTGACGGACTACCCCAAGGACATCAAGGCCTTCTACATGAAGCTCAACGACGACGACAAAACCGTGCGAGCCATGGACGTGCTGTTCCCCGGCATCGGCGAAATCATCGGCGGCTCCCAGCGCGAGGAGGACCTGACCAAACTGCAGGCTCGCATGGCCGCCATGCACGTGCCTGAGCACGAACTGTGGTGGTACCTGGAGTTGCGCAAGTACGGCACCGCTCCCCACGCCGGCTTCGGCCTGGGCTTCGAGCGCCTCATCCTGTTCATTACCGGCATGGCCAACATCCGCGACGTCATTCCCTTCCCCCGCTTCCCCAAAAGCGCAGAATTTTAATCACTGACGTAGCCGGATTTTCCGGATTGCACGGATTTGTATAAGACAAACGGCAGCCTCAGATGGGGCTGCCGTTTGCGTGCTGGCCGTTTTGCGACGCTTGGTTATTGCAGTAGTTGCCGCTCGTAGAGGTCCTGGGCTTTAGCGCGGATGCGTTGCTGAAAGCCTTCGAGGTCCTTGGTTTGCTCTTCCCAGGAAGCCTCGCGGGTTAGCTTCTGCGCGAGTTGGTCAATAGCTGCCTGGTCGGTGGCCGTAAGCGGATGGTACAGGCGGTACACTTGGTCGGTGAAGCCGTATTCCCGGTCCTTCAGGTTGTGTTCAGTGAACAGGAGGATGACGAAGCGGCGGCTTTCTAGCTGTTGCTGCAGGTTGAGTTTGGCTACTCGCTCGCCCGTATCGTGGTAGGTGCTGTCGGGCAGGTGCACCTCGTTGTTGTAATACCAGAAGCGGGTATCCTCGGAAAACTCGCGCTGGATGTAGGGGCTAAACTGCATCAGGCCCCAGGTGAAACTGTCGCCGATAAACAAGGCCGAAGGACGGGTTTGGCCGGCTTGCGGGGGTAGGAACGCCAAGCGCCGGTAAGCCAGCGGAGTTGCCTCGCGCTGCCACAGTAAGTTCAGGGGCCAGCCCAGATCATTATCCGTAGCTAGAAGCGAGTCGGAGGAGCTGATGATGCGGGGCGAGCCTACAGTGCGCACCTGCGGAAAGCGCAGGCCGCCCAGCTGCTCCAGATGCCGCAGCAGCGTGTCGGCGGCTAGGGTGGCGCCGTACCCGCTCCAGTGCGTGCCGGCCCGCGGGAAAAGAGGGTAGGGCTTAGTGGTTTTCCAGCGGGCAAATACGGGCACCAGATCCAGCAGGGCCAGACTATCGGCGCGCATGGCCCGCGTGAACAGGTCGTAGTTGGTGAGGATGCCGGGAGCGGGCCGTAGGCGGAGCGGGAGGTCTTCGGGCTGAAAACGAGCCTTGTTAGGCGCCAGCACGAATAGGAGTTTGACGCCGCGCCGGGCCAGTTCCTGCTGCACTATGCGGAGGCGTCGCACCCGGAAGCGTACTTCGGCCTCGTCCAGCAGGTCTTGGCCGGCATAGGTTGCAATGGGGCCGGGCTGGAACAATACTTCGTGCTCGCCCACCGTCAGGTCGGTGAGGCCGGCTACCCGGAACAACGAGAAAGAAAGCTGATTGTGCAGCCGGATTGCCAGGGTGCGGAAGCCCAGGCGGTCTTCTACGTACCGCCCCAAGGCTTCTTGGTAGGCGGTGCTTTGTAGGCCTTCCCAGCTAAACTCGGGGTGCGGGGCCCGGGTGAAAGCGCCCGCCAGCTCCCCTTCCGGATAGAAGCGCAGCCGCGCTTGCAAGGCGGGCAACAGCAGTAGGAGCACCAGCAGCCCGAGCAGAAGTCTCTTGAACAACGTCGTCACAGAAAAGGAATAGCGCTTTACAAGGAAGGCTAACGAAAGAGAGCTAAAAGCGGAAGTAGATAAAGGGGTTAAACGAGCTGCCCACGATGTAGCCCATGCTCAGCAGCAGCAACAAAGCAGTTACCGCCGTGATGCCCGCGGCCGCCCGCACGGAGAAATGAGACGCCGCCAGCGTACGTATTTCCCAGCGCTCAATGCGGGGCAAGGCGGCCATAAAGGAGAAGACGGCCGCCAGGACTAGCGTAAACCAGAACTCGCGGGTGTAGTAGGGCAGAGCTGCGGTAATATTGACTCCCAGGCCCAGCATGCGGCTGACGTAGGCCAGCGCACCAGCCAGGGTCTCGGCCCGAAACAGCACCCAGCCTACTACCGTGATAACAAAAGTGGGTAGGATGCTCAGGGCGCCGAGCTTGCGGTAAAGCCGTAGTAAAAAAAGCCGATCTAGAACCAGAAACAGGCCGTGGTACGCCCCCCAGGCAATGAAGTTCCAGGCCGCCCCGTGCCAGAAGCCCGACAAAATAAACACCGTCCAGAGGTTCACGTAGAGCCGGGCCGGCTTCACGCGGTTGCCGCCCAGCGGAATGTAGAGGTAGTCGCGCATCCAGCGACCCAGCGTGATGTGCCAGCGCTGCCAAAACTCGGTGATGCTGCGCGAGATGTACGGATTATTGAAGTTTTCCGGGAACTGAAAGCCCATCAGTCGCCCCAGCCCGATGGCCATATCGGAGTAGCCCGAAAAGTCGAAGTAAATCTGGAACGTGTACGCTACGGCCCCGAGCCAGGCCTGAGCTACCGGCAGCTCAGCGGGCGACAGGCTAAAAATAGCATCCGCCTGTTCGCCCAGTACGTTGGCTATCAGTACCTTCTTGGCTAGGCCAATCATGAAGCGGAACAGGCCAGCCAACTTTTGATCAACGGTATCAAAGGCGGTGCGGTCCGTCAGCTGATCGGCTATTTCGTGAAAACGGACAATGGGCCCAGCTATCATTTTGGGAAACAGCATGATGTAGAGCATGAAGTCCCAGAAGCTCCGCAGCGGCTTATTCACGCCACGGTACACGTCGATGGTGTACGTGAGCTTTTCGAAGGTAAAAAACGAAATGCCAATAGGTAGTACCACCTTTTCCCAGGTGAGTGGGGAACTGCCCGCTGCTTCGCCCAGGGCACTCACGTTTTCGAGAAAGAAGTTAGCGTACTTAAAGTAAAAGAGCATGGCCACGTTCAGGACAATGCTCAGAATCAAGTAAATGCGCTTCTGCCAGTTCTGGGCCTTGTCCATGAACCGGATCAACACGAAGTTGATAACCACGGAAGCCAGAAATAAGGCGAGGAAGTTAAGCCCGCCCCAGGCATAGAATAATAAGCTGGCTACCAGTGCCACCACGTTCTTAAACCGGGCTGGAGCCAGGAAATAGAGTAGCAGAAAACCCGGTAGAAAATAGAATAGAAACAGCGTACTGCTAAAAACCATGCGCGGCAACGTAAGAATTCAGCACAAGGTAGCAAGCCCGCCAGTATTCTGGAAAGCGCCCGCGAGTTAGGTTTACAAGCTCCTCGCTGGCGAAGCGCCAGTGCACAAGGGCTTTGGAAGGTAGCGGGGTTAGCAGTATTAGCAGTAGTTGCGCAGCTCTTTATCGTCGACTGCTACTAGGGCGTCCAGGCGCAGCTCAAAGCCATCGGCCAGCCGCAGGTATTCCACTTTGTCGCGGATAAATAAATCCTGGATGGTGCCGTGGTAGGTGCTAGGAGGCGTGTCGGGCTGGGTGCGGTAGGTGAGGCTGCAGACTTGGCCGGTGGTTGCCCGGGCTTCCAGTTCATCGTAGAAGGAGCAGCTGATGGGGCGGTACGTGGAGTTGGACATTGGAGGGTGGAAAAAGTGCGTTTCTCACCTACGAAAAACCACCGCCCATAGATGGGGCGCTAAGCGGCTAGTCGGTGCCCATTTACGGATATCAACCAGTCAAGACGCAGCTCGCACCCGTTGGCCAAGCACAGGTAATCAACCTGACCACGCCGCAGTACCCCCAGCAACACTCCCCGCACGCAAAACTCGGCGGAAGTGCCCGGGGTGCGGTACACCAGCAGGCACCGCCGGCCTTCCCCAATCAGCGCTTGCAGCTCAAGGGGCAGACCGCGGTGAAATAGATGTTGGGTCGTAGGCATAGCGACCTGAACGGATTGAACTATAAAAAGATGCGGCCAGGTAGTAAGAGTATGTTAAGAAAAAACTACTGTCTGGATTACTCACAATTTATAACAAAGCCCCCAGCTTACTCTAGTAGGAAGCTGGGGGTAGTATGTAGCTGGGGTTGAGATGTCTTAGTGTTTGCCTTTGCCGTGGCTCTTGCCATTGCCGCCGGGACCACCATAGCCCAGCTTTTTGGCCTGGCCGGGCGGCAAGCCCTTGCCGCTTTCCAGACGTTTCACCTGGCCTGGGGGCAGGCTGGCTGGGTACTGCTGCCGGTGCCGGCCAATCTGGGTCCAGGGCTGAGCGCCTACGTAGTCGATAACCACGGGGTGGAAGGAGCTAGGCGAATAGCCGCTGACGGTAGCTACCCGAGCCCAGCGGCCGTCCCGCTGCACAAGGTAGCGCTGGTCGCGCAGGTCGTAGTAGCCGCCTACTTCCGGAATGTAGTAGTACTGGGTGCCTGCTGGAGCGGCCGGCCCCCAGGAAGGCGGGTTCACGTTGATGGTAACCTGAGCCTGGGCCGAATGGGTGAGCCCGGACAATGAAAGAGCCAACAGGCCCGATAAAGCGACTTTAGGGAGCAGTTTCATGGCTGAATAGGTAGGTGAAATGATGGGAACAAGAAACTAGTGGCAAGAACGGGGCCAAACGAAACAAGGCGTAGGAGCCCGCCTGCATAGTGTCGAGCTTACGGCAGGAGGTAGGCTTGTGTTAAAGCAGTAAGCTCCTAAACCGAAAAAGGCCTTCTGCTAGTAGCAGAAGGCCTTTTTGAGAGCGGTAACCTAAGAACTCTTACATGCCGCGGCCACGTCCCCGGCCTCCGGTGTAACCACCTGGGCTTGGTTGGCTACCTTGCTGAACGCCTGGGTTGCTGGGGCTACTGATGCTACCCTGGCCGTTACGGTCGTAAGCACCGCGGTTGTCGTTGCGGCCGTAGTAGCCGCCCGGGTTCTGGTTGGAGCGGTTATCGTCGCGGCGACCATCGTAACGGCCGTCATAGCCGCCACCGTAATTGCCGCGGTAGTCTCGGCTGTCCCGGTAATTACCGCGGGCGTAGCCGCCTTGGTTGTAAGGGCGGTTATCGTAGTAGCCGCCCGGACCGTAGTTTGGGCGCGGCGCTACCACGTAGCCGTGGCCGGGCCAGTTCGAGCCGTAGTAGCGGCCGGGCTGCACGCCCCACCGGTCGCAGTAGGCGCGGTGGTCGCGCAGATAGCCCCAGGGCTGCCGGCCCACGTACTGCACCACCACCGGGTGGAAGAAGCGCGGATCATAGCCGGCGTAGGCGCGCGGTAGCACCGGCGAGCTAACCCACGCCCCATACACCGGGTCGAAGAACAGGTACGACTGCGTGTACAAGTCGTAGTAGCCATCAATTTCCGGGAGGTAGTAGTACTGCACGTTCGGTCCTACGGCGGGGCCCCAGGCCGGAACCTGCACATTGATCTGCACCTGCGCCTGCGCGCGGCTGCTGTAGAGTAGCAGTCCGAGGGCCAGCACCAAGCCTGATTTAAACAACGTTTTCATATAGAAGGAAAGCAAAAGGGAGAGGCTGGACGTAAGGCAAAAGCCGCACCATAATTTGCGAGTTAGACGGAAATGCGCCCCTAGGTTTAAAAGAAGTTTAAGGCTGGTCGGGACATTTCCCCGGCAGTGCGTGTTGTAGCCCATCTGCCCGTTGTTCAGCCCTTACCTCACTCCGCTATTATGCTTGGCAAATAAGCTATTCGGGGTAGCCGTTGGGGCCTGATTTGCGTACCTTTGCAGACTTATTCGCTTCGCTGCTGCATGGCTAAAAAAACAACTGCCGCTTCCGTTTCTTCTCCTGCTGATAAATCTGCCGCCCCAACTGCCAAAGCCACTCGACCGGCCAAAGCGACGAAGCAGGCCGCAGCGGCTCCGGCTATTATCCCAGCCAAACCAAAGAAGATCCCACGCTCCACTGCTGCTGCCGTGGCCGATAACGCTAATCAGCATACTACCGCTGCCGTGCAGGCCGTACCTCGCTTGGGAGAAGTAGCGGAGGCCGTGGCAGAAAGCCGGGTAACCGGCCAGCTTACCGGCCCCGCCGACCTGGAAGCGCCTTACATTGAGGTGTATGGGGCCCGGGAGCACAACCTCAAGAATGTATCCATTCAGATTCCGCGCGGGCGGCTGGTGGTGTTTACCGGCATTTCAGGCTCGGGCAAGTCGTCGCTTGCTTTCGATACGATTTATGCCGAGGGTCAGCGCCGCTACATGGAGACGTTTTCGGCCTACGCCCGCTCGTTTATGGGCGGCCTGGAGCGGCCCGACGTGGACAAGATTGAGGGCCTGTCGCCGGTTATCAGCATCGAGCAGAAAACCACCTCGCGCAACCCCCGCTCCACCGTGGGCACCATCACCGAGATTTACGACTTTCTGCGCCTGCTCTACGCCCGCACCGCCGAGGCGTTCAGCTACGCCACGGGCCAGAAGATGATCCGGCAGTCGGACGACCAGATTATCAATTATATCCTAAAAGAGTACGACGGCCGCAAGCTTATTGTGTTGGCGCCGGTAGTAAAGGGCCGCAAAGGTCACTACCGGGAGCTGTTTCAGCAGATTGCCAAGCTGGGCTTTACTAAAGTGCGTGTCGATGGGGAGCTGCTTGACATCACGCCCAAGATGCAGGTGGACCGTTACAAAATCCACGACATCGAAATCGTAATTGACCGGCTGGTGGTGAAGGAGGAAGACCGGTTCCGCCTCTCCGGTTCGGTGCAGAATGCCTTGACCCAGGGCAAGGGCACCATGCTCGTGCTCGACCCCGACAAGAAGAAGGACAACACCCAGTTCTTCTCCCGCTTCCTCATGGACCCGGCCACCGGCATTGCCTACGACGACCCGGCGCCCAACACTTTCTCCTTCAACTCACCCTACGGTGCTTGCCCTACCTGCAACGGCCTGGGCGAGGTGCAGGAAATAACCGAGGACTCGGTGATGCCGGATAAGAAGCTGAGCATCAGTCGGGGCGGTATTGCGCCTCTGGGTGAGTACCGCGACATCTGGATTTTTCAGCAGCTCAGTCTCATTGTCAAGAAGAACAAGGCCAGCCTGAGCACGCCCATCGAGAAGCTGCCCGCGGAGCTGGTGGAGCGCCTGCTTCACGGCGTGCCCGAGGATGAGGACGCCGACCCGAAAAAAGCGAATTACACGGAGCCCTTCGAGGGCATTATTCCCTTCCTGCGCCGGCAGATGGAGTCCGATTCGGAAAACATCCGGGAGTGGATTCAGCAGTACACCCAGGCCCAGGAGTGCCCGGAGTGCCACGGCTACCGTCTCAAAAAGGAAAGCCTGCACTTCAAACTCGATAACAAGCACATCGGCGAGCTGTCGGTGATGGACCTGAACGAGCTGGCTGGTTGGTTTGAAGGTGTGGAAACCCGCCTGTCGGAGCGTCAGAACCTAATTGCCCGGGAGCTGCTCAAGGAAATTCGCAAGCGCATCGGCTTCCTGCTGGAAGTGGGGCTGGACTACCTGAACCTGCACCGCTCCGTGCGTACGCTTTCGGGCGGTGAGTCGCAACGCATCCGCCTAGCCACCCAGATTGGTACCCAGCTAGTAGGTGTGCTCTATATCATGGATGAGCCCAGTATTGGCCTGCACCAGCGCGACAATGAACGGCTAATCAAGGCCTTGCAGCACCTGCGCGACCTAGGTAACTCCGTGATTGTGGTAGAGCACGACAAGGACATGATTATGCACGCCGACCACGTGCTGGATATCGGCCCCGGCGCGGGCATCCACGGCGGGCAAATTGTGGCCGAAGGCACGCCCACGGAAATTTTCAACTCTGGCTCCCTTACCTCGCAATACCTCAGCGGGCAGAAGCACATTGAGCTGCGCAAGAAGAAGCGCGCCGGTGAAGGCAATGAGCTAGTGCTGAAAGGCGCCAAGGGCCACAACCTCAAAAATGTAACCGCTAAGTTTCCGCTGGGCAAGCTCATTGCCGTGACGGGCGTATCGGGCTCGGGCAAGTCGTCGCTCATCCACGACACGTTGTACCCCATTTTGAACCAACACTTCTTTAACGCCAAGCGTGAGCCCTTACCCTACGGCACCATCGAAGGATTGGAGTTCATTGATAAAGTAATTGAGGTTGACCAGTCGCCGATTGGGCGCACGCCGCGTTCCAATCCGGCTACCTACACGGGCGTGTTTACTGAAATTCGCCAGCTGTTTTCGTCGTTGCCGGAGGCAAAAATCCGCGGGTACGGGCCGGGGCGCTTCTCCTTCAACGTGAAGGGCGGGCGCTGCGAAACCTGCGAGGGCGCTGGCATGCGCACCATCGAAATGAACTTCCTGCCCGATGTGCACGTGCCCTGCGAAACTTGCAAAGGCCGCCGCTACAACCGCGAGACGCTGGAAGTGCGCTTCAAAGGCAAATCCATCACCGATGTGCTGGACATGACGGTAGAAAAGGCCGTGGAGTTCTTCGAGTTTCAGCCCCGCATCTTGCGTAAGATACAGACCCTGAACGAGGTAGGGCTGGGCTACCTCACTCTAGGGCAGCAAGCCACTACGCTTTCGGGCGGTGAGGCTCAGCGCGTGAAGCTGGCTACGGAGCTCAGCAAAAAGGACACCGGCAAGACCTTCTACATCCTCGACGAGCCTACTACTGGCTTGCACTTCGAGGACATCAACCACCTGGCCGTAGTCCTGCACAAACTAGCCGACAAGGGCAACACCGTCCTCATCATCGAGCACAACCTCGACCTGATTAAAGTAGCCGACCACCTGATTGATATTGGGCCGGAAGGTGGGGCCGGTGGCGGTACCATTGTGGCCCAGGGCACGCCCGAGCAGGTAGCCAAATCGGGGAAGGGACACACCAGCCGTTTCCTAGCCGAGGAGCTGCGCACTAGCAAGTACGCTGAAGAAACGCCGGGTAGTAAGGATGCCGCCTGATACCAGTTTGTGGCGGGCTGGCAAAAGCTCCCTACTTCAGCGCAACCGTAAGTAGTCTGCCAGAATTTCCTACGCCTCTTATTATGAAGCTTCTGTAACCAAACAACACAAAAGGCCGCCCCGAAACCGGAGCGGCCTTTTGTGTTGCTGGAACAAATGGTTTACATGTTGCCAGCAGCCGATCCGGCGTGCTGCTTGAACATAGCCAAGTGAGCCTGTACCACGGGGGTAGTTTTGGTGATGAAGCCTTGCAGGTCAGCGTCCTGAGTCATTTGCTTGTGGGCCATCATGGTATTAACCGTTTTCTGGTGGTCCAGCAGCATTTGAGCCATGTACTTGGTTTCGAATTCCTTACCCGACAGGTTTTTCATTTGCGCGGCAATGGCTTTGTGCTCGGCGTCCATGTCGGTAGGTAGAGTCACGCCTTTTTTCTGCGCAATCGGCTTCAGGTCAGCCGTCGACTTGGTGTGGTCGGTAATCATCTGGTTGGCGTGGTCTTTCGCCATGCCCGTCACGCCTTTTTCCAGCGCCATTTTGCTGAGTTGAATTTCGTTCTGGTCGCTGTGCGCGGCCGACATCATAAACTCAGGGTCGGTGGAGTGAGGAGCCGTGGGGCCATCCGTAGCCATAGCGGCCGACGTGTCGGAGGAAGGCATGGTAGAAGCCGAGGCCATTTCTGTATCGGCGGTGTTAGCGCCCGTTGCCTCAGTACCGGTAGCGCCGCCATCGGCTGCCGCATTTTCGGTTGAGGAATTACCACAGGAGCCCAGGCTCAAGAGGCCCAGACAGGAGACGGAAAACAGAATACGTTTCATAGGAGAAGGGTTGTGAGAATGGAACAGATAAGTAGCCGAAGCTACAATTGGGCTAGCCAGCCCTCGGCTAGCGAGTAGTACCGGCGGAGTCAGCAGCCATTGCCGAATCGGCATCGGCAGTTACAGTTGGGCCGGCATTGTTATCAATAACCACCGCGTCGGCTTTTACGCCGCCTTCGTCAGCAGCTTTATCCATGTCGCTTACGGCCTCGCCGGCAGTGCCATCGGTGCGCGTTTCTGCGTTGTTGCAGCTGGCCAAGAGCAGCGCGGCGCCTAAGGTCAGGAAGGGAAGGAATCGGGTTTTCATTGGTGGTAGGAAAGAATGGAAAGAATAGGAACGGGGCTATGGCTTGAGCTTGTCTTGCAGTGTTTCTCCCGCGGTGTGTTGGTCTTTCAGGATGGGAAGCTGCCGAGCGGCCAAGGCCCGGATGTCGCCATCGTAGGCCTCTTCGCCCATATCATCATACGCCTCAGCATCTTCGTTGCTGATGCTGCCAAGCAAGTCCACGAACTTCTGGTCGAAGGCTGCACCGTTTAGGGCAGTTAGCTCGCCTACCTGCTTGCCCTGTTCCTCGCCCAGGCCAGTGGGCAGCACTAGCTCTTTCTGTTGGGCCAAGGCTTGCAGTTCCCGCAGCAGCGGGGCCGTGGTGGCCGCCAAATTTTGAGCTACGAAGCGGGTATCGGGCGAAGCGGCTTTGCGCTGGGCAATCTGGCTGATTTCCAGTAGCTGCATCTTCCGGCTGGCCGCATCCACCAGAAACTCCGCGTCGCGCAGTTGGCGCTTGGTAACGGCCTCTTCGTCAATGCGCTTTTCATTTTGAAACTTGGCGCTGAAGATGGGGTCTTTGTTGCTTTCACCCGATGAGCAGGCTGCTGTCAGGAGCAGAAGCAACGGCGCAAAGAACCGGGTAGGAAACAACATAGGATCAGTTAATTGGAAGGGGGTGCTGGGCTATACGCGCAGCAGTGGTTCAGGTTTGGATTACCATTTCGGAAAAAAGTTCCCCGTCTGATTAAACTATCTTTTATTGTGGAGCTCTAACCGCCGAAAACTTCTACCCACCACTACTTCATCTTCCCATGAAAACTCATGTACTGCGCACTTTAGGTGTCACTGCCGTTGTGGGCGCTGCTTTGCTCTCCGCCGCCTGCACCAAAAATGCCGATCCGCAGGCTGCCACGGAAGTGGCCGTATCTGCTGAAGACCAGAGCCTCGCGGAAGATGAAAACGCTACCGTTGCTGACCTAGTAGAAGCCGGGTCCCCAACGGATGCTAGCGTAACAGGAAGCCCCGCGGCCGAGTCCGCCGACCTAGCCCGAATAGCCGGGGCCTGCTTTACCCGCACATATGAGGCGGCTACCCGCACGCTCACCCTCGACTTCGGACCAACGAATTGCGTGGGTTCCAATGGAGTAGCGCGCCGGGGTAAAATCGTGGCCGTGTTCAGTGGCCCGTACCGGCAGGCAGGCGCCACCGTAACCATTACGCTAGTAAACTATCACCGCAACGATAATCTGCACACTGGCACCCGCACCATTACCAACTTAGGGAGTGGCTCCTGGAAGCTAGAGGTCCAGAACGCTAGTGTCACCACGGCCGCGGGTACGCATTCCTGGGTTGCCCAGCGCCAGTACACCCGTACCGCCGGCTTCGGCACCCGCACCATCCTCGACGACGAGTACACCGTGACAGGCCAGGCCAGCGGCACGAACCGTAAAAACGTGAGCTATACCGCTACCATCGAGCAGCCTTTGCTTAAGAAGATTCAGGCTGGCTGCGCCCGCACGTTCGTGGCTGGAACCGTCCGGATCAAGACTGCCAAGGAAAAGGAACTGCTACTGAACTACGACCCCACGGGCACCCAAGCCTGCGACAACTTCGCCTCTATTACCATCAACGGTGCCACCCGCACCATTCGCGTAGGCCGCGGCTTGTAGGCTGTAAGCAAGGGGGTGGGGTTGGTTGCCGGCGTGTTCTGACTGCCTTCTCGCTACGTAGGGAAGGTAGTCAGAATGGCCTCGGCAACCAGCAGATCTTCCGGAGTCGTGATTTTCAGGTTGCGGTAGTCACCTTCCACCAAGTGAATGGGGTGCAGGTCTTCAACTACGCTGGCGTCGTCCGTGAAAGTGGAAAGCTCGGGCAATTGGTAGGCCCGGCGTAGCAACTCAATTTCAAAGCACTGAGGCGTTTGTACTAGCCGCAGCCGTGACCGGTTTAGGGCGTAGGAGCCTTGCTGACTCAAGTTCCGAACGGAGTCCTTGGGCACCACTGCCGCTACCGCCGCGCCATGGTTGTAGGCCGCTTGGTACGTAGCTTCGATGACGCTAGCTGGGGTAAGTGGCCGGACGCCATCGTGCACGGCTACTACTCCCGCGGGGTGAGCGGCCAGGGCGGCCAACCCATTGCGCACGGAAGCCCACCGGGTAGCGCCCCCTATCACTACCGTATGGGGCAGGGTTATGGCGTACTGCGCGCACAACTGTTGCCAGGCTTCCAACTGATCCGGCGGCAGCACCAGAATGCATTCCTGCACGCGTAAGGCTGGCTCGGCGAAGCGGCGCAGGGTATGCAACAGCACTGGCTCGCCGGCCAGGGGCAGGAACTGCTTGGGCCGGTCGGTGCCCATGCGCGTGCCGCTACCGCCCGCCACGAGAATAACAAACCGGGAAACAGAGGACGACGCAGCAGCTGACATAAGCAAACGGATTGAAGGGAAAGACGCGGGCAAAAATAAAAGTCCGGCCGTTTAAAAACGGCCGGACTTCCAAGAATATAGGCAGCCTGTTGACGGGCTGAATTAGCTTAGAGAATCAGCATGGCGTCGCCGTAGCTGAAAAACTTATACTTCTCCTTAATAGCCAGTTGGTAGGCTTCAATTAGAAGCTCGTGACCAGCAAAGGCGGAAGCCATCATCATCAACGTGCTTTCCGGCGTGTGGAAGTTGGTCAGCAGAGCGTTGGAGATTTTGAACTCGTAGGGAGGGAAAATAAACTTGTCGGTCCAGCCCTCAGTAGGCTTCAGGCGGGCGTGAGCCGACACCGACGATTCCATGGCACGCATGGAGGTAGTACCGATGGCGCATACCCGCTTTTTAGCGTCCAGGGCCCGGTTTACTACCGTTGCGGAGTCAGCCGGCACAATGAAGTTCTCCGAGTCCATTTTGTGCTTGGTCAGGTCCTCTACGTCTACCGGCCGGAACGTGCCCAAACCTACGTGCAGGGTTACTGGTACCACGTCTACTCCTTTGATTTCCAGGCGCTTCATTACCTCGCGCGTGAAGTGCAGGCCGGCCGAAGGGGCGGCCACGGCACCTGTGTGCTTGGCATAAATCGTCTGGTACCGCTCCTTATCAGCGGCCTCGGTTTCGCGGGAAATAAACTCCTTCGGAATGGGAGTTTCGCCCAAATCGTGCAGAGCCTTGTAGAACTCCTCGTCGGAGCCATCAAACAGGAATTTGATAGTACGGCCCCGGGAGGTCGTGTTATCAATTACCTCCGCTACCATATCCGACTCGCCGAAGTAGAGCTTGTTGCCTACCCGAATCTTACGGGCGGGATCCACGAGCACATCCCACAGGTGAATTTCCTTGTTTAGCTCCCGCAGCAGAAACACTTCAATCTGAGCGCCAGTCTTTTCTTTGTTACCATAGAGGCGGGCCGGAAATACTTTCGTGTCGTTGACCACGAACACGTCGCCGTCGTTGAAATACTCGATGATGTCCTTGAACACGCGGTGCTCAATCTTGCCGCTGTCGCGGTGCAGCACCATCAGGCGCGACTCGTCGCGGTTCTTGGCAGGGTGCTGCGCCAGCAGGCTTTCGGGCAAGTCAAATTTGAACTCAGACAGTTTCATGGGCCAGACAGGGCAGTAGGAGGGTAACCTAGTGTAAAAAATCGAACCGCAAAAGTACGTATTACCGCCGGATTAATCCTTACTTTTCGCCTGAAATCTGCTTATTGCCCCTGCTACGTCCCTCGCTGAACCCCCTTCCGCATGAAAGCGCTGCGTTTGACCCTGGAGAGTTTTCGCTTTGCGTGGCAAGCCCTGAAAGCCAACCTCCTCCGTACTATTCTCTCGCTGCTGGGCGTGACGGTAGGCATCTTTGCCATTATTGCCGTATTCACGGTTGTTGACTCCCTGGAAGCCAACGTGCGCCAAAGCATGAGCTTTGTGGGCGATAAGGTGATTTATGTAAATAAGTGGCCCTGGGTGTTTGAGCGAGATTTTGCCTGGTGGAAATACTTCAAGCGGCCGGTACCCACGGTACGCGAGTTTCGGGAGTTGCAGCGCAACCTGGGGCCTAACAACAACGGCATTGCCATTTTCGCTAATACCAGCGGCAACCTGTTTCAGGCGGCCAATAACAGCATGGAAGGCTGCAACCTGCAGGGGGTGAGCTTTGATTTTCGCCAGGTATCGGACGTGCCAGTAGTGCAAGGCCGCTACTTCACTTCCCAGGAAATAGACGCCTCCCGCAACGTAGCCATTATTGGGGCTGACATAGCCGAAAACCTGTTCCCAAACGGTTCGGCACTGGGGCAGGAGTTTAAAACCCGTGGCCAAAAGTTTGTGGTGATTGGGGTGATGCAGAAAGAAGGCAAGAAGCTGCTGGACACTCCCAGCAACGACACCAACTGTCTGATTCCCTTCGGGATGTTTACCAAGATGTTTGCCTTGAGCACCAACGGCATGGGCGGCGTATCGCCCACTATTGCCGTGAAGGGCACCGACGAGGACCCCGGCTTGCTGGACCTAGAGTATGAGCTAAAGGGCACCATGCGGAACATCCGGGGGTTAAAACCCCGCGACGAGGACAACTTTGCGCTGAACCGCCCCGAAATGCTGGCCAATGCCATTACGCAGCTGTTCTCCGTGATTGGCATTGCCGGAGCGGTTATCGGCTCCTTTGCCATGCTCGTGGGTGGCTTTGGCATTGCCAACATCATGTTCGTGTCCGTGAAAGAGCGCACCAACATCATCGGCATTCAGAAGTCATTGGGGGCCAAAAACTACTTTATCCTGTTTCAGTTTTTGTTTGAGGCCGTGTTTCTGTGCCTGTTGGGCGGAGCCGCCGGTATTTTCCTGGTGTGGTTAATTGCTTTCATTCCGCAGGATGCCTTGCCGCTGTTCCTATCTTGGGGCAATATTTCCTTGGGCCTCACCGTGTCGGTGGTAATTGGTGTCCTAGCCGGTATCATTCCGGCCGTGCTGGCTGCTAACCTCGATCCAGTTATTGCCATTCGGGCGAAGTAGGAAAGAAGACGAGAAGGTAAGCAGTAACTCCGCCCTACGCTTCAGTTACATTATATTCTTAGCGTAATGTTAACAAATTGTTAACTTGCCGGTCGCTACCTTGGGTCGCCCTTCCTTCCGTGAGGGCGGCTTTCTTTTTGCCCTTTTCTTAATTTTTTACCCGGGTGCGGATGATTCCCACCTTGGTCGGCGGCCCGCGGGTCAGCCGGCTATCCGCGCCCATTTCTAGCGTAGCTTGTTATGTCAAAGCTTAAAAAAACCAGTCGCACCAAAGTTGCCGATGAAGTCTTGAACGCCGGCAGCGGCCAAACCATCGTTCAGCCTAACATCAACGATAACAAGGTCAAGACCATCAGTGATATCCGCGAGCAGACCCACGGGGAGCGGACCGTGCAGCTCGACGACGAGCAGCGCATCCGGCGCGCCTTTGTGGATAAGGACTGGAATGAAATCAAGATTGCCGACTCCTGGCAGATCTTTAAAGTAATGGCTGAGTTTGTGGAGGGCTTCGAGAAGATGAGCAAGATTGGGCCCTGCGTGTCCATCTTCGGCTCGGCCCGCACCAAGCCCGATAACCCCTACTACCAAATGGCCGAGGAAATTGCGGCCAAGCTGGTGCGCCACGGCTACGGTGTCATTACGGGCGGTGGTCCCGGCATTATGGAAGCCGGTAACAAAGGCGCCCACTCCGAGGGGGGCCGCTCCGTGGGCCTCAACATTGAGCTACCCTTCGAGCAATTCAACAACATCTACATCGACCCCGATAAGATCATCAACTTCGACTACTTCTTCGTGCGGAAGGTGATGTTCGTGAAGTACGCCCAGGGTTTCATTGGCATGCCCGGCGGCTTTGGCACCCTCGACGAGCTATTCGAAGCTATTACCCTGATTCAGACCAAGAAAATCGGCCGTTTCCCCATCGTGCTGGTGGGCACGCGCTACTGGCAGGGCATGTTCGACTGGATTCAGCAGGTAATGCTGGAAGACGAGAAGAACATTTCGCCCGAGGATATGAACCTGGTGCAGCTGGTGGATGATGCCGAGTCAGCGGTAAAAATTATTGACGACTTCTACAGCAAATATCTGCTTTCGCCCAACTTCTAAGGCGCTGATAAATACTTGATTGGCCCCTGGCTACCTCCTTTAAGAGGAGAGGTCAGGGGCTTTTCTATGGTTGAGCTTAGAAAAATAGTTAAAGAATCATTGATATATCCAAAAGAGGCGCTGTACATTGGATACAGTTCAAGATAACCATTGAAATATGCACGCAGCCCTACCCCACCTTCAGGAAAAGCAAATCTTTATTGTACCCCGCTGGGCCGGTGCCCCCCACGACGATTGGTACCCCTGGTTAGGGGAGCAGCTGCGTGCCGTAGCCCAGGAAGATGGCCACACCTATAACGTGCACACGCTGGCCATGCCCGCCTGGGACCTGCCAGTTATTGAGCGAGCAGTAGACTATTTGATGACCATACTGCCGCCCGAGAAAGTGGGACCTGACGTGTACTTGGTGGGGCACAGCGTAGGCTGCCTGGCTATTCTGCACTACCTAGCCCGGCTAGCCGAACAACACCCGGAAGCCAAGCCGGTAGGTGGAGTGCTGTGCGTAGCCGGCTGGTTTTCAGTAGATAGCCCGTGGCAGGATATCCTAAACTGGATGGATGCTCCCATTAATTACGAAGCCGCCCGTCGTCTAATTCCGGAGGACAAGCTCATTGTGTTGCTTTCCGATGATGATCCGTACACCTCTGGCTACCAAGACAACGAGCGGCTGTGGGTAGAGCGCCTACGCTCCCGCGTAAGTATTCTGCCGGGCCGCCAGCACTTCAGCGCCCAGCTCGACTTTGACGTGCGCGATGCCGTGCGCGACTTGGCCGGTGCCCTCTCGCCCATGGCCAGCTACTAAGCAGTAATCAGACTTCAGGTCCTATCTTGTGGCGGCGGCTCCTCTCGGGCCGCCGCTTTTTATGAATACACTTCCCGATTTCGACTACCTCATTGCGGGCGGCGGGGCAGCGGGGCTAAGCCTGGCCTACCATATCAGCCAGGAGCCGCGCTTGGCTGGCAAGCGGGTGCTGGTGCTGGAGCCGGCCGCCAAAGATCAAAACGACCGTACCTGGTCGTTTTGGGCTGATGAGCCTTCGCTGTTCGACAGTATTGTTGCCCACGAGTGGGACCGGCTGGCCTTTCGCAGCCCGGGGTTTGAGCGGGTGTTCAATTTGACCCGTCACCGCTACAAGATGATTCGGGGCCTGGACTTCTACCAGTTCGTGCACGCGGCTCTGCATCAGAATCCGCAGTTCACTAGGGTGCAAACCACCGTGGATGCGCTGGAAAACATGCCCCAAGGCGGCGTAAAAGCTAGTACGCCGGTCGGCTCGTTCACGGCTCGTTACGCCTTTGATAGTCGGCCGCCGGAGCTGCAGCAGCTCCGGCAACCAGAAAAGCACCGCTACTTGCTTCAGCACTTCGTTGGGTGGGAGGTAGTCACGGACCAGGATGTGTTCGACCCTAGCACGGTGGAGTTCATGGATTTTCGGGGCGAGCAGCACCAGGAAGCGCGCTTTATATACGTGCTACCCTTTAGCACCCGTCGGGCCCTGGTGGAGTACACGCTCTTTTCGGCCGAAGTGCTGCCTAAGGAAGCATACGAAACTGAAATCCGGCAGTACCTGCGGCAGCGGTTAGGAGTGCGGGAATTTCGGGTGGAAGCGGAAGAGGTCGGGGCTATTCCTATGACTGACCACCCATTGCCCGCCCGCGCCGGACAGCACATTATCAACCTGGGCACCCGGGCGGGGCGGGCCAAGCCTAGCACGGGCTACGCCTTCAAGCGCATCCAGGCGCACTCAGCCCGGCTGGTTCAGGGTTTGGCTGCTACGGGTCACCTGCCCCAGGACCTGACCGGCGACCGGTGGCAGTTTGGCTTGTTCGACACGCTGCTGCTCGACATAATGCAGCGACAAGGCGAAATCACCCGCGACATTTTCACGGACCTGTTTCGTCATAATCCGGTAGAACGCATCTTCGATTTTCTGGACGAGCGAACTTCGCCCTGGGAAAACCTGCAAATCATGAATTCCGTGTCGCCCTGGCCCTTCCTGCGTTCCATCGGGCACGTACTCCGGGACCGGCCGGGAAAGCGGTGAAGTAATGAACTGGTGAGCTAAATTTCTCAATCACCACTTCACCGTCAGGCTTTCCTCACTTTCCAAGTACTCTCTTGCCTTGCGCACGGTATCTGCTGTTAACGGCTCTAACGTGGGGGTAGGAGCGGAAAGGTTGAGCAGATAGCCGGGCAAGGTGGTTAGGTTGTCGAGGTCGTGGGTGATACAGAGAATGGTTTTGCGCTGCTCCGTGACCCAGGCGTGCAGCAAGTCGAACACTCGACGACGGTAGTACACATCCAACTGCTGAGTGGGCTCATCAAGTAAGTAGAGGGCCGCATCCTGGAGGCTAAGTTGGGCCAACCAGACCAACTGCTGCTCCCCGCCGGAAAGAAGCGTGAAGTCTTGCTGGGCCAGATGAGCCGCCCCCACGCGGGCCAAGGCCGCTTCTGCTAGGGCGTAATCCTGGGTTGAATAAGCGCCCAGAAAACGGTGGTGCCGAAAGCGCCCCATCACCACTAGCTCCCGCACGGGAATGGCAAACTCCACGCTGCCGCGCTGGGGTAGGTGAGCCAGCAGGCCACTAGCCGCCGGCCGCCGAATGGTGCGCAAATCCTGCCCTAGCACCTGAGCTTGGCCCTGGTAGGCCAACTGCCCCGTTAGGGCCCGAAACAGGGTAGTTTTGCCGCAACCGTTGTGGCCTACCACAGCTACAAAGGCGGGTTCAGGTACCGTAAAACACAAATTGCGGAGCAGGACGCGCTGTCCATACCCCGCAATTAGGTTGTTTATCAGCAAAGGAGCCAGAGGCTGAGAGCTAGAAACTAAAGTAGGCCGTTCTGCAGATTTGTTCGGCATCAGCTTTATTCCACCTCCAATCTTCTAGCTTCTTTTTTAATACTCGTCTTCGTTGAACATGAAGTCTTCCTTGGTCGGGTAGTCCGGCCATACTTCTTCGATGTTCTCGTAGGGCTGACCATCATCCTCCAGAGCCTGCAGGTTTTCTACTACCTCCATCGGGGCACCCGAGCGGATAGAGTAATCAATCAGCTCATCCTTGGTGGCAGGCCAGGGTGCATCTTCCAGGTACGAAGCAAGTTCCAGGGTCCAATACATAGTCGTGTGTGCTACTGAAAAAAAGTGGTCGAAAAGTAAGTTCGCGGCAGCAAAAACCCGGCCGATGGTGGGGGCATGACACCATTACCGGCCCGGGGTTGCACTTTGCTGACGACAACGTAAAATAGGCAGTAAAGTTGGGCTAGCCCGTTACGCGCTGCTGAAACATGGCAATCAGCTCGTTCTTGGTCCGGATTTTCCGCTCAAACGCCCGGATCTTGCCCTGCAGCATGGTACGAAAGGCGTCGTTGCCGGGCGAGTCGTTGAGCTTGCCCAGGTTTTCTTCCAGCACTTCCTGCTCCTGCTTGTCATACTTGATAAAGTCGCGCAGGGCCTGAATCCGCACATTGGCTTGGTCGCGGGGGGAGTTGGCCTCCGGGCCGGTGGGTTGGCGCTTGCGCACATAGTGCTCTAAGGCGCTCATTTCGAACACCTTGTCGCAGGCCAGGATAAACTGCTCCCACACCCTATCCGATTCCTCACCGCGCACGGGGCCCACCTTTTTCCAGGCGGCCTGCAGCTCCTTGGCCCGGGCCACAGCCTGCGACATGGGCTGGCTGAGTAGGGCTTGGGCCTCGGCTACCAGGGCGCGTTTGCGGCTCAGGTTGTCCTCGCCGCCGGTGGAAACGGCCGGCTCCTGGCGCTTGCTTTCAATGTGCACCTTCAGGCGCTCAAAGAAGTGGTTGTGGGCGGCCCGGAAGCGCGTCCACAGGTCGTTGGCCTGCTTGCGGGGTAGGGTGCCCTCAATTTCCTTCCAGGCCTGCTGCAGCTGCTTGAGCTTGCGGGTAGTTTCCTCGAAGTCGTTGGAATTCTGCAGAGCTTCCGACTTGTGAATCAGGTCTTTGTATTGGTCGTACACCCGATTGGTCATGGCCTTCTTCTCGGCCAGGAAGTCCTTCTTGCGAGCAAAGAAAGCGTCCACGGCAGCCTGGAAGCGCACTTCCAGCTCGTCGGTGAGGTGCTTTTCTACCGGGCCGGTTTTAATCCAACCCTGGCGCAGGTCTTTCAGCTTTTCGCTGCCAGCCTGCCAGTCAATGGTATCGTGGAGGGCCTCCGCTTCCTGAATCAGGCTGATTTTGGTGGCCAGATTTTTCTCGCGGTTGCGGTTAATCGTTACTTTAATGGATTCCTCCGCCTCCGTCAGGCGGCGGTAGAGGCTCTCAAAGTCGCCGAGGGCGTCGTAGCTGCCTACCTGCTCTTTGAGGTGCAGGGCCTTCATCAGGAAAGAGCCTTTGTTGTCCGACTCCTCAATTTTCTGGAGCAGGTCTTCTACTTTGGTGCGGAATAAGGTAAAGCGTTGGGCGAAATAAAGCAGCGAAGCATCGGCGGATTCCTTGACCTGGCCCACGTGGCGGGCGGGCAGGTCTAATAGCGGGCGAAGCCACACCTGGTCGCCCTCAATGTAGCCATAACGGCGGGCTTCGGCCAGCAAGTGGTCTTGTTGTTCCATAATCAGATAGCGGGGAGCGAATAGGTGGAAAGGTCGGAATTTAGGCCAAAAGACTGTACAAGTTTACGGGTTGCTGACTAATTCCGCCGCCCGGCTCAGGCTGCGGAATGTTTGCGGGAGCTGCCTACCTTTGGCACTCCGGTCGGCAACGCACGTGTTACTGGCCGGAACCGAGCGGTAGCAGCTCGCCGGGAGATGCTACGAACGGACAGCCAGCGTGGTTATTACGCGTGAAAATCAACAGGGAGCAGGGTCCTACTGGGCCCGAGCTGCCTATACGGCCCGCTGCCGTATTGTTGCGCAAAATAGAAACCTCTGCTGAACTAGCAAGCAGCTTGGCAAGCGGCCGGCCTCTGCGCTCTTCTCACGGGCTCCGGCCCATCATGATTCTGCCCTACTCTAACTCAACCATGAGCGACCAACCCACTATCATCTTCTCCATGGCGGGGGTAACCAAGGTATACCCTCCCCAGAAGCAGGTTCTTAAGAACATCTACCTCTCGTTTTTCTACGGAGCCAAAATTGGCGTGCTCGGTCTCAACGGCTCGGGCAAATCGTCGTTGCTCAAGATTATTGCCGGCGTTGATAAGCAGATTCAGGGCGACGTGGTGTGGTCGCCGGGCTACTCCGTGGGCTACCTGGAGCAGGAGCCCCAGCTTGATGCTACCAAAACCGTACTGGAGGTAGTGCAGGAAGGTACCGCCGAAACGGTAGCCCTGCTCAAGGAATTCGACGAAATCAATGAAGCCTTCGGGGCCGAAGATGCTGACTTTGACAAGCTGCTGGAACGCCAGGGCACCGTGCAGGAGCGCCTCGACCAGCTCGACGCCTGGAACCTAGACAGCAAGCTGGAGCGCGCCATGGACGCCCTGCGCACGCCCCCGGCCGACGCCATCATTGGCAACCTGTCGGGTGGGGAAAAGCGCCGCGTGGCCCTCTGCCGCCTGCTGCTGCAAGAGCCCGACGTACTACTCCTGGACGAACCTACCAACCACTTGGATGCCGAAAGCGTGCTGTGGCTGGAGCAGCACCTGCAGCAGTACAAAGGCACCGTCATTGCCGTAACCCACGACCGGTACTTCCTCGACAACGTAGCCGGCTGGATTCTGGAGCTGGACCGCGGTGAAGGCATTCCGTGGAAAGGCAACTATAGCTCGTGGCTAGAGCAGAAAGCGTCGCGCCTGGCCCAGGAAGAGAAAACTGAGAGCAAGCGCCAGAAAACCCTGCAGCGCGAGCTGGAATGGGTGCGCATGGCCCCGAAAGCCCGCCAGGCCAAGAGCAAGGCCCGCCTGGCCGGCTACGACAAAATGGTGAACGAAGACTCCCGCGAGAAGGAGCAGAAGCTGGAACTGTTCATTCCGGACGGGCCGCGCCTGGGTTCCCAAGTGATTGAGGCTGAGGGGCTGACCAAGGCCTTCGGCGACAAGCTGTTGTTTGAGAATCTCTCGTTCAGCCTACCTCAGGGCGGTATCGTGGGCATTATCGGTCCGAACGGCGCCGGTAAAACCACCCTGTTCCGCCTCATCACCGATCAGCTGCAGCCTGATGCGGGCACCTTTGTGGTGGGCCCCACGGTGCAAACCGCCTACGTAGACCAGCAGCACGATACGCTGGAGCCCAACAAAACGGTGTTCGAAACCATTTCGGGCGGTACGGAAACCATGCTGCTGGCCGGCCGACAGGTAAACTCCCGCGCCTTCGTGAGCAACTTCAACTTCCGCGGCGGCGACCAGGAAAAGAAAGTCGGTAGCCTCTCCGGTGGGGAGCGGAACCGCGTGCACCTGGCCACTACCCTCAAGCAGGGTGCCAACCTGCTCCTGCTCGACGAACCGACCAACGACCTGGACGTGAATGCCATCCGGGCCCTGGAAGACGCCTTGGAGAACTTCGCTGGTTGCGCCGTTATCATCAGCCACGACCGGTGGTTCCTCGACCGCCTCGCTACCCACATTCTGGCTTTTGAAGGCGACTCGCAAGTAGTGTGGTTCGAGGGCAACTTCACCGACTACGAGGAAGCCAAGCGCAAGCGTCTCGGCGACGTGGAGCCCAAGCGCGTGCGCTACCGCAGCCTGGGGTAAGTACTTCTGAAGTTGGTGTATTTCAGCTAAGTGGCGCCGCCGGAAATTCTTCTGGCGGCGCTTTTGCGTTGGGCAAAGTTCTAATGCTGTATTCGGGTAGTTGTTCCTTGCAACGAAATAGAACTAGTCGTTGTATAGCTGAACACTACGTTTTTCTGTACTCTCTCCATGATTGATTATGCCCACCTGTTCGCGCCTCTGGCCGCGCACGATTCCGTGGTCTACTTTTGCTATTGCCCTACCCAGCAGCGGGTGCTATACGTGAGTGAAGCCTATGAACGAGAGTTGGGCGGCCAGGTGGCGGCCGTTAATGAAGAATTACCCGGGTGGCTGGCCCGCCTGCACCCCGACGACTATACCTACTTAACAGAGCAATTGTGCCACGCGGCTACCGGTCAGCTGGTGCAGGATCTGGAGCTGCGGCTACATACTTCCGACAACAAAACGCAGTGGCTGTGCCTGACGGCAGTTGGCTACCTGCCCGGAGGCGGCAACGCAACGGGCGGGATGCTCATTAGTGGCCACCTGCGCGACGTAACGGCTGCCCGTGCCATGGTAGAACTAGCCAACCGCTACCAGGTCAAGAAAAACTCCATGCTCGAAATCCTGTCTCACGACCTGGCCGCGCCCATGGTGCTGGTGCAGCAAATGTCGGGCTACATTAAGGAGAAGGTGGAGGGCCTGCACGATGAGCAACTTAACGTGATGCTGGAGGAGATGCACCTCATTTGCCAGCAGGGTGTAAACCTGATTCGGGATTTTGTGGATCAGGAGTTTATGGAGTCCAGCCAGGTAGATCTGCACCTAACCCGCATTGATTTAGCGGAGCGCTTACGCATACTGGTTGCAAACTACCAGGAGCGGGAGCAGGCCACGGCCCGGCACTTTTCCTTCGAGACTTCCCACCCGAGCATCTACGCCGAAATTGATGAAAACAAGTTTCTGCAGGCCATCAACAACCTGCTCAGTAACTCGCTGAAGTTCACGCCCGATGGTGGCTTGCTGCGCGTGACGCTACGTCAGCAGCCCACGCGCTTAGTAATTACCGTTACTGATACCGGCATCGGAATTCCCCGGGATGTGCAGCCGGAGCTATTTGAGCGGTTCACGCCGGCCCGGCGGCCGGGCCTGCGCGGGGAGAAGAGCACGGGCCTGGGCATGTCCATCATCAAAACCATTGTTGAGCTGCACCAAGGACGCATTTGGTTTGAAAGCGAGGAGGGTAGAGGCACCACCTTTTTTATAGAGTTACCCCTGTCCGTGGCCGGGTAATCTGCCGCCGCCCGCGCCTATACAGCCCTAGAACAAAGGCAGCCAACTGCCCTACTAACCACAGGCCTCATCTGCAGCGGGGCACGCCCCAAGCCCCACCTTCAGAGCCGCTTCTGAAGGTGGGGCTTGGGGCGTGTTGGTGGGCGCTGGTTACGCTTCGTCGGCCAGCACTTCCGCCCGAAAACCAGCTGCAGCCAGCAGCTGAATCAGGAGGGAAGGCTGAATAAAACTGCCCCGGCATTCTACCCGCAGAATATTGTCGCAGTCCTCTAGGTCGAAATTCGCGTGGTAGTCCTGAAAGTTCTGGTGAATCTGATCCAGAATCAGCCGGGCGTGACGCCGGGCTCTGACGTTGGTTTTAAACACTTCGACCATGACGCAGGCGTGCTAAAAAATGACAATCGACTTGCTGGCAGTGAATTACGCCTGCCCGGACGCTACCCCGGCGGTGGGCTCAGGAACGGACGGGCCGGTAGGTGAGCAGCAGCACGCCGGAGCGGGTAGTTGTGCTGTCAATGAGGGTAAGGGTGGCCTGGCTTTCTTCGGTGAAAAGCTTTTTGCCCTGGCCTAGTACCACGGGGTGCACCATCAGCCGAAACTCGTCTATCAGGTGATGAGGTAGCAGCGTGCGCACCAACTCGGCGCTGCCATACAGCAGCAGGTTCTGGTTAGGCTGCTGCTTTAGGTTGGCTACCTCTTGCACGACGTCGCCCCGCAGCAAGGTAGCGTTCCACGCCGCCGTTTCCAGGGTAGTAGAGGCCACAAATTTGGGCAAGCGGTTCATGCGGTCGGCGAAGCCATCCTCGTCCTGCATGGTGGGCCAGGCGGCGGCAAAGCCCTGATAGGTTACGCGACCCAGCAGCAGGGCGTCGCTAGCGAAAAGCAACTCTTGCTGCAATTGGCCCACTTCCTCGTTGAAATAGGGGCTAGTCCAGGCCGGGTTTTCCATCACGCCGTCCAGGGTCAGGTACATGGCAACTGTTAGCTTACTCATGCGCTATTCGGGTAGGGATGAGGCGGTTATTGCTGGGGTTGCTTGTCGTAGTTGAGTAGCCAGTCGATGCTGAACCGGTCGGTGAACATGCCGAAGGTGGCGCCCCAGAAAGTGTCTTGCAAGGGCATTGTGACGGTACCGCCTTCGGAAAGCCGATCAAAGTACTGCCGGATTTCTTCCTCGCTGGTGCAATTCAAGGACAGCGACACCATAGTGCCTTTCACCACCTTATGCATGCCCTCATCGGAGGCCATCAGCGTGAAACCTTCGCGGGTTAGGCTGGAATGCAGAACACCATTTTGGGCTTCCTCGCCTACGTGCTCGGCGGCGGGCGAGCCGGCAAACGGCTGAATCATTAGCTCGCCGCCCAGGCAGGCTTGGTAAAAGGTCATGGCTTCGCGGCAGGTGCCGGGAAAGGTAAGGTAGGGGGTGAGGTGGAACGTGCTCATGAGTAGGTAGTAAGAAAAAAGTGAGAAAAAGCGGGCTAGCTAGCGGGGTGTTGCTACTAATGAATGTAGTAATATTGGCCCCTGGCTATCTTTGTTCGCCAACAAAATTAGCAAAGCCGCGTTTGCTTTAGCAGGGCTGATTCCGACTAATTCAGGGTTGATTGCGACATCCCGTTTTCTTAGCTTTCCCTACCATGAAGCACATCTCAATTCTGGTTCCTCAAGGGGCCATTCTGGGCAGCATTGAGGGGCCCCGACTGGTGTTTGCCGAGGTAAATGCGCTACTACAGCGCATGGGCCGGCCGGCGCTGTTCCAAATTCAACTAGTGGGGCTCAGCCACGATACGCGCGTATGCGGCGGCCGCTACACCGTAGCGGCTGATCTGCTCCTATCGGAAGTTGCCCGTACTGATCTGGTTGTTATTCCGGCCGTGGATGGGGACCTAGCCCAGGCCCTGGAAATGAACCGAGAGTTCCTGCCCTGGATTGTGCAGCAGTACCAACGCGGCGCGGAAGTAGCCAGCCTGTGCATGGGCGCTTTCCTGCTGGCGGGGCGGCAGTGCACCACTCACTGGGCGGCTGCCAACGAGTTTCGGCGCATGTTTCCGGAAGTGGAGCTGCGGGAAGACCGGCTGATTACCGACGAGCACGGCATCTATTCTAGCGGGGGCGCTTTCTCCTACCTCAACTTGGTGCTGTACCTGATTGAGAAGTACGCCGGCCGGGAAATGGCCGTGTTCTGCGCTAAAGTGTTTCAGATTGATATTGAACGGGTTAGCCAGTCCGCCTTCGTGGTGTTCAATGGGCAGAAGGCGCACGAAGATGAGCCCATCAAAAGAGCCCAGACTTACATCGAGGAAAATTACCGCGAGAAAATAACCGTGGATCAGCTGGCGTCTATGCTGGCGCTGGGCCGGCGCAACCTGGAGCGCCGGTTCAAGAAAGCTACTTCAAACTCCGTGGTCGAGTATATTCAGCGGGTGAAAATAGAAGTTGCCAAAAGCAGCCTGGAATCGACGCGGGAAAACGTGAACGAGGTGATGTACAACGTGGGCTACACCGATCCGAAAGCCTTCCGTCTCACCTTTAAGCGCGTAACCGGCCTCTCACCCAAGCAATACCGCAGCAAGTACCACCGCGAAACGAGCGTGGCGGGGTAAGCAACGCGGCGCCCCAAGTTCGCAGTTACGCAGACAGTAGGCTAGCTGCTCGTCATGCTGAGCGCAATGCAGTATCTCGCGTGCTGACGTTGAAGTTCCTGCCCAATGATTCGAGCGAAATGCCTCCTTACACGCGGCAGAACGGACTTTTTTGTTCGGAGACGCACCCTAATAAAACCGCCCCGGCCCCACGAATACGTATCCGTGGGGCCGGGGTATGTAATGAGCTAAAAAGCGAGTTGGCTGGGCTACTGGTTGTTTGCGTCGTCTATTTTGCCGCCGTCGTTGGCGGTGCTGGGAGCGGCGTTGCCGGTGCCGTAGCTGGTTTGGTCCTTGGTATTATGCTGGGTGTGGTGCTTGCCCTGGTTATCGTCGCCGCCGCCCGTGTTTTCCGATTCGGCGTTGGGCTCGTCGCCGCGGTGGCTGCTGCCTTTGGCATCCCGAACAGTTTCGCCGCCGTCGTTGCCGTGGTTTCCGCCGTGGTTTCCGCCGTGGCGGCCGCTGGTATCGTTGGGCTTGTCCGTGTTTTGATTGGCAGCGCCCTGCTGCTGGCCGCTTACGCCGTGCGCGTTTTCGGGGCGGGAGGCAGCGGTGCCGTCGTTGGCAGCCTGGGCCTGGGTGCGGTTATGCTCGTTCTGATCCATAGCAAGAGGGTAGGTGAAGAAGCGGAAAGGAAAAACCAGTTTGTCTATACGGGTTGTAAGCCAGGTAGTTAATGGTTGAGCAGTCTTTCGGGCCACTTCCAATTTCTTCCGATTAAATACCTCAGCCGCACTGATCAGCTTCACGCATCGTGTGTTTCGTGCTACTGAGCTTGGTGGCCGGGAGTACCAAGAATGGACCTGATGAGCAGGGTCGCGCCTAGTGCGGCATGTGACTGATCTTGGCCTCGTCCAGGTCTAGCTGGGCCTCCTGGTGCCGCAGCATTTCTTCCTCAAATACATCCTCGCGGCGCAGCACAAATAGCTCCTCCCGCTGCACGTGCAGCACATCCAGCAGCACTTGGTGGTAGCGCTGCAGGGCCCGGCGCTTTGTCTCGTCGTAGTCGAGGGCTTCGAGCAGGTTGCCGGTGCGCTGGGCTTCGGCCTGCATGCGGTGCTGCAGGGCACTGATGAGCTCGTTGTTCTCGATATCGGGGGCGTACTGCTGGGCCAGGTGGGCCAGGGCTACCCGCCGCAGGCGCAGCCGAATGCCAGCTTCCTGCTCTTCGGGCGGCATGCGCTCCTCCTGCTCCGCTACCCCCGTAAAGCGAATAAGAGCCGGCAGGGTCAGGCCCTGAAACACCAGGGTCACCAGAATAACCACGAAGGTGATGAACAGGATCAGGTTGCGCTGGGGAAAGGCCTGCCCGTTGTTTAGCAGCAGCGGCACCGATAGGGCTGAGGCCAGGGATACTACCCCCCGCATGCCCGCCCACCCCAAAATAAGCGTCCCCTGCCAGCCCGGACTGGTTTCTGTGGCGCGGATGCGGGGGCTAAGCCAACGCGGAATAAAGGCCGCCGGATACATCCACACTAGTCGAATGATAATTACCATGACGCTGATAATCAGTCCGTAAGTGATGGCTTGCTGCAAGGAGTAGGAGCCCAGACCTTCCACGGCCACGGGCAGCTCCAGACCAATGAGAATAAACACCAGCCCATTGAGGGCAAAACCCACGCTGGCCCACACGCTGGTGGCCTGCAGGCGGGTGTCGGCATCGAATACGCGGTGAGAGAGGTGAGAAAGCAGCAGCCCGCCACTGACCACAGCCAGCACCCCCGAGAAGTGAAACTCCTCGGCCAGCAAGTACATAACGTAGGGCGCCAGAAAGGTGAGCAGCGTATTGATGCTAGGCGTAGTGGGTAGGTAGCGGTGAATCAGGTAGAAGCCGTAGGCTACGGCCAGCCCCACCACCAGGCCCATACCGCTGACCAACACAAAGCTGGCAACGGCCTCGTGCCAGGAAAACGTCCCCGAGACCACAGCAGCCAGTGCAAACCGAAACACAATCAGGCTGCTGGCGTCATTAATCAGGCTTTCTCCCTCCAGAATGCTGGTTACGCGGCGCGGCACTTTGATACCTTTCAGCACGGAAGTAGCCGCTACCGCGTCGGGGGGCGAGATGATGCCACCCAGCAGGAACCCCAGCGGTAGGGTGAAGCCCGGAATCATGGCCCTGGACACGTAGGCAACAATAGTAGAAGTGAAAAACACCAGCCCGAAGGCCAATAGTCCGATGGGTCGTTTCCACCGCCAGAAATCCTGCCACGAAGTATCCCAGGCGGCCTGGTAGAGCAGAGGCGGCAGAAAAATCAGAAAAATCAGGTCCGGATTGATAACAATGATCGGCAGTCCGGGCACAAAGCTGAGCGCTAGCCCGGCCAGCACCAGAAAAATAGGGTAGGAGATGCGCAGCTTCTGGCCCAGCATAACGAGCAGCAGCATGGCAAACAGCAACCCCAGAACCAGCAGAATATTTCCGTGTAGTGCGTTGTCGTGCATGAAAGAGCAGGTATGAATGCAGCAGCAATATCACATCCTTCTTATAAGAATGCTTGCTACCGAATTGCGGCCCCGCCACAAAGCGTCCGGCTCGCTCGCTTGATTGGGCGTAACAAGCCAAAACCGCGAAGCTTATGGTTCAGACGGCCCGCGCTTAGTAGCGCTTTGGGCTAGCATCCTGAGTAGGGTAGGAGAACTACGTTTGCCTAGTGGCAATTACCCCGACTGTCTAATCTCACTCAGCCTGGCAGCCTAAGTCAAAGTTCTGAGGAACAGCTTTCTATATAAAGTATAGTAAGTCTTGTGAAGAACGCAAAAAGCCGCCCAGGCTAAGGCGGCTTTTCGACTTTATAAACTCACCTTATTCCGTGAGCCAGGTAGAATTCTGGAAGAGGTAGCTATTCCGCTAATTTCGGCTGCACCAACAGCACAATAGTTGGGGCGTTGGGCTACTGACGGTATGCTTGGCCCGAGCGAATAATCTGACCCGCATGCTTGCCGTTACGCTTAATACGGGTGCCTTCAGCCAGCTCCAATCCTACTACCGGCGCTTCGCAGGTAGTAAGCGGGAAGTCCCGGTCGACGTAACCAGCGGCGGCCACATGCAGCACCTGGCCCCGATAAACGGGGTCCTTAATTACAAATCTGCCTTCTGAGTTCGTAATCTGCGGAATGCGGCTGCCCACCAGCTGCACGGTAGCTCCAATCAGAGGCTTGCCCTCGTCGTTGAGCACTTGGCCGGTAAACTGGGTGCATTCCAGCCGGGCAGCCGGTGCAGCGGTGGCAGTGGTTGTTGCCAGGGCTAAGCGCTCCGTTGCAGGCTCCGTGGTCTGAGCCGATGCGGTAAAGGAAAAGGTTAGCAGGGCAACAAGGGAAGAGAAGAGTAAGGTAGAGCGCATAAGCGGTGGGTATGGGTAGTGACGTAATAGAACGTGTGGTATTAAACGAGGAAAGTTGAATATAGTTAAAAAAAAGTAGAATTAGTGCAATGTTTGGTAAAAATTTGAAAACTGCCTTCTAAGCAAATTGGCTCATTACCTAGCCGGATTGCTACGCAAAAGTAGAAGGTTATAGTTAATGAGTTGAACAATACCGTTTATATAGCCATATCTTATGGTATGTGAGCAAATGAAACAGCACTATTCCTAGCCGTAACTAGCCGCACACTCAGGTGCGCGTATAGCGGGATAGACGTTCTGCTACTTCACATATCAGGTAGTGTTCCAGTAAACTCAAAGCGCTAGTCAGAGCCAGCCCGAAACAGGCCGACCTGCGAACTATACTGAGTAGCGTGCGAATGACAACTTATAATGAGTTAGGACGGGCAGTTATAAAACTGTTTGAACGCAGCCAACCAGCATACCCTAAGGGCTTTTATCGTGTAAGTGAAGCAGCGTAGCTCGGCACAGAAGCTTGCTTTAAGCTTAAGAAGAAAGTGAATAACACGAATGCTGCTCAGAATCTGCGCTGTTTCATTTTCATTGCGTTACGGACCGCCTTGCTCTGCACCCGCAACTCATGACGCTATGCTGTAGTTTTTCGCTTCCGCCGTGTAGATCAGTGCGTTGGCCTGGGCGCAGACTCCATTGGTCCAATACTACAGCGCGGGCCTGGACACAGCCATACCTTTGACTCATTAAGTATTCAGCGCGCGTAGGGTTTATGGAAAGGAAGACTCGTACCGCGTAGTGTTGGCTCCGGCAAAAGGAGTAGGGTGGATGAATGATAATTGCCGGCCAATGCGACGGAAAAGGCCGCTGCCTCGGGCAGCGGCTTTTTTATGCCCCTACCCCTGCCTACCCGACTAACCCACGTTGGCCTCCTAAATAGCACACGGAAAGCAGCCGCTAGTGCAAAAGGCCTAGCCGAAACGCTTTGCTATGCGGGCGCCTGCATTCCACTACCACCGCCGTCATCCTTTTACTTAGCCCCTGGCCAGATAGGCAGTGCCCTTGCGAATATACTCTGGTATGATAAGTGAAATGCAGTGGACTCCAGCCAACTTACTTGCTGCCTTATTAATGACACAGGACTAAAAACCTGGATATCAATGACAATCGAGTTTGTGTCAAACTTAAAATAATTACCAGCATGCGACACAAATGCTCGTGTCATTTTGCTGTAATTTATAATTGTGTGACACAAAACAAGCCTTATTCTCGTTAGCCAGTTTATGGCTTCTGATCCTACTCCACTTACGCTGCAAGCATTGCGGGCGCGCTATGGCCTGTCGCAGGCGCAATTAGCGGAATATCTTTCGGTTTCCCGCGCCCAGGTTTCCATGGCTGAGCAGGGCCGCCGGGTATTGCCCGCCGCCATGTGGGCCAAGCTACTACCTCTTATGGCTGTGCTGGAGAACCCAGCTGCCGCCACCGCGGCTGCTACTGCCCTTGATGCAACCAGTCGGGTGGCCCTGCAAGGCCGCTTGCGCGACTGCACGCACGAGGCAACTCGGCTGCGGCAGGAGCTGGTACAGCTGCGGGCCCGCGCTGTCCGGCATCAGGCGGTGCTAGGGGAGCTGCTACCGCTGTTGCGCCCACTGGCAGCAGCCAGCGGTGCGCCTAAAGATGCGGCGTGGCTGGCGTTGCGGGAGGAAGAATCTTTGCGGGAAATTGAGCGGAGCGGGCCGGCCGCGCAGGCCCTGCTGGAGCTGCGCATTGATGCCCTCGACTATGAGGCCGGACAAGCGGCCCTACGCCTGGCCCGGTCAGTAGATCTACTCAGTTAAGCTCAGTTCTTGTTGAAGGCGAGAAGGTTGCTGCGTGTGGTTTCGTGCGTGCAATGCTACGTGGCCCGCCCGGCTAGGCACCGCGTTGGTGCCTAGCCGGGCGGTTGCAAAGCGCCGGCTGATAGGTTATCTTGTCTGGTCCTCACTTGCTTCTGTCCTATGGTGTCTCCGGCTATTTCCGATTACCTGCAGGTGACGCACCGTGTTGACCTGGACGTGCTTATTGTGCGCTGGCTCCGGCAGCCTACCTCCCAGGAACTGCACGAAGGCTACCGCGCCGTGCTAGCCATAGCCCAGCAGCCGGGTTGTCGCTACTGGCTGGTAGATGGGCGCCGCCGTACCAATGCCAACCAGCAGGGCGTGGCCTGGATGATGGAAACATTTTTGCCCCTGGTAATGGCGCGCCTGGGAGGCCAAGTATTTATGGCTTATCTGTTCGTGCCCAATCATCTGGCAGAGTTGGAAGCCGATGCTTCCGTGCCGCCTCTCACCTACTTCGACAACCTACCGTATCATATCCGTCGCTTCGCGGATGAGCAGCCCGCTATGGCGTGGCTGGCGGAATGCCGGGTAACGTACTGCTGAGAAACCCCGCGTGCCAGCCCGAAACCCCTAGCGGTGCTAGGCTGGATGCGGCTAGCTACTACCTGCGGGGCCGCTTTCGTTTACGTGCTCGGGTTACTGCACGCCTTGCACGCGCATGGCCAGGGTATATACTGCCTCGGATGCTGTAATAAACAAGGTGCGGCGGTCCGGGCCCCCGAAGCACACGTTGCCGGTCCACTCGGCCGGAATAGGAATGTGCGTGAGCTGCTGCCCGGCCGGACTGTACACCGTTACACCCTTGCCCGTCAGGTAGATGTTGCCCTGGTTATCAATGGTCATACCATCGGAACCCTGCTCCACGAATAGCTGGCGGTTGGTCAGTTTCCCATCGGGTCCGATTTGGTAACGGTAGGTTTTGTTGGCGTCAATGTCAGCCACGTATAGCTGTTTGCCGTCGGGCGTGCCAATAATACCGTTGGGTTTTTGTAGTTGGTCGTCTACCACCACGGGCTGGCGCTGGCCTTTGGCTAGGTAGTACACGTTCTGCCCGCCCAGGCCGGCATCCGGGGTAGTACGGGCCCAATATGTGCGCTGGTAGTACGGGTCCGTGAAGTAAATACCCTCACTCTGGGGGCTGATCCACAAGTCATTCGGGCCGTTGAGGCGGTGGCCGTGCACGTCTTGCAGTAGCACCGTGGCCTGGCCCTGCGGATTGATGGACCAGAGCTGGTTGTTCTCATCGGCACAGGCCAGCAAGTTGCCCTGCTTGTCGAAATAAAGACCGTTGGCACGTCCGGCCGGCTCCAAAAAAACCGACAGCTTCCCATCGGTGCCGTACTTCCAGATTTTGTTGTTGGGCTGGTCGGTGAAGAACACGTTGCCTGCCTTGTCCACGGCGGGGCCTTCCGTAAACTTGAACTGCTTGGCTACCAGTCGCGGCGTGGCCTGCGGGGCAATAAGGGGGCTTGTCTGGCGCGGAGCCGCTGCTAGGTGGGGCAGCAGGTACGCACTGCCAACTACTACCAGGGCCAGGCCGGCCAGGAAAACTACGGAACGGTTTTTCATCGTAAGCAAAGGCAGCAAGCGTAAGCTGAAAAGCCAGCTCATTTGAGTACGGGACACGGCTCTTGATAGATGCCGAAGAGAGGCAGTCCGTAGGCCCCTAAGCTAGCTCAACAGCAGCCCCCAGGCGCTTTTCGCCGTACTAACCAGCAGGCGCATACGCTGGGCTGTGCCCAAGCGGCGCTAGTTTTTTCTGCTGCTGACTCTGTGCTGCCCCTACTCATTTCCCTACCTACCCTTGCCCTGGTCACGCTACCTGCTGAATGGTGTGTGATGGCACTATCAGGGGCTGAAGGAAGCGTGAGAACTGCTTTACCCCAAGCCGAGTACCTTCGCCTGGGCCCGGAGCAAGAAACCGAGCCCTCCCTTCTTGGATCATGCGCACGCAAGCAGGGTTTAGTAGGATGTAGCCGACCTGGAGAACCGTTGGAAACGCCCCGCTTCCGCCTGCGTATGTGTAATTAAATATTCCCGCAAAGCTATGCTTGATTTTGTTGCTCTATTTCGTCCGTTGTTTGAGCGTAGCCAGTCGCTATACTTCGTATACCACGTGGAGGCGAAAAAGGTAGAGTACGTGAGTGCGGCCTACGAAGCCATCCTGGGGCACCAGCCCGAGGCCGTTAATGAAGAACTGCCGCAGCTACTGGCCCGCCTGCACCCCGAGGACCAGGAGTACGCCGCCGCCCGGCTGAATCATTTGCTCAACGGCAAGTTTGTGGAAGACGTGGAGGTGCGCCTGCTACCCCCGCCCGGTACTGAAGGCCGGCCCCAGTGGCTTTGCCTGACGGTGGGCCGCGTGGAGCAGGCTCCGGGCCAAACCTACCTCAGCGGCACCGTGCAGGATACCACCCGCACCCGCGAGTACATGGACAACGCCGACCGTTTCAACAAGAAGAAGAACACTACCCTCGAAATCCTGTCTCACGACCTGGCCGGTCCCTTCATCATGATAAAGCAGGTCGCGGGCTACGTCAGTGAGCGGATTGAAACCCTGCACGACGAGCAGCTCTCTGAACTACTGCTCACCATGCAGACTACCTGCCAGGACAGCGTAAACTTGATTCGGGACTTCGTAGACAATGAATTTTTGGAGTCCTCGGGTGTCAATCTAAAGCTGGAACGCGTAGACTTGGCCGCTGAGGTTGGGGAGATAGTGCAAGAGTTTCAGAAATCCGAAGCCGAGATAAATAAGCACGTTTCCTTTGAAAGCCCGGAAACCTGCTACCTCCACCTCGACCGTAACAAGTTTATGCAGGTGGTTAACAACTTGCTTAGCAACTCTTTGAAGTTCACGCCCGATGGCGGCCACATCCACGTCCGGCTTCAGGATCAGGGTAGTGAGGTACTGCTTACGGTGGTAGATACTGGTATCGGAATTCCGCAGAAGTTTCAGGACCGGCTGTTCGAGCGGTTCACGCCGGCCCGGCGGCCGGGCCTGCGCGGGGAGAAGACCACGGGCCTGGGCATGTCCATTATCAAGGTGATTGTGGAGCTACACCGGGGCCACATTTGGTTTGAGAGCGAGGAGGGGAAAGGAACCACCTTCTTCATCCGCTTGCCCCGGCAGGAGTCGGCCTAGCCTGCTCGCCCGCTACGCGACGTAAACGCCTAGCAAAACCCGGATTTTCTATGCAAACCGTCGGCTTTGGGTTAGCCGGGGCTTTTTGATGGCTATTGCGGGGCGGCCTACGTAAAACAGGTTTCACCAACCCCAACGTAGTGTATGTGCGGTCGTTATACTGTCACCCCGCCCGCAGCGGCGCTGGAAGCCCGTTTCGAAGCCACTTTTGCCGGTCCTTCGGCACCCACTTACAACGCGGCGCCCTCCCAACAGCTACCCGTAATTCTGAACACCGACCCTGGCCGCATTCAGCTGATGCAGTGGGGTTTGCTACCGGGCTGGGTGAAGGATGTAAAGAAAGCTCCCCGGCCCATTAATGCTCGCGCCGAAACGCTCAGCGAGAAGCCGTCCTTCCGGACGCTGCTGCAACGTCGGCGGGCCCTGGTGCTAGCTGATAGCTTTTATGAATGGCAGGTAACCGACCATGGTAAGGTGCCGCACCGCATCCTGCTTACCTCCCAGGAGCCCTTTGCATTCGCCGGCCTCTGGGATGAGTGGCTGGATCGGCAGACGGGAGAAGTACTACCTACTTTCACTATCATCACCACGGCGCCCAACAGCCTAATGGAGCCGATTCATAACCGTATGCCTGTGTTGCTGCCGGACCGCTCGGCGGAGCTAGCTTGGCTCGACGATGGAGCAGGGGTAGCCGCGCACCAGGAACTACTACGCCCGTACGCTCCTGAGGCCATGCGGGAATACGTGGTAAGCACCCTGGTAAACTCTCCGGCCCACAACGAGCCTGCCGTATTGGAGCCCGCTGCCTAAGACCAATAACGCTACTGGTTGAACTAACCAGGTAAAAGGCAGTGGCTAGCGGAACAGCTCGTTCCGGCGCAAAGCCCGCTCGTAAGGCAAGACTGGCGGACGGCGTTTTTTCAGTGCCTTGCCAAATAAACCAGTTCTTACGCGCTGTCCACCGCCCGGAGTAGGCCTAGCCGGCGCTGCTTGGGCTGCATCGGGGGCGATGATGCTAAAGGTCACCAGAACGACGAGCGAAGTAAACAGGTTTCTCATGGAACTTTGCAGGTATAAAGTTGAACTTATATGCAATGGTAAATAAAATATTTTATTTATACCATATAAAATATAATGATGTAATGCACCGCTACTATCTAAGCTTGAAAAGTTGCACGCTCAAGTAACTGTTCAGCTTCTCACGGAGTTGTATACTGCTCCCAGCGCAAACGGGCTTATCAGTGCCATTTAAATGCTGAATCCATAAAAAGCCCTGAGCCATCCACTACTACCAGTAGGGGTAACTCAGGGCTTTTCTGGTTTCCAGGCTACGCTACTAGCAATTGGCGTGCGTTACCGCCGACGCATAGTCCGCCGGTAGGCCGGCGTAACGCGGCGCTTCTTGCGCTTAATCCAGCCTCTGTGCGAGGCAGCATCGGTGCTCGAGCTCAGGGAAGGAATAATGGTAACGGGTGTGACAGTTTCTTCCAGCGGGGCAGTAGCAGCTACCACATCAGTACCCAGCAGCAACACGGCTCCCAACACGGCGAAAGTAGAGATTTTCATAACGAAAGAAATGTTTGGTTGACGTGTTGCAAGTATATGTTGAATTATTTATTTAAAAAACCATATAAATAGATAAGACAAAAAAAGCTCCCTACTAGGTAGGGAGCTTTCAAAATAGAGATGCGTAAGCTTATTCGGCGTGCTCGTCTGGCTCAGTAGCTTTTGCCACGGCAACAACGGCGATGCTGGCTACCACGGCAATGCCTACAATTAGCTGCGTGGGAGTGAAGCGTTGCGTTACTTTGCGCATGAGCTGTCCACCGTGCTTGAGCAGGTCGTCTAGTTGGTCATGTTCCCCTTGAAACACCTTGTAAGCGCTCTGCAGGGTGTTGATGATATCTTCGGGGGCAATTTTTTCGATGTCTTTGGCGAGTTGAGTGCTCATAGCGGGCAAGTAGGAAACGGGTTAAGGAAGAAGCTTGGAGAGCAGTGGGGTGACCACCGAAAAATCTGTACGCAAGACCGTGCATTTTTGATATAGCTGAGCCAACAATAGCAGCTTACCCCGTTAGGAGTTCGGTAGTAACGCAAAGCCAGTGAGCTAGTTATAGCCCGTAATTTCCTGCGCAAGCTTTTCATCGCCCCTGCCCGCAATATATACCTACCTCTGAAGGCCACAAAAAAGGCCTCGCCAGTTTGGCGAGGCCTTGGAACACCTTATCAGGAGGTAACTGCTTATTCGTACACCTTAACTACAAACACGTAGTCTTGCAGCTTCCGGATTTGCTGGGGCCGCGAGGTACCGGTGAGTTGATTAGTGCGGGGCATATTGTAAGGCTCACCCGCACCGGCAGCACCCAACGAGTCAACCAACCGCATCAAATACGATGATTTAGTGGCAAAAGCAGCACTTTGCACGTCCATCTGCCGGCCGCTAATAACCCCAATCAGGTTACCCTTATCATCCAGGAGTGGGCCGCCCGAGTTGCCTGGGTTTACTGGAATGCTGATTTGATAAAAACCTGTGTCGCCTTCAAACCCGGAGCGGGCGCTCAAGGAACCGTCGTTAAATACTAGGTCCTCGCGGGGGTAGCCCAGGGTATACACCTTCTCGCCCAAATCCGACTGGCCCCGCTTGAAGGCGTAGGGCAAACGGCCAAAGCCCTTGAACCCCTTATCCTTGATCTGCAGAATGGCCAAATCGTGGGCCACATCAGTAAATACCGGCTCGGCCCGGAAACGCTGCCGGTCGTGGCCTTCTATCAGTAAGGAGTCAGCTCCCTGAATAACGTGGTAACTGGTTACCAAGTAGCCGTCGGCCGTCAGGGCGAAGCCCGTGCCGCTGAACTTGCCGGGGTTGCTGCGCTCCGGCTGCGACTCAATCTGGGTGAGCGTCCGGTTCATAGACCGTTGGGTACGCTTGATGCGCTCTACCTCGCGGCGCAGGACCGTGTAGCCGTACAGGGACGACTTTTGAGAAGCCCGCCACCACTCCAACCCCAGAAGGGTAGCAAACACAGCCATTACTGCCACTGAAGCGGCTACCATCATGGTGGCGCGGTGGCTGTTCCAGAAGGCGCGGAGTTTCTGCTCGGTGCGCGAGATACGCAGCGCGGGGCGAGGAGCTTGTCCGTTGGCAAACCGCTCGTGGCGCTCGTCTTCCTCGGCTACCTTGGCCAGCGGGGTCAGGCGCACGGCCTGCTCCGCATCCATGTCGGCGTGGATGGCGTGCAGCTTTCGGCGCAGCGCCAGCCGGCGGCCGTAGGCCGTGAGCGTACCGGTCAGCTCCTCAAATTCCTGGAGCCGGCGGGCCAGCTCGGAGTCGGCGCTGAGGCGGCGCTCCAGGGCGGCGCGCTCATCGTCGGGGAGAGTGCCCGCGCGGTAAGCATCAAATAAAGCGTAATAATCAGCTTCGGTTTTCATTTCGGGGGGTGGCAGTCAGGGCAAAGAAAGCAGTAGCCACATAAGCCGTTACTTCCCTATTGCTAACCACCGTGGCTAGGTCTCGTGTTCCTGATACTGACTGAAAAACAGTTTTTTAAGTCGTACCAGGCACTTGTATTTCTGGTTTTTGGCGTTGTCGGCGTTGGTGTAGCCAAACTCCGTGGTAAGCTGCTGCATCGACTTATCGAGCAGGTAAAATCCTTCTAAAAGCGAGCGGCAGGGCTCCCCAATCCGTTCCAGGGCTTGGCTCATGGTGCCCAGCTGCCGGTCGCGCTCCTCGGCTACTTCCAGGTCGGCTTCGGCACCGGTCTCGAGGTAGGGCTCATGGTCATCAAGGCGGCCGCCAAAGCGGGTTTTCTCGGTGAGCCGTTTCAGCCAGAGGCGGCGGCATACGGCGTAGAGGTATGTTTTGATCTGGCAGCTGAGCTCCAAGGAGCCTTCCCGTACCTTCTCATAGAATACCATGACTCCTTCCTGGTACACGTCCTTGGCTTCGTCCTCGGTACCGCTGTTCTGCAGCACGTAGTGCGAAATCATCGGGAAGTGCAGCCGGTAGAGCTGCGCCAGCGCCCGGTCATCGTCGCGCCGGATGGCGGCTACGAATTCCTCATCAGTGTAGGCAGGTTGTCCCTTACCCATTCGCTTTGTTGCTTAATACGTTGAGCCCGGCTTGGTAACCCAGTAAAAAAATAATTTCTACTGTTGGGTTACCATTCGTTGTTACGGGTATGAAGGGCGTTTTTCGGACAAAATTTTCCAAACCTACTACCAAAATGAAGAACCTCCTGAAGGTATCCGCCCTGGCCGTTGTTTTCGCTTCTACCCTCGTTTCTTGCGAGTCGAAGAAAGCTGAAGAAACTACCACTTCCACTGAAGCTACTTCGGTAGAGGCTACGGCTCCGGCTACCACCGACACCACGGCTGCTACCATGGACACCACGGCTGCTGCTACTGCTGCTCCCGCTGCTACTACCACGGAGGCTAGCACCACCACGACTACCACCACCGAGCAGAAGTAATTACGTGCCGGTTTGGCCGGTACGTTATTCCTAGGGCCCGAGTTCCGCACAGCGGAGCTCGGGCCTTTTCGGTAGGCTGATGCCGTCCACACACGGCTCTATCTTCCGGACTCCGCAGCCTGGGTCCGCTTCCGTCTGTTCCGTACCAACTTGTCCGTTTTATCATCCTCAGAAGAGCCGGCTACTACCGCTGCCAGCAGCGCTACCGCCGGCATTCCTTGCGCCGCCCTAGCGGCTCCCGCTCCTGATGCAGTGCCCGCGCACTTACTGTGGGTAGGGGAATACCTGATTGGCAACCCCCAGCAGGAGCAGCTTAGCGGGCACCCCGATATCCGCTATTAGCCAGCGGCCGAGGCCTACAGCTTTTCCTCTACCCACAGCAAGCCAGCGCATACCAAAAACAGCAGGTATCCCCACCAACGAGGCCAAGCCGTGTGGGTAGTAACTGTGGCCTCCGTAACTGACTGCTGGGGTAGCGTGGTAGGCAGCAGCGCCAGCTGACGTTGCCCTTCTTGCTGGGCAATTCCGCGCCAGTGCGCGGGACTGAACACGTAAAACCAGTCGCGGGCAGTTCCGGCCTGGGCCTCGTGCCAGCCGCTGGTTGCCGGCCAGTACGGCGCCGACGCCCACTCCGGCACGTGCTCATCCTGGCGCAAAGCCACCCGGACGGGCGTTTGCGCCGCGGCGGCTCGCAGGCGCAGCGCAGCACTAGCGGAGCCTGTAACCCGAACCAGCAGGGGCGTATGTACGCGCGGCCAGGAGGTAGCCAACTGAATATCCGATGCCGCCGGCGCGGCGGGCACCACAGCCGTCAGCAAGCGGCTCCAATAGGCGCCGTACGCCGACTGCTGGCCCTGCAGCAACCAGGGAAACGTTTCCGTAGCCGTCGTGACAACTACCTGACCCAGCCCAATGCGGCGGGTTGCGGCAACTGGCTGCTGCTGCGAAGTTGTAATAAGCGGCCGCAGACCAGTAGTAGCGCGAAGCGTTGCCGGCAGCAGTGTAGCCAGGCGAGCCGGCGCCTCCGGCCAGGCCAGAAGCTGCGGAGAGGCCATAGCCGCTGCCGGCCGGGGCTGTAGCTGAAACAGACTGCTTCCTCCTGGTAAACTTCGCGGCAAGGCCGGCGCATCCGCTATCAGCAGCAGCCCGCACGTGCCAGTGCGCACTGCCTGAGCAAGGGCAGCGGCCTCGGTGCCGCTTAAAGAAGCCAAAGAGGTAGCATCGGTTATGACAACCTCCACGCGGCCCAGCAAAGGGGAGGTGACGCGCGTGAGGTCTGGGGGGGTAGGGAAGTTAAGAAATTCGGTTTGCGTAAGGCCCCGGCTTAGTCCCGTGCGTAAGGCCACGGCGTGCTGCTGGGACGCTAAGTAGTTCTTCAGAAACCGAACCTCAAACGACGGCGCGGCCGCCAGCAACAGCACGCGCAAGGGCCGGGTAGGACGTACTTCCAAGGGTACTGGCTCCTGAGCCCGGCGCTGGCCATCCTGGCGTGCAACTAGGGTATACACCGCCCGCCCGGTCGTTTTGGGGGTAAAGCGGAGCCGGAAGCTGCCGCGGCCTTTGGGCAGCTGCACCGAGTCGCGGCCCGCGCCCGCGGCCAGCAAGCTAACCCAGGCCGGCTCCCCAGCTTCTCCCTGGTAGTAGCCCTCAATAGACCACGGCTGGCCCAGCTCAGGCTGCCGGGGCCAAGCAGCTGAATGGAAAGCCGCGGCCACGGGTGGCAAATGACTGACGACCTGCAGGCCTTGCAGCGCCGACACGTCGGCGGCGGGCACGCCCTGGCCCAGCACATGCACGGCACGCAGCTGAGGCAGGCGCTGACGTAAGGCAAGCAGATTGCTAAGGGTAGGCGTGTCGGGGGCGGTGGCCGCGTAGCGCCACACGGGCGTACCCGGAGCCAGGCGACCTAGCAGCTGGCGTAAAGTATCCGGCAAATAGGAATCAGTGAGAAGAATAGCTGCCTGGGTAGCCGGATGCTGTTGGGTGCGAACCGGAGGGTAAGCTGCCAGCCAAAGCCCCGCAACTGCTAGTAGTCCGGCTCCTATCCGCAACACCCGCCGTCGGCGGTCAGCCCGGCGCCAGGCAGCTACGGTTAGCGCCACCGCCAGCAGCAGACAGAAAGCAAGAAAGTACAGCATCGGTAAGAAAAAAGGCTCAGCGGCGGGAAATGGGTGAATAAGACCAAGATAGGAACGGGTAGGGGCCGCTGCTACCTCAGCGACTTAGCTCCTGAAGGTAGCGCCGGGCTAGGCGGTTGCTTGGAGCCTGCGGATGGGGCGGCGTAACGGGCGCAGGGGGTAGCAGCTCTGTTAGGGCCCGTTCAATGCCCGGTAGGGCCGCTTCCGGAACGGGCTGCCCAGTGCGCAAGGCCGTGCTCAGGCGGCGTAGCTCGCGCAGGGCGCTGAGGTAGCGACCCGGCTGTTGCAGGGCCGCGCGGGCTAGTTCCTGCCCGGCCTGGTCAAGCGTGGTGGCAGCGCTGGTTGGCCGGTGCTGTTCGCGCAGCTGGGTGAGCACGCCCAGGGCAGCCCGCACCACGGGCTGGCGGGGTGAGGCCGCCACCTGTCGCCGAAGTTGGGGAGCGGCCGTGCCGGCTAGGTCGCCGGTGAGGCGGGTAGTAGCTTCGGGCATGGGCGGGGGCGTAAAGCCCGCTTTTTTAACGTAAGCGCGGGTTTGCTGCTGCACTTGCTTTAGCAGGCGCAGGGCCCGGTACTCGAAGGGCAGAGCCTCGCGGGGCCGACCGGTACGCAGGCGCAACTCGGCTTCCCACATCTGGCTGAGCACGGCTTGCAGCTTGGCCTTTACGGCTGGCTCTAGAAAGTCGGCCGTTTCGGAATCGTCGTGGTGATGGATGTAGGGCTCCATCAGCTCGGCAGTAAGGGCCGCACCGGCCGGGGCATCGGTTGACGGGGGAGTGTGGCCGTGGTCGTGGCCATCATCGGCCGAGTGCCCGTCGGTGAGCTTGGGGGTAGCGGCCGGCGCGGCTTCGGTGTGGTCTTCGGCCACTACGGAGCCCAGGCCCGGCTCCTCGGCCGGCTCATCTGCCACCGGCGGACGGGTAGCGCCCCCAATATTTTCATCGGCCTCTTCGCCCAAAAACTTGCCGTAGCGCATGCGCAAAATCTTCTGGTCGAAGCCTATACCGTTAGCGCGCTCCAGCAGGGTAGGCGCCGGGAGGCTGGCTTGTTCGGCCAGCAGCTTTTCGGTGTCAATGATGATCTGGCGCTGACTGCGGAAGTAGGCCGGCTTGGCATTCACGCCCAGGGAAACATCCAGGGCGCTTTCCTGCACGGTGGTATCCTCCCACTGCACCAGGTACGTGTCGGAGCGGGTAAGCTGCTGGTGAGTGTCCCAGGCCTGCAGGTAGAAATACACCTCGTCGCCGTACGTAAGGCCCAGGGCTGGCAGCCGGAGCAGGTGCTGTACGCTGATACTCGTGGGCTGACCACGCAACGCCGCACTCAGGTCGGTGGCTACTTCCCGAAACTTGACGGCTTCGCCCTGGCCCTGGGCAATGGTGGCCACCAGCCGGGCGCGCGTCAGGCCGTAATCATCCTGCAATTGGGCGCGCACTGCTACCTGCGGGGGGCGCCCAAACTCCACCAGGGTGTAGGCTTTCGGAGTAATTAGGCGAATGGTGGGGGCTTGGTCGGGCTGTACTTCAATGGCATATTCCTCCGAAACCTGCCCCGCAAAGCGCAGCCGGTACAAGGTGGAAGCCGACAGGGTAGCCTCGGCCACGAATTCGGTGGGGCGACCTGGCACCGCGCGCAGGCGCAACTGTCGCCGGCCCAGCTCCAGCACGGGCGGGGTTTTGCCGAGGCGGCTTACCCGCACCGTCCAGCGCACTCGGCTGCCTTGAATGCAGCGGAATGAGGCTTCCGTTGGGGCCAGGGCGGGCCGCCGGGTGTACGCGGGCGGCACTACCCACAAGCGGGTTTCTAGGATGCGGGCCGCCGATTCAGGTAAGGTTGCCTGGTTTTCAAACCGAACCGGTACGGGCTTGCCAGCCGCTGCACTACTCGTAACGAGTCCGGCGGGGCGCTGCCACCAGGCCAGGGCCGCCAGCAGGAGCGCCACGGCCGTAACTAGCAAGGGGCCTTTGAACCGAACAGGAATAAGGGGGGCCGCCGCAGCTAGTTGAGGCAGCCGGCTTACAACCCGCTCCTGCTGCAGCTGCTCCAACAAGTTCAGACTCGTGCCGGGACGTAGGAGTAAGCCTGTGCTGTCTTCCAACTCAGGATGCAGCCGATCCAGGCGGCGGGCTACGTGCTGTAAGGGGCTCTGCCAAATGCGCCACAGCAACCAGCCCAGTCCCACTGCGGCCACGGCGCCGGCCACCGGCACCGCGGGTTGCAGGGCCGGCCAACCCAGGTACGTCAGCAGCAGCAATGCAGCCACCGCCCCGGCTGGCATCAGCAGAACCAAGGTGCGGCGCGCGGCCCAGGCTCGGTGAGCGGCCCGCAGCGCGGTGTCGGGGGCAGAAACAGTGGCGGTGAGCGGACTCATGCGAAAAGGCAGCGGGTTCAGAAATGAATTCAGGCGGCCTGCTGGCTGGGCCGCCGGGAAGCCAGCAGCCGCTCTAGGCCAAACAGTACCCCGGCTGCACCGACCACCCACGGCGCTAAGTCACGCTCCGGTGCCCGGAGGGGCGGCGCGGAAACGGTTGGGCGCTGGGCAGCCGGGCCGGGCTGGAGGTAGGCCAGGGGCATAGGCCGCGGGTCAGAAAAGGAAGAAGCGGCGGTAGTACGAGGCAGCAGCAAGGGTAGGAAAAGTGCCGGCAACTCCGGGCTGTCGGCCAGCTCGCTCCAGGTAGGGTCGAGGCGGGTGCGCAAGTGGTACCAGCCGCCCGTGCCGGCTGCTCGCAGGGAAAGTAGCGGCTGGCCCGTAGCCAGAGGCCAGATATTGGCGGCTGAATTTAGGGCCTGGGTGGTGTCAAGCCGTAGCAGCCGAATGGGCGCGGCGCTGCCGGGGGGCGAAAAACTGCTAGCCACGGCCTGCCCACCGCCCCGGGCCTCCTGCCACACCCGCAACCCTGCCCCAACCCGCGCCGACCAGCTTGCCGGAACGGGTGAGTCGCGCAGCCAGAAAAGCCAGTCCAACGAATCGGTAGCGGCCGGAGCGGTGGTAGTAACGGCTAGCTGCGGTGGTAGCGGCAGCACGGAGCCCGCCGCCCGCAACGCCGCCACCAGCACCCGGGCCGAAGAAGCATGGGCCGCGTCATAGCTTACAGCCAGCCGCGGGGGCCGGTTCAGGAAAGGCAATGATTGGCTGATATTGCGGGCGTTCTTCGTTGTAAACTGCTGCTGCTCCGCATCAAATTGTACCTGCACCCCGGGCCCCAGCCCGGTAATGGGGCCGCTAGTAGCGGGCCACGAGCGGCGGACGCGCCGGAAGGCAATGCCCGTTTCGCCACCGCTAGCCAGCAGCAACCCAAGGCTGTCGGGGTGGGGGCGCCAAGCCGCTACGGGCCACGTCACGGAATCGGGGAGGGGGAGAGGCACCCACTGCACGGCCGCGGGCAAGGATGGGCGGGTGCCCGCGAAAGAGGCCAGCGTAAGCGGCGCTACTACCACCAGCGGCCGGTTTGGCAAAGAATCAGCGGCTTGTTGCGCGGCGCTCCAAAGGTTGAGCGGAAGTGTAGTAGGCGGGGCAGTGGAAATAGAAGAAGCTGAATTGGGGGCTGTGCCTGCCTCGCCGAGCCCCACGGTAGCCCAGGCAACGGGCCCCCCGATGGGTTGGTGGGAACCTAGCCGCCGCAGCTCAAAGCCGCGCCGCCGGAGCGAATCCAGCACCGGCCGCACGGTGGCTACCTGCTCGGGTGTTGCTTCCGCACTAAGCAGCACCTGTCCACGCAGCGGGGGTAGGGGCTGGCGCTGGGCCGGACCTGCCAGGGCTAGGGCCAGTAGCCCCAGAATACCGGCGCGGAGCAAGAACAGCAGCAGTTGCTCCGGCCTGATGTTGCGTAGGCGCCGATTGGCTGCCGCTTCCAGCCACCGCACGCTGCCCACCTGCACCACCCGCCCCGGCCGCCGATTCCAGAGGTAAATAGCCAGCGGTACCACCAGCCCCAATAAGGCCAGCCAACCGGCGGTGGCATGTTGAAAGAAGAGGTGGGGCAAGGGAAAAGCAGTTTCTGGTCAGGCGCCCAGCCGGGCGCTAGGTGCGGAAGAAGGGAACGGGGCTACAAGTAGGTCAAACCGAATCACAGACACAACTTTAACCACGGGCGTTGCGGCTACCCCACCAACTACCAGACAAATGCAGGCTCCCTACTTGCTCTAGAGGCGGGAGCTAACCAGCTCCTGGCTCAGCGAAGCCAACAGCGTAGTCATGGCCTCCTGAATGCCATGGCACTGCTGGAGCATGCGGGGCCGGGGCGCACCCTTCTCCGTATACTGGTCGTAGTCGCGCAACTCCGGCTCCACGGGCTGCCGGTAGGTTTGCGCTTCGCTGGTGCTGATGCGGGAAAACTCATCTTGCCGCAGCCAGCCCACTAGCCCATCCGCCGCTAGCCCGTTGCCCGCATCGACGGCGGCGGAAGTGGTTGTATACCGGGGGTAGCTGATATCCGTTAGCTCGTAGCGCAGGGTGCCCGCCTGCACCCGAAAGCAAAAGCGGAACAGCAGGTTAAACTCCCGCGCAAATTGGTTTTTCTGGGCCGGCCCGTGGGCCCGAACAATGGCCTGACCCATCAGGATGCCCCGACCGGGGTCAGAAAACTTTACCACGGCGTCGTAGTCTTCGAATTGCCGGGCCAGCCACTCCTGCGTCCGGCCGTAGAGTTCAGTGGCGGGCAGGGCCGGCGCGGCCAAGGTGCCCCGGTAACAGATGCGCTGGCTGGCGCTGTCCACGGGCACTACCGGCAGCGGGCGCACGCGCTGGGCCTGAGCTACGTGAGAAATAATGCTGAGAGCAACAAGGAGAAGATAATGCTTCATATACCTGAGGGAATAAGTAGAATATCAGGTGAAGCAAATATTCGACCGAACTTAGGCCATCCACTGCCTACGCGAGGCTACGGCGGCGCAGAAATTCGCGCAGGGCGCTGGTAAGCGGCTCGGCTGTGCTAAGCTGGTAGTAGTCGAAGCCGTGGGTGCGGGCGCGCTGGGCCGTGTCGCGGAGCCACTGCTGCAGGTGCTGCTGCCAGCCTCGGCGCTGCTGATCAGCATCGAGTTGCAGGGTGCGGCCGGTTTCTAGATCCTCGAAGGTAACGGCCCCGCGGAAGGTGAAGGCTAACTCGTTACGGGCCAGCAGGTGCAGCAGCAGCACCTCGCCGGAGGCCGCGCGCAGGCGGGTCAGGAGCCGCTCTATTTCTCCCTCTTCCTCGTACAAATCACTCACGCAGATGGTTAGGGCCGGCTGCCGGCGGGCCGTTAGCGGGGCCAGGGTAGCGGCATCGGGAAAAGAGCCGGCGGCCTCCGCCGTTTCCAGGGCGTGGTAGAGGCGCGGGAGCTGGCGGGCATCGGCGCGGGGCGGCAGGTGGCGCAGGCCGGCCGGGTGCAGAATGGTAAGGGCCACGGCGTCGCCCTGCTGGCTGGCTACGTAGGCCAGGGCCGCGCACAGCAACCGGCCATAATCGAGCTTGGTCAGGCCGTTATCGTCGCGGTGGTTCATGCTGGCCGTGGCGTCCAGCACGAGGTGCACGACTAGGCTAGTATCTACCTCCGACTCGCGCAGGTAGTACCGGTCGGAGCGGGCGGCCAGGCGCCAGTCCAGCCGGCGCAGGTCGTCGCCGGGCTGGTAGGGCCGGTACTGGCTGAACTCCAGCCCCGCCCCGCGCCGACGGCTGGCGTGGGCCCCGTGCAGCAGCCCTTCCGCCGCCCGCTTGGCGGCCAGGGGCAGGTTGTGCAAAGCGTGCAGGTGTTCGGGAGTCAGCATGTTTTAAATAGGGTATGAGGGTAGGAAGGAGGAGAGGGTAGGAGTTGCTGGTTGTTAGATAGGATTTGCTACTTGATGATTATAAACTGTTTACCATTACGGTTGTCATGCCGAGCGTAGCGAAGCATCTCTCCCGCTCGGTTCGGTCATTACTACAATGAAGCGGTAGAGATGCTTCGGCAAGCTCAGCATGACGGCCTTATAGGGTCAGTGAAAACTACTCCTAAAAACTACCCCCAACTTTTACTTTCACCCCTTACAGGGAAACCGCCTTTAGTAGCTCCCGCACGGCGTCATCGGTGGTCAGGTTTTCGGCTTCGGCGTTGAAGTTTAGCAGCACCCGGTGGCGCAGTACGGCCGGAGCCAGCGTCTGCAAGTCTTCCAGGGTAGCGGCGAAGCGGCCGTGAATCAGGGCCCGGGCTTTGGCGCATAAAATCAGGGCCTGCCCGGCGCGCGGACCCGCACCCCAGCGGCCGTAGTCGCGGATGAACTTGACTTCTGAGGTAGCCGGACGGGTAGCGCGCACCAGGCGGTTTACCAAGCTCAGCAGCTCCGTACTAATGCTCACTTGGCGCGTAAGCTGCTGGAGCTGGCGCACGTCCTCGCCACCCAGCACGGGCTGCACCTGCTGGCGCACGGTGCCGGTAGTGCCGCTGAGCACGGCCAGCTCTTCCTGCTCCGTGGGGTAACCAATGCGGATGTAGAGCAGAAATCGGTCGAGCTGGGCTTCGGGCAGAGGATAGGTGCCGCTTTGCTCAATCGGGTTTTGCGTGGCCAGCAGGAAGAAGGGCTTGGGCAAGGCGTGCTCCTGGCCGGCATACGTTACGTGGCCTTCCTGCATGGCTTCCAGCAGGGCCGCCTGGGTTTTGGGCGGGGTTCGGTTGATTTCGTCGGCCAGCACGAGGCTGGCGAAAATGGGTCCCTCGTTGAACTTGAAGGAGCGGTGCCCGGTGCCGTGGTCTTCCTCCAGAATCTCGGTACCCAGAATGTCGGTCGGCATCAGGTCGGGAGTGAACTGGATGCGGCGAAAGGGTAGGTCGGTGGCCTGGGCCAGGGTGCGCACCAGCAGGGTCTTGGCCAGGCCCGGCACGCCTTCCAGCAGGGCGTGGCCCCCCGCGAGCAGGGCTACTAATACTTCATCCAGCACCTGCTGCTGGCCCACAATGACCTTCCCGATTTCCTGTTTGAGCTGTGGTATTTTCTGAAGGAGGCGAGTAACGTCTTGTTCGGTCACGGAAACGGCGTTGAAAATCGGGAGAGAAGAAGGATGCGCTGGGACAAAGTCAGATATAGCGCCGCAAGGATGCGTCGGGCCCAGGGTAACGGCTCATTTTATTCGGCCGCTAACCCATAAACTGCCTGATTAGGTAGCGCCCTGCGCCGCAAGTATCTACTTCAAACCGTAATACGCAACCACTCCCGCTGTTTTCATTGGGTTAGGCTAGCTTGCACCTCTTGCTTTCACCGGGCAGCTTACCAAGGTAGTAAGCTGTAGGAGCTAGGTAAGCAGGACGCAAAAGTCAGCTTCCAAATAAACAGACCGTCATGCAGAGGCGGAGCCAAAGCAGCGCGCTGATGCTAGAGTTACTACCTCAATGGCACCACGCGAGCTGCTTCGGCTCCGCCTCTGCATGACGTGCTTGTCTTAACTGTCAACTTAACCCGGCCGGAACAACTAGTGAGACGCTCGTCCTGTCTATTTGCCTGCTAGGTAGTAGGTTATGATTCTACCAGAACCGGTTGGTACACACCACTTGGGCTTTTTTCTTTAACCGCAGGCCCACCAGTACCTCGTGGCTACCGCCGTGGTAGCCCGCCAGTTCGGAAAGACCGGCGTCGTAGGAATAGCCCACCGTCAGCTGCTCGTAGCTTAGCCCCACCATGCCCACCACCGAGTCGAAAGCCCGCCACGATGCGCCAACCCAGAGTAGATCCTGGTACTTGAGCTTGGCGTTGATATCGAGGGAGAGCGGGGCAGGGTTCACGGCCTTCACCAGCACGGAGGGCACCAACGACCAATCGTCGCTGAGGGGCACCCGCACCCCGGCCGTGGCAAAGTAGTGGCGCTTCAGGGTGTTGCCCGTGCCCGTACCTTCCCCGTTGAGCTCGTAGGAGAAGTCGAGCTTGTTGCCCAGCAACTGCGCTCCCGAAATGCCCACGTAGAAGTTAGAGCTGTACACCCACAGGCCAATGGAGCCATCCAACACCCGTGAGGCGGCGCTGCCCGCGTAGGAGGTCGTGTCGTAGAAGCGCAGCTGCTGCCCATCGACGGCAAACTGCTGCATGCCCGCCGACACGCCCAGCGCCGCCCGAATTTTAGGAGTCAGCACCAAGTTGTAGGCGTAGGAAAGGTAGGCGCCGGTGCGGCTCGTGGGGCCGGTTACGTCGCGATACACCATGCCGCCCACCGCATGGAACGGTCGGCGCCGGTCGTGCAGGGTACGTTTGCTGGTGCTGCGCCATTTGCCTAGCGAGGAGCTGGCCGTGAGGTAGTAGGTTTTGGGTGCGCCTTCCAGGCCCGTCCACTGGGTGCGGTAACTGGTTTTCACGTCGATGTAATCCTCCACGCCGGTAGTACCCGGGTTGAGGATGTAGTTATTGTTCATGTACTGGCTGTACTGGGCCTGCTGCTGGGCCAGAGCCGGCCCGGCCGCCAGCAACAGCAGCGGAAGTAGCAGTAGAAGTAGGGCTTTTTTCATAGCAGAAATTGCCGTAAAGTCTTGTCGAAAAAAGTACCCGGCCAGACCTCCTGAGCCCGGCCGGGCGCTTCGTTAATACAGAATGGTAATGGACCCGCTGTAGGACTTGCCCAGCGGACCTTTCGTGACGACCACGTAGTAGTAGGTGCCCACTGGCGCGGGCTGGCCGTTGATGTCGCCGCGCCACTCGTTGGCCCGACCGTAGTTGTTGGCCGAGAATACCCGGTTGCCCCAGCGGTTGAACACGCTGACCGTGTTGTCGGGGAACTGCTCAATGAACTCAATCTGCCAGGTGTCGTCGCGCCCGTCGCCGTTGGGCGAGAAGGCGTTGGGAATGCGGATGGCCGGCCGCACGGTGATAGTCACCTGGTCAGAATCGGCGCAGCCACCGGCCCCGGCCGAGAGGGTGTAGGTCGTTGTTACCCTGGGCGAGGCCACGGGCCGCAAGGAGTCGCCCCGGAAGGTTAGGCCCGCCGCGGGCGTCCAGCGCACGGGGTAGGTACCATCGGCGCGGCCTTCCAGCGTGATGGAGGTACCGGCCAGAATCTCCCGATCGGGCCCTGCATCCACGTCAACTGGTGGCTGAATCTGAACGGGTATGCCATTAGAAACGGCCGTTACGGGCTGGGCGCAGATGTTGGTAGTGCGCAGGCGCAGGGTCACGATCTGGCCCGCGCGCAGGGTAGTGCTGGTGAATACCGGGCCCGTAGCCCCGGCTACGTCACTGCCGTTCACCTGCCACTGATAGGTGGGGGTAGGTCCGGCCTCCGTTACGTTGGCAATGCTGAAGGTAAGCGGGGCGCCCAAGCACACGGGCCCGCCCGGCTGCACCGTAATCGTGAGGGTGGGCTGGGGCGTAGGGGTGCGCGTAACGGTGACCGTGGCCACGGCCGGACCCGTGCTGCACAGCCCCGCCGTGGGCGTCACCTGCACCCGCACTTGGTCGCCGGTTACTACGGTGCTGCTCGTGAAAGTAGGGCCGCTGGCTACGGCCACGTTGTTAACAAACCACTGGAACGTAGGCGCAGTACCCGCATTGGTTGCCACAGCCGTGAAGGGCAACGGTGTGCCGGGACATTGCACGGGCGGGGTAGCCAGGGTCACGGTGGGCGTCACTAGGGGCGTCACCCGAATCGTTACGACGTTGGAAACCGCCGTGGCGCAGGTGCCCGTGCCCGACGTTACCCGCCGCCGGAAGTAGGTAGTGGCTTGCAGCGGACCGGGCGCAAACGTTGGGGTAGTGGCCCCCGCAATAGCCGACCAGTTCGAGTTGTCCGTGGAAGATTCCCACTGGTAGGCAAACGTGCCGGTGCCACCGCTGGCTCCACCGCCGCTGAGCGGATTAGGCGCAGTGCCCGCGCAAACGTCCTGATCGGCGCTGATGCTACCCGCAAGAAGCTCGGGCAGCACCGTCAGCACCACGGAAGGCGAATACTCCGGCCCGCACGCCCCCGATGTTACCCGGCGGCGGAAATACGTAGTAACCGTGAGCGGACCGGGGGCGATGGTTTCGCCGGTGGCACCCGCTACTGCCGTCCAGGTCGAGTTATCCAGCGAAGATTCCCACTGATAGGCAAACGCGCCCGTACCGCCACTGGCGCTGGCTGTGCTGGTGAGCGGGGCCGGGGTGGCCCCGGGGCACACCGTCTGGTTGCTGCCAATGGTACCGGCTGTGAGGGCAGGCAGCACCGTGAGCGTGACAACATTGGAAAAGACCGGCCCGCAGGGCCCGGTAGCTACGCGCCGCCGGAAAAAGGTAGTACCCGTCAGTGGGCCAGAGGCAAAGGTTTCGCCAGTGGCTCCGGCAATAGCCGACCAGTTCGAGTTATCCGTGGATGATTCCCATTGATACGCCAGCGCGCCGGTGCCGCCCGCAGCCGGGGCCGTGCTGGTGAGCGGGGCGGGGGTAGCGCCGGGGCAGAGCGTCTGGTTCGAGCCGATAGTACCGGCTGTCAGGGCGGGCAACACCGTAATCAGGACGGAGGAGGAGTACTCCGGTCCGCAGGCTCCCGACGTAACCCGGCGACGGAAATACGTGCTAGCCGTGAGCGGGCCCGGCGCGTAGTCGGCGCTGGTCGCTCCGGCTATAGCCGTCCAGGTCGAGTTATTCGCCGATGATTCCCACTGGTAAGCGAATGTGCCCGTACCACCGCTGGCCCCGGCTGCGCTGGTGAGCGGGGCCGGCGTTGCACCCGCGCACACAGTTTGGTCGGCGGCAATACTGCCGGCAACAAGCGCGGGTAGCACCGTCAGGGTAACGGCAGGCGAGTACACCGGCCCGCAGGCACCTGACGTCGCGGCCCGCCGGAAGTAAGTAGTAACCGTCAGTGCGCCAGGCGCGAAGGTTTCGCTGGTAGCTCCGGGTATGGCGGTCCAAGTAGTATTGTCCGTGGATGATTCCCATTGATACGCCAGCGCGCCGGTGCCGCCCGCAGCCGGGGCCGTGCTGGTGAGTGGGGCGGGGGTAGCGCCGGGGCACAGCGTCTGGTCCGAGCCGATAGTACCCGCTGTCAGGGCCGGTGCCACGGTGATGGTAACCACATTGGACACAACCGGAGCGCAGGCAGTACCTGAGCTTGCCCGCCGCCGGAAGTAGGTAGTGGCCGTGAGCGTACCGGGCGCAAACGTTGGCCCGTTGGCCCCGTTAATTGAGGCGAAAGTCACATTATCCGCCGACGATTCCCACTGATAGTCAATGGTGCCCGCGCCACCCGTCGCTGGGGTTTCGCTGGTGAGGGGAGCAGGCGTACCACCCGCGCAGATGCTTTGGTTAGCGGCAATGGTACCGGCCACCAAAGCCGGCACCACCGTTATTGTCACAACGTTGGAAGGCGTGGTGGTGCAAGCCCCAGAAAGTACCTGGCGGCGGAAATAGGTAGTAACCGTTAGTGCGCCAGGCGTGAAGGTCTCGCCCGTAGCGCCGGATATGGCCGTGAAAGTGGTGTTATCCGTCGATGATTCCCACTGGTAGGCGAACGTGCCGGTGCCGCCCGTGGCCGGGGCCGTGCTGGTTAAGGGCGCCACGGGGCTGCCGGCGCACACGGTTTGGTTGGCGGCAATGCTGCCCGGCGTCAGGGCGGGCAGAACCGTAATGGCTACCGAAGCGGTAGTGCGGGATTCGCAGTAAGGACCTGACTGGTCAGGCAGCAGCAATTGTACCCGCCGACGGAAATAGGTTGTGCCGACTGGCAGCGAGCTTGGGGGCGTGTAGGTAGGACCATTCGCTCCAGTAATAGCCGTGAAAGTGGTGTTATCCGTCGAGGATTCCCACTGGTACCTAAGCGGCAGGTCGGCGTCGCTGGAAGCACTGGCGATGCTGGTAAGAGTGGCCGGCGCAGTGCCGGCGCACAGTGTCTGAGGTGCCGCAATGCTACCCGGTACCGGCAAGTCCGGTACCTGAATAAGGCCTGGGCTTTCACGGCAAAAGCAGTCGGTTGTGATGCGCAGCGTTACGGTGTAGTTGCCGGGCGTAGCGTACGTATGAACAGGATTCTCTTCGGTTGAGGTAGTGCCGTCGCCAAACGTCCATAGGTACCTCTTATTATCGAAGTCAATGGGCGGGGCCGTGAAAGTAATCTGCCGACAACCCGTTATCTCCGCGCTGGGCCCCACGCGCAGCAAGGAGCTTTGGTTGAAGTTGACCAGGCCCAGGCCACTCAGGCGGCCGCCCAGCTGCAGGCTGTCGTCGGCGTAGCCGACCTTGGCTCCCAGCGAGTCTGGATAGGAGATGAAGCCCAGCGCAGGCTGGTTGTCGCGGGCCACGTAAATCTTGCCATCGGGCGCGGCCTGCAGCGAGCCTAGGTCGGCCGGAGTCTTCTGTTTGAGCGGAATGTCCTGCTTGGTAACTGGCCCGCGGCCGCTGATATCGAATTGCAGCAGCTTGGGCGGGTTGCGCACCGTGGCATAGAGGTAGCTGCCGGGTGAAAACCCCACCCCATAGTATTTCCCTTCGCCGCTGTCCACGATGTACGGAACCTGTGGGTTGGCACTCACTTGGCCCGTGCTGGTATCAAAGCCAAACAGCTCAACGGTGCTGCTGCTGTCGCCTACCACTTCGCTATAGCGGGCCAGGGCCAGCCGCTGGCCATCGGGAGTCACCTTCATCTGGCCTTTGTAGCCCAGGGCCGACACGCTCGGCGCGTGCAGGCTGCCTACCGTGGAGGGAATCGGCGCGTCGATGAGAACCGGACCTACATAGCCGGCTGCTTGCCGCACGCGGTAGGCCAGAAAGGCGTCGCCCCGGTTGTCATTGCCGGACTTGGCGTCGCCCCAGCCGTGCGTAATAACCCAGATATCACAGCCGTTTTTATGAAATACGCCCGTGAGCTTCTCTGCCGTGCCGCGGGCCAGGGGCGTGTTTTTGGTGGCGGCCACCACGGTGCCCGGCCCACCACCCGCGGGAATAGTTATTTCCGAATAGCTCAGGCCCACGGTGCTATTCAAAGTGAAGAGCAGGTAGCGCGTTGGTTGGCCCGGCTGCGGGATGCCCGGCATCTTAAGGGGTAGGGGGCCATCGGTGGTGAAGCGGTTGCCGGCCAGTCCCGTGCCGTTGGTCATCACCGTACCGTCGCCGTTCCAAACGGTTTCGCCGTTGCTGTAAAAAAGGATTTTACCGTCCTTATCCGACATCACCCCCGAGCCGGCGGGCGCATCCATCGCTCCATCAGTGAGTACTTTCGGAAGAGAGTCGGCCGAGGCCTGGTTGAGGTCCAGCCCCGCCTTGAAACCGAAGTACCATGTGTTGGCAAACTTCTCATCGGCCGCGCACTCCGGCGAGGACGGCGTGGTCTGCCCCAGGGTTGTGGTGGTGCCACTCAGCAGCAGCAGCGCCAGCAGCCAGGCTGCCGGACGCATCTGCCCGCTCAAGCGCTGGGTGCAGCCGCGTAGCAGCCGACTAAGCGTGGATATAATAAAGAGCTGATTATGAGTGCGGTACGATAGTTCTGCGCGCATAGTGGGGCAGGTGAGTGGGAGGACGGGGAAGCAGGTAGGCGGTAAAAAAAGTAGCACTAACCGCCTTGCAGAAACGGAGCCTAATGGTCAATTTCTGCAGAAAAGAGCTGCTAGCCGGTTTCAGTAAAGCTACACACTGTTGGCCAGGTTTGTGCAACCTAATGTCCGAATAGTGCTAGACGAAGTTCTTGCCCCTTTACTTCCGCCTCATTGAACTGGAATGCAGTATCCAGGCCCCACAAACAGTCCGGTAGAAGTAGGAGATAGAACCATCATGCCGAGCCGCTCGGGCGCTGACGTTCCCCTAATAAGTAAACGATTGAAGCGGGACACTTAGTATCCGGTTCGGGTGACGAAACATATGCGTCAAACCCAAGCTCAAGTTCCTGCTCTTTTTCAGTTAGAGCCCATCTTAAGTAGGAAGCCCTAGGTCTTGGTTGTTAGTGCGAGCTAGCTAACGGCACAAGCCGCCCTTGCTTGCAGCGGGGCGGTTAAAGCTAGGCCGTGAGGGCGTAGAGGATGATATTAACGCCAAACTTGGTGTTGTCCTCGGCCAGGAAGCGCTTGTTGCGAAAGTCGTAGTCCCACTCGCAGCCGTAGTCTTTGTTGGAGTAGAGCACGGCTAGGCGGCCGTTGATTTCGATGCCCTTTAGGTAGTCGTGTACTAGGTCATCGCCCCAGCCGTTGAGCTCGAAGCCGGTGTTGGGCGGCCCTTCGGGAAACTTGAAGAATTGGGAGTAAATCGGGTGCGTTTTGGGCAATTTCTTTAGCGCCCCGGCCCCAAAGCACACCCGCATCTGCTCCTCGAAAGAGCGGGCAAACAGCCCGTCGATGTCGTGGTTACAGTCGTCCACGAACACGAAGCCGCCGCCGCGTACGTATTGTTCGAAATTCTTTTTTTCCGGAGCCGAGAACTGCACCAGCCGGTGGCCCGAGAGGTAGCAGAAGGGGTAGCGAAATAACTCCGGCGAGTCGAGAGCTACTACCTTTTCCTTGGCATTCACGGGTACCTTGGTGTACTGCACCAAGGAGTGCAGCAGGTTGGCTGGCATCCGCTCATCTACCGCATCCCAGTCGCCGGAGCGGTATTGCAGACGCACGAAGGTGAAAGGAGCGGGCATGAAGGAATCTAGATAGGAAAACGGCCGAAAGACCCCGCCCCGCCCGGAAGGTGGCTTACTAGGGCGGCAACGAAGATAGATTTTTCTCGGGCCCGGCCCCAAAGGGTTGCGTTTTGCAAAGCGCGGCTATACCCCCAAGGGCGTTGGCTTCGTTAGAGCAGGCAAGTGGTTCTTTTATAAACTCCTCACTACCTGCACTATGAAACACGTCCTGATTTTTCTCACGGCCCTGCTACTGGCGACATCGGCCCACGCTCAATTTGGTATCAAAGCTGGTGTCAATGCCGCCGTGCTCGATGGCGACAACCTGGGGTCTACTTCTACCACCTACAAAACCTACTACCACGCCGGCGTCTTCTACGAGGCTGAGCTAATTGGGCCCGTATCCATTCAGCCGGAGCTGTTGTACTCCCTGCAGGGAAGCTCTTTTAAGGATGCCGTCGGGAATTACGATGCCAAGCTACATTACCTCAACCTGCCGGTACTAGCCAAAGTCACGGTTGGACCGGTGTTCGTGGAGGCGGGGCCGCAATTTGGGCTGCTGCTGCGCAAGGATGCCAGCGGCGACCTGAACGTGTCGTCTTCGGGCAACGGCCCCTACAGCGGCTACAAGCGTGGCGACCTAAGCCTGTGCGCGGGCGCGGGGCTTAAGCTGGGTAACCTCCTGTTGGGCGGGCGCTTCAACGCCGGCGTCAACGACATCAACGACGTGAAAAACCTGAGCGGCGCCAACGACTCCCGCCTGCGCAACCGCGTAATCCAGGCCTACGTGGCCCTACAGTTTGATAATGACTAAAACGGCCTACCGAGTGGCCGTTTCCCGCAGAAACTGATTGTAGAGGTTGATAATCTGGGGCGTGTCTTTGTAGTGAAAACCTTCGCTGCCCTGTTTGATTTGCGTACTGACGGCTAGGCAATCGGCGGTATACTCGCTCATAAGTCGGCGAAAATTACCGTGGGTAAGGGCTAATAGCTGGCCGTTACGGCGCACAAACCACCGGTTGCGCTCAATAGCACTGCCGCCCAAGTGAGCCAGTAGGGTAGGAGCGGCCAAGGCCGGATTCAGTACCGAGAAAATAAGGGGTACTTGGTCGCCCACCGAGCCACTAAAGGCAAACAGCTCAACGGGGCCTTCTATTAGGCGTAGGGCCAGCACATCGGGGGCGCCGGCGGCGGCCATGTTTTCCAGTTGATGCCCCCGGATAGTGGCCGAAGCTATTTTTTTAACGTCCACGTACTGAATGCGCGGGAAGGGCCGCACCTCGGGGCTACGACTGAAGTAGCTTATTTTCTCCTCGAACCCAATACAGTTGACGGGGAAATACGACCGAACGGTTTTGCCATCTGTGGTCTTGGCTACTGCCAGCCCATGCCGAGCTTTGGAACTGGTATCGTGCCAGGCGCTGGAATCGGACGGTGCTTGGGCTCTGGCCGCAGAAATTGTCGATAAGGACACAGAGCCAGTAAAGCCAACCACGAGGGCAAAGCGCACGAATGCGTACATAAGGGTAACAGAGATAAATAGATGTAGATAGGGCAAATATGGTCAGTGTCCTCCTTATTTGGTAACTCCCCGGAAGAGGCGGTGTTTCGTCGGAAATCTTCTTATAGGACGCTGGAATGGCACGTATCCAGCCAGAAACAAAGACTATTCTTCCACACATGAAAACACTGTCATTCCGAGTAGCGCAAGGAATCTGGATTAACCTCTGAAGGACAACCCAGACTCCTCGCGCTGCTCGGAATGACAGTGTTTTCATGTGTGTTGTTACACCGCGTCCGACAAGCTGGTGAAGGTGAAGTCGCGGATTTTCAGCGGGGGCACCAGGTTGCCGCCGAGGCGCACGGGTTTCCCGATGGCCTCGATGTTGTTGAGCATAATCACGGGGCTTTCGTTGAAGCGGAAGTTCTTCACCGGATGCTTGATCTTGCCGTTCTCGATGTAGAAGGTTCCGTCCCGAGTCAGGCCGGTGAACAAGAGCGTCTGCGGATCTACGTCGCGGATGTACCAGAGGCGAGTCACCAAAATGCCCTTGGCCGTGCTCTTGATCAGGTCCTGCACGCTCTGGGTGCCGCCTTCCATGATGAAGTTGCCGGAAAAAGCCGTGGGCTGCTTACCCGTTTTCTGGGCCCAATAGCGGGTGTAGTACAGGTTCTTGACCACGCCCTTCTCTACCCAGTTCATGCGCTTTACGGGTAGTCCTTCCCCGTCGAACACGGCGCCAGGGGCTTGGGCGTTCAGCGGGTCAGAGTAGATGGTGATGCGCGAGTCGAAGAGCTTTTCGCCGGTGCGGTTGCCGCCGCCTTTCTTGCTGAGGAAGGAACGGCCTTCGTCGGCCTCGCGGGCCCCGAAGTTGTACACCAAGTTGTTCAGCAGACCTTCATCGGAAACTAGGGCGGCGGGCTCCAGAATCACGGTGTACTTGCCGGGCTCCAAGGCTTTGGCATTGCGCGAGCCGGCGGCTTTGTCGGCCGCAATCTGCGTCAGGGCCTTGGCGTTGAACTTGCTGGCGTCGGTAAAATCAGCCACGGCGTAGCCCGAGCCGGTACCGTCGGGCGTGCGCACCGTCACCGAGAAGTCGATGTTCGTGTTTTGCTGATAGGCTTCCAGACCTTTGTTGTTGCGCAGGGCCTGGAAGGTAGCGCCGTCTTCGAGGTAGCCCGCGGCCGTGAGCTGCTTGGCGGCGCACAGGGCAATACTGTCGCCGGCTACCTGGGCCCGAAAGTCGGGGGTGATGGCGGCGGTGCTGGCCGCGTAACTGACCGGAGTTAGGTATTGCTGGGGACCGAGCAGGGGCATGTACTCGGGGTCTTCGGGGGCGAGGCGGGCAATTTCCTCGGCCCGTTGCACGCAGCGGCGCAGGGTAGCATCGTCGAACTGGTTGCAGGTAGCCACGCCGGCCCTCTTGCCAAACCGCGACTCCACCACCAGCGACACGTTATCGGCCCCGCCAGCCGTGCTTACCGAGTTGCGGGCGTAGCGCACGTTGCCAGTGGTGCGGCCCTGCAGGCTGGCCTGACACTCGTCGGCCGTGCTGAAGCTCAGCACCTTTTTCAGGATAGCCTGTGACTCGTCTTTGGAAAGAATGGCCATGTTATTGAATGGACAGAATGTGGAGAAAACCAGACCGTCATTCCGAGTGCCGCGAGGAATCTCGCGTGCTGACGTTTGATTACCACTACAACGTCAGCACGCGAGATTCCTCGCGGCACTCGGAATGACAGCTAGAAAGGCTAGCCGATTTTGCGGGCGGTGTTGATGACGTTCACGGCGTTGAAGCGGGTAGTACTAGAGCCGTGACTTACCGCGGAGCTCTGGCTGGGCTGACCCTTGCCGTCGTTGAAGAAGCCCGCAAACCGGTAATCCGACTGGTCGCAGACGGCGGCGCAGGAGTTCCAGAACTCCAGCGTGTTGGTCTGGTAGGCGACGTCCTCGAGCATGCCCGTAATCTTGCCTTTGTCGATGGCGTAGAACACCTGCCCCCCGAATTGGGAGTTGTAGCGCTGCTGGTCGATGGAGAAGGAGCCGTTGCCGGCAATGTAAATGCCCTTGTCCACGTTTTTCACCATGTCGTCTACGCTCATCTTCTGCTGGCCGGGGCGTAGGCTCACGTTGGGCATGCGCTGGAACTGCACATCCTGCCACGACTGGGAGTAGCAGCAGCCATCCGACTCGTTCTGGCCCACGATGTGGGCCTGGTCGCGGATTTTCTGGTAGTCCACCAGCTTGCCCTGGTCAATCAGCATCCACTCCTTGGTTTTCACGCCTTCGTCATCATAACCCACCGCGCCCAGGGAGCCGGTTTGCAGCTTATCGGCCACGATGTTAACCTGTTTGGAGCCGTAGGGCTGGCCTTTGGCTTTCCACTCCATGGTAGCGAAGGAGGTGCCGGCGTAGTTGGCCTCGTAACCCAGCACGCGGTCCAGCTCCAGCGGGTGGCCCACCGACTCGTGGATGGTCAGGCCTAGGTGGTGAGGGTCTAGCACCAAGTCATATTTGCCGGGCGTTACACTCTTGGCCGTGAGCTTTTCCTTGGCCTGGCGGGCGGCCAGGGCAGCATCTTCCAGCATGTCGTAGCTGTACTTGTAGCCAATGACGTTGGAGCCCTGGGGCCCCGCTACCTTGTCCTCGGCCTTGGGCGTAAGATACTCGTAGCCCAGGCCCATGGGCGAGCTAAGCGCCTGCCGGCTCCGGAACTTGCCCGAGCTACGGTCTACCACCGTCACCCCGAAGGTGGGGAAGATGCGGTGAATGTCCTGGTCGATGTAGGAGCCGTCGGTGGAGGCGAAGTACTTCTGCTCATTCACCTGGAAGAGCACGGAGTTTACGAAGCTAGCGCCGTTGTCCATGGCCTTGGCATTGGCCGCCAGCAGTAAGTCCACTTTATCCTTAATCGGCACTTCGAAAGCGTTCTGCTTGATGGGCGCCTTCCAGGAAACCTCACCATAACCCTTTTGGGGCGCTAGTTTCACCTGCTCCTTCTGCACCTTGGAGTTGGCCTTGGCAATCTGCACGGCCAGCTGGGCGGCCTTGGCAATACCGGCCTCCGTCACGGTGTTCGTGGCGGCAAAACCCCAGGTACCGTTGGCAATAACCCGCACCCCGGCGCCGTAGCTTTCCGAGTTAACGATGTTCTGGACCTGCTTTTCGCGGGTGAACACGCCCTGGTTGAGGTAGCGCCCAATGCGCACGTCGGCGTAAGTAGCCCCGGCCGATTTAGCTGTGTTCAACGCCACATCGGCCAGGCGCTTTTTCACTGCCACGTCTACCCCTTCCAGGAGCTGGGCCGGGTCAACCGGGTTGCCGCCCAAGCTGGGCAGCGACGGTAGCCAGAGCGCCCCGGCCGCCAGACCGGTTACGCCCACAAAATCACGTCTGTTCAAAGGAGTAGAAGTTGAGAGTGGTAGAAGTAATAGGTGGTAGGACGAGTCGCCCGTAGGGCCTCGTCCTACCACTCTCGTTGAACGATGGTCACGCGGGACGCCAGAACTTGAGCGGGCGTCAGCAACGAAAGTGGTAGGACGAGTCGCCCGCAGGGCCTCGTCCTACCACTTTCGTTGCTGTACTACACCGCGTCGGAGAGGCTGGTGAAGGTGAAGTCGCGGATTTTCAGCGGGGGCACCAGGTTGCCGCCTACCCGTACGGGCTTGCCAATAGCTTCCAGGTTGTTGAGCATGATAATTGGCGACTCGTTGAAGCGGAAGTTCTTCACCGGATGCTTGATCTTGCCGTTCTCGATGTAGAACGTTCCGTCCCGGGTCAGGCCGGTGTATAGCAGCGTCTGGGGGTCAACGGGGCGGATGTACCAGAGGCGCGTCACCAAGATGCCGCGCTGGGTGCCTTTGATGAGGTCGGCGGTGCTTTGGGTGCCGCCCTCCATAATCCAGCCACCGGGGCGCGGAATGTCCGGAATACCGGCCTTTTGGGCCCAGTAGCGCGAGGTATAGAGGTTTTTCACTACCCCCTTCTCAATCCAGGTCATTTTCTGCTGGGGCCGACCGTCGCCGGAAAAGCCGAGGCCGGCAATTTCGGCGTTCATGGGGTCGGAGTAGATGGTTACCCGCTCGTCGAACAGCTTTTCACCCTTGCGGTTTCCGCCGCCTTTTTTGCTCAGGAAAGAGCGGCCTTCGTCGGCGTTGCGGGCGTCGAGGGCACCCATCAGCGCCGCCAACAGGGAGGCATCGGTGTTGGCGACCAGGGCAGCGGGCTCCAGAATAACGGTGTATTTGCCGGGTTCCAGGGCCTGGGCGTTGCGCGAGCCGGCGGCTTTGTCGGCCGCAATTTGGGTGAGGCGGCGGGCGTCAAACTTGCTGGCGTCGTTGTAGTCGGCAGTGGCGTAGCCCGAGCCGGTACCGTCCGGAGTGCGCACCGTGATGCTGAACTCCAAACCCGATACCTGCTGGTAGGCTTCGAGGCCCTTGCTGTTGCGCTTGGCCACAAACCCGGCTGAGTCGTTGAGGAAGGCGGCCGAAGTCAGCTTTTTCTCGTCGCAAAGCTTCATGCTGGCGCCCACCTGGGTAGCACGGTAGTCAGGCGTGATGTCGGCGGTGCTTTTGGCGAAGCTGTTGGGCGAGGTCAGGTATTTCTGAGGACCGAGCAGGGGCATGTACTCGGGGCTTTCTGGGGCGAGGCGGGCAATTTCCTCGGCCCGCTGCACGCAGTTGCGCAGGGTAGCGTCGTCGAACTGGTTGCAGGTCGCTACCCCCGAGCGTTTGCCGAAGCGCGACTCCACCGTCAGGGCCACGTTATCAATGCCGCCGCTGGTGCTGATGGCGTTGCGGGCCGAGCGCACGTTGCCGCCCGTTTGGCCGTTGAGCGTGGCTTCGCACTCGTCGGCTTTGCTGAAGCTCAGTACCTTTTTGAGGATGCCCTGGGCTTCGGTTTGGGAAAGAATGGCCATATCTATTTGGAATGTGCGGAGTGAGGACCCCACCCCAACCCCTCCCCGGTGGGGAGGGGCTTATTTTACCATCGCAACGAAGCTTTGCGCTGATGTTGCCACAGTAACCTAAGCCCCTCCCCACCGGGGAGGGGTTGGGGTGGGGTTAAAATTTATCCGATTTTGCGGGCAGTGTTAATGACGTTCACGGCGTTGAAGCGGGTAGTGGCCGAGCCGTGGCTCACGGCTGACACCTGCGAGGGCTGGCCCTTGCCGTCGAAGAAGGAGCCAAACAGGCGGTAGTCCGATTCGTCGCAGATGGCGGCGCAGGAGTTCCAGAACTCTAGCGTGTTGGTCTGGTAGGCGACGTCCTCGAGCATGCCCGTAATCTTGCCTTTGTCGATAGCGTAGAACACCGTGCCGCCGAACTGGGAGTTGTAGCGCTGCTGGTCGATGGAGAAGGAGCCGCGGCCGGCAATGTAAATGCCCTTGTCTACGCCCGCAATCATCTGATCAACACTGAGTTTAGCGGCGCCGGGCTTGAGGCTGACGTTGGGCATACGCTGAAACTGCACCGTGCTCCAGGAGTCGGCGTAGCAGCAGCCATCCGACTCATTCTGGCCTACAATGTGGGCCTGGTCGCGAATTTTCTGGTAGTCCACCAGCTTGCCATCCTTGATGAGGTTCCACTCCTTGGCTGGCACGCCTTCGTCGTCGTAGCCCACCGCCCCCAGGGAGCCGGGCTGGCGCTTATCGGCCACAATATTCACCAGCTTCGAGCCGTAGGGCTGATTCTTGGCCCGCCAGTCGAGGGTAGCGAAGGAGGTACCGGCGTAGTTGGCTTCGTAGCCCAGCACACGGTCCAGTTCCAGCGGGTGCCCCACCGACTCGTGGATGGTCAGGCCCAGGTGATTAGGATCTAGCACTAGGTCGTATTTGCCGGGCGTTACGCTTTTGGCCGTGAGCTTTTCCTTGGCCTGCTTGGCGGCCAGCGTTGCGTCGGCCAGCATGTCGTAGCTATACTTGTAGCCTACCAGGCCCGTGCCGGCGGGGCCGGCAATCTGGTCCTGGGCCTTGGGCTGCATGTACTCGTAGCCCATGCCCATGGGCGAGCTGAGCGCCTCGCGGGAGCGGAATTTGCCCGACGCCCGGTCGATGGCCGTGACGCTGAAGTTCGGCCAGATGCGGTGAATGTCCTGGTCGATGTAGGAGCCATCGGTGGAGGCAAAGTACTTCTGCTCGTTGATCTGAAACAGGGCCGAATTCACGAAGGAAGCGCCGTTGTCGAGGGCCTTGGCGTTGGCGGCCAGCAGCAGGTCCACCTTGTCTTTGATCGGCACCTCGAAAGCGTTTACCTGAATCGGGGTTTTCCAGGCTACTTCGCCCTGCCCTTTCTGGGGGGCCAGCTTCACGGGCTCCTTCTGCACTTTGGAGTTGGCCTTGGCAATCTGCACGGCTAGTTGGGCGGCCTTAGCCATGCCGGCTTCGGTTACGGTGTTGGTGGCGGCAAAACCCCAGGTGCCGTTGGCCAGCACCCGCACGCCCGCGCCGTAGCTTTCGCCGTTGGCAATGTTCTGGACCTGCTTTTCGCGGGTGAAGATACTCTGGTTGAGGTAGCGCCCAATGCGCACATCAGCATAAGAAGCGCCGGCCGATTTAGCCGCGTTTAGGGCCGCGTCGGCCAAGCGCTTTTTGATGGCCGGATCTACCTGCTCCAGCAGGCGGGCAGGGTCTACCAGGTCGCCGCCCAGGCCCGGAATAGCGGGCAGGAACATGGCCCCGGTAGCGAGGCCGGTCAGCCCCACAAAGTCACGTCGTTTCAAGAAGGTAATGGTTTGGGTGATGGAGGAAGGAAATTCGAAGGAAGTTAAGGCCAAAGGCCCGCCAATTGCAACCAAACGACACAATTGCCGTAGCGAGGCTGCATTATAGGCAAAGAACCTCGGAATCCGTTGCCAAATCCTTAATCAAGCAAGGCTAGCAGGTCGCGGGCAATCTGCTGCCAAGGCTGGGCCAGGTCCACCGTAACAATGCGGACGGGATGCCCCCCGAGCGTGTAGCGCACATCCACGGCGTGAGCAGCGGCCGGATACAGCAGGACGCCTTCTAGCTGCTGCTCAGCAGGCCGGGGCTGGTTCTGAAGGTAGGCGTAGAGCTGGTAGAGGTGGGGCGAAATCAGCTTGTGCTGGTCGTAGCGGGGCTTAAGAGCGGCGGCGTAATACTTGGTGTCGAGGATGATTTTGCGCTGCTCGTTTTCCAGGGTAGTATCCGTGACCATGGCCGGCAGCAGGTGCAAGGCCTCGACCGTTTCGGCTTCGGCCTGCCACTGAATCGTTTCGGAAAGCACCCGAAACTGGCGCTGCTCCAAGCGGTAAAAATTGCGCACGAATTGCTCAAAAAGCAGCGCCATCAGCCGCTCATCGCGCCGGAAGTCGCGGAAGCGGGTTGGGCCTTCGGCATCGGGAGTGGGTAGGGCGCTCTGCTGAATTAACTCGCACACGTTCAGTAGGAAACCTGCTAGCCCAGTGGGCCGCAGGCGGCGCACGGCCCGCAACGTAGCCGCGCTGGGCGGCTCGGGCAGCACCGCATCCGGGAAGCGGCGCATGGTCGCGCGTACTTGCTGGCGCAAAGCAGCGGGTAGGCTACGAGTACGACTCAGCTGCTGCAAAGTGCCGAGTACCAGTCGGGCCAGGGCTGTGTTCTGGTTTAGCTCATCTACCGTGCAAATGGCCCGGCCGCGCGACAGTAGGTTTTGGCTTAGGGTAGGGGCCAACTGCACCCGGCCGCGCAGTTCCGTCAGCTCCTCGGTGCGCTCCGTGTACGCCACCGGTAGGCCCCGGTGCATCAGCCGGCGCGTGCCCGTCAGCAAGACGTGAGTGAGCAGTTCCAGGGGCCGGTGGAAGGTGGTCGTGTTGATTGCCAGCAGTTCCTGCTGCTCCGGCAGCCGGTTCCAGGCGTAGCAGAGCAGGTAGTACAGGTTCTGAATGGGAATCATACAAAGAAACGTGTGTGAGGATAGGGCCTCCTAACATTGTCCTTCCGAGCAGGAAGAGGAATCTGGGTTAGCCTGTAGAGCCTGCCGATAAACTCAGATTCCTCCTGCGTTGGAAGGACAAGTAGCATCTGCCTAGCACGGCTTACGCTAGCAGCTTTTTCTTTTGCTGGGTGGCCTTGGCTGGCTGGTCGAGCCAGTAATCATCCAGGAGAGGCTCAATTTCCTGTTCCAGAATCAGTTGCAGCCACTCCGCAGCGGCGGCAGGCTCAGCGGGTGGTTGGCAGAAGTAGCTGTGCCCGATGCAGAAGTCTGGCCCCAGGTCCGGGTCGTCGGTAATTACCTGATTGAGAGCGGCCAGGCGAGTGGTAAGCCGGTGGCTGACAGCAGCGGGTACGCCCTGGGCCGCCAGTAACTCGCGCAGGGGGGCGCCAAACTCCGGCTCCAAACTCACGAAGGCAAAGCGCCGCCGCAGGGCGTAATCGAGCGGGGCCAGGCTGCGGTCAGCTAAGTTCATGGTGCCAATGAGAAAAACGTTGGCTGGCACGAAAAAGGGCGGGCTACCGGCCGGGGCGTAGGGTAGGCGCACGGCGTGGGCGGGGCCGCGCTTGTCGGCTTCCAGCAAGAGCAGCAGTTCCCCGAAAATACGCGCCACGTTGCCCCGGTTCAACTCGTCAATCAGCAGAAAATAAGGCCGTTCCGGGTCCTGGGCAGCGCGCTGGCAGAAATCCACCAAGATGCCATTCTGTAGCCGGAAAGTACCTGCGCCATCGGGCCGGAAACCTTGCACAAAGTCCTCGTAGCTGTAGCTGGGGTGAAACTGAACTAGCTCCACGCGGGCCGCGTCGGTAGCGCCTAGTTCCAGCCAAGCCAGCCGCCGGGCCAAATACGTTTTGCCCGTACCGGGCGGCCCCTGCAGAATCAGGTTGCGGCGGCGGCGCAGGGCTGCCAGGGTGGCAGCCAGCTTTTCCGCTGAAATAAACAGCTCCGCCAACGCCATTGCTTGGTCGTAGGGTTCTGGTGTGGAATGCTGGTAGGAGGCGGCTGGTTCCTGGACCTCGAACGCAGGTAGCGGGTCAGAGGCAGAAGCTGGTTCGGCTGGAGATTTTTCGGTCGGAGCTACCTGCTTAATTCCCTTGACTTTGGCAGGCGGCGTTTCGCGGGTAGCACCGGTGTAGAGTTCCTGCATTTGCTCCTGGGCGGCCACATCGCCATCCAATAGGGGCGAGTTTTCGAGGGTAGGGCGCTTGGTGGCAATGGTGAAGTCGAGCTGCTCCAGCACCCGGTTGGTAGGCGCGCCAGCCGGTAGGGGCCAGGTTGCTTCGGGCTGCTCCGTAGCCAGCCGAAACGCCAGCTGGGCCACGGCCCGCGGCGCGTAGCGCTTGCCCATGAAGACTAGGTCGTAGACGGTGCTCAGCGGCATGCGCGGACCATCCAGGTCCATCTGCTGAAGGGCCCGAATAACTTGGTCGCGGGTGAGGTGGGTAGGGTCGAGGTCGGGAGTCGGCATCCGGTTCTAAAGTACGGGCAAAACGTATTTGCCGCCGCGTTTGCTCCCGGAGGGTTGGTGAAATTGTGAAGTGGTGAAATGGTGAGTTGTCATAGCCAGGAGGTCCGACGCTATCCGTCGTGGCCACTGTACACCCCTCTAAATGTGATAAATCCTCAACGCTACCGTAGGTCAAGGGCTTGTCACTTTACTAGGTTTAAGGCACATGAGATGAAAGATGGCGTCGCTCTGCTCGCCATGACAACTCACTCACCAACTCACTATTTCACTATCTCACCTCCACCGTCCGCTGAATGCCGAGCTTTTTCATGCGGGCTTCCAGGGTTTTGGGGTTAATATCGAGGAGGACGGCGGCGCCGTTGGGGCCGCTGACGCGGCCGCCCGTGCGGCGCAGGGCCGCCAGAATATGGTCGCGCTCCTGGTCTTTGAGGGTTTTGATGGGGCCGCCAGTTTCGGGAGTGGCTGGGGCTACTTGGGCAGCGGCGGAGAAGCCCGCAAACTCCAAAAACGGCCCCTGGCTGACAATGACAGCCTGTTCTAGCACGTGCTCCAGTTCGCGCACGTTGCCGGGCCAGCCGTACTGGCGCAGGGCTTTCAGGTCCCGCTCGCGCAGGCCGCGCACAGGCTTACCCATCTGTTTGGTGAAGCGCTCCAGGAAGTAGCGCATCAGCGGCTCAATATCCTCGGGCCGCTCGCGCAGGGGCGGCAGCTTAATGGGAAACACGTTGAGGCGGTAGTACAAATCGGCGCGGAAACGGCCGGCAGCCACCTCGTCTTCCAGCACCCGGTTTGTGGCCGCAATTACCCGCACATCGGTCGGAATGACGCGGCGGCCACCAATACGCTCGAACTCTTTTTCCTGCAGCACCCGCAGCAGCTTGGCTTGCAGATCGAGGGGTAGCTCCCCCACCTCGTCCAGAAAAATCGTGCCTTTGTCAGCCAGCTCAAACTTACCGATGCGCCGGTCGTGGGCCCCGGTGAAGGCGCCTTTTTCGTGACCAAATAGTTCACTTTCAATTAGCTGTGCGGGCAAGGCGGCGCAGTTGATTTTAATCAGGGCCCGCTCCTTGCGCGGCGACAGATTATGCAGGGCTCGGGCCACCAGCTCCTTGCCGGTTCCGGTTTCGCCGGTAATGAGCACGGTGGTGTCAGTGGGAGCTACCTGGGCCAGACGGGTGTAAACTTGCTGCATCACGCCGCTGCCGCCCACAAAATCGTCGAGGCGGGCGGCGGCAGTGGTATTGATTTCGTCGATGAGGTAGGTCCGCTCCCGCTCCAGTTGGGTGCGCAGGGCGTCAATCTGCTCGAAGGCAAACACGTTCTGGACAGCCAGCCGAATCTGGGGCACCAGGGTCTGAATTAGCTCCAGAGTTTCCTCCGTGAAGGCCAGCGGCTGGTGGCTGGCCAGAATAAGGGCCGCCATCTGTTCGTCGCCCACGTCCAGGGGCGCGCACAGAATAGAGCGGGTGCCGCGCTGCTCCCGAATGTAACGGAGCATGTCGTAGCGCTGGGCGAGGTCCTCAAAATCGGCCCCCACGTACACGCCGGGCCGCGAAAATAGCTCCACTACCGCCTGTTTGCTAGCTTCCGACTTTGGCAAATCATCGTAGCGGTTCTCATCCAGGGCCAGAAAGGTACCATCGGGCTGCTTGTTGAACTCAGCAAAGGCGCGCACCGGGGAGCGGGACTCCCGCACCCGCACCCCGAAGTAGTCGTGCGGCACTACCCGGTTGATTTCGGTGGCAATAGTCCGGAAAAGCTCCTCGCGCTCCTTGATGCTCAGCAGGGCATTATTGAGAGCCAGCTGCATAGTTTTTTCCTGCTCCCGGCGGGCAATGTCCTCGAACGCCAGCGTATTGGTTACGGCCACTGCTACCAGACTACCAATTTTTTCCAGCAGATCCGCGTCTAATTCCGACAATTCGGGCCGTCGCCGGGCCACCAACGACAGCAGGCCAATCAGCTGCCCGCTGGTACGTAGGGGTACCACCGTAATGTAGCGCATGCCCCGTTCCAGTAGGTTGCGGAAGGGAGAAAATTCGCCGTGCTCCGCCATAAATTCCTGCAAATCATACTGGTGCAGGCGGGGTTGACGCAGAAAAAGCGCAATAGGCGTGCCCTCTACCGACGTACGAGTTGGTTGGTGCGCATGCACATCAGGTAGCAATACTTCACCCAGGTAGTCGCGCAGAAAAATCCGGCGGTACTGGTGTTCTGTGTCCAGGGTCAGAATGGTAATGGCGTCGAAGGGAAAAATTAGCCGTAGCTTTTCCGTTACACTCCGAAATAGGTCCTCCTTGTTGCGCGTGGTAGCAATGGCATCATTCAGATACAGAAGAAGCGAGTCATCTTGGTCAGGCATGGCAAAGCGGCAAATGGAGGTAATGCGCGTAACTATTCCTTAAATTTCAGGAAATATACATAGGATATCCTGATATATAAGGAAATCAGGATGCAGTTTAATAAGCTAACTAGGTAGCTACGTAAAATTATTTTGTGGCTCTACTGATCGGAATCAGTGTTTTTGAGCTAGATTAAAGGGGTTTTAACGGGTTGGCACGTAGTTGGGTAACAGGCGGACATCCATACGCTGTTTCAGATATGCTTTTCCGACCTCAATACGCTGCCCCATTTTTAGCTACCCTCGGGTTGCTGGTGGGTAGTGCGGCACACGCACAGGTGCCGCTATCCGCAGCAACTCCTAGTGATTCTCTGTCGCTGGAAACTACCGTGCGTTCGGTGCTTGATGCTAACCCCGCCATTAATGCCCTGCAGGAAGAAGTAAACCAGGCCCAAAGTCGCCTCGATGAGAGCCGTACCTACCTGCGGCCCGTGGTAGATGGCACCGTCAGCTACACCCGCGTTGATCCGCAGGTGAAGTTGCAGCTAAACCCCGATGAGCCCGGTTTTCAGCTGGCCCCCAATAACAACTACGACGGGCACGTGACGGCCCGGTATACGGTGCTGGACTTTGGGCGCGCCAACGCAGCCATTGAAGCGGCCCGGAGCCGGACGCTCACGGCCGCCGACCAAATCAACGTTACCCGCCGCGACTTGGCCTTTGCCGCCGCCCAGAGCTACTACAGCATTCTGTTCGCCCGTGAAGCCATTCGGGTGCAGGACGCCCAAATTGCTTCCCTGCGCCAGCACCAGCGCGAAATGGAGAAGCGGGTGCAAGGTGGGGTAAGCACCAACTTCGACGTGACAACCACGCAGGTGCGCATTGCCCAGGCTCAGGACCGCCGCATCGACTTGCAAAACCAGTTGCGCAACCAGGAAATTCAGCTGGCCCGCCTGCTGCACCGCCCCGAGTCGGCGGTAACGCCGGTGCGCGGCCGTTTTGAGTACAACCCGCAACCCGTGAACGTAGAGGACGCGCTGGCCAAAGGCGCAGAGAACCGGCCCGAAGTAAAGCTGGCTAAGGACGCCGAGCAAACTGCTTCCGCCCAGTTGCGCGTGGCCGAAACCAGCAACAAGCCCAGCCTCACGGTGCTAGCTCAGGCCGGAGGGAAAAACGGCTACATCGTGCCCAACCTGGAGCGCGTGCGTTTTAACACGGTAGCCGGCGCCCAGCTTTCCATCCCGATTTACGACGGCGACCGGAACCGCTACCAGCGGGCAGCCGCGCAATCGGCCATCAAAGGCGCTCAGGCTCGCACCCAGGACACCCAGGAGCAAGTGCGCGCCGATGTACTGCAGGCTGTGAACAACATGCAAACCAGCACCGCCCGCTACGACAACTCCCAGGTTCAGATCGGGCAGGCCGCTGACGCCCTAACCCGGGCCAAAGCCCGCTACCGCTACGGAGTAGGCAGCAACCTGGACGTACTGGACGCGGAAACGCAGCTGGCTCAGTCGCGCCTCTCGCGCCTGCAAGCCATCTACAACTACACCCTCGGCCAGTACCAGCTGCGCCGCGCCACCGGCGAGCAGATTTGGTAGCGGTGAAATTGTGAGATGGTGAAATAGTGAGTTGCCGTTCAGCTTCTCCTGTTCGCGCCATTAACGCATCAAACTCACCATTTCACTATTTCACCACCTCACTATATGACCATCCTCTGTCCGGTTGATTTTTCGGCTGCTACTGCTGCGGTGGTGAAGTACTCGGCGGCGCTGGCGGCGGGTACGGGGGCTGAGCTGCGGCTTTTGCACGTGCTAGAGCCGCAGCTCAGCTCTACCGCTGGTGTGGGGCATGATGTGGCGCTGGCTCGCCAGTTGGCTTTGTGCCGGGAAGCCGCACAGGCAGCTGGCGCTCAAGTAACTACCGTTGTTCTGCGCGGTGAGGCCGCCCGCGAAATCGTGGAAGAAGCGCGCCGCCATCCGGCCGACATCATTGTTATCGGAGCGCACGGCCAAACGGGGCTTACCCGCTTTCTGATGGGTAGCACCGCCGAAACCGTGGTGCGAACTGCCTCCTGCGTGACGCTGCTGGTAAAGCCTGGCTGCCCCACCGCCTACCGCCAATCGGCCTAGTACCCTGAACGTCCTCGTTTGCTGAACGCCGGACCTCCCTTCCAACCTCTGACAACGAACAACCAAGTACCCATATGGCAACTCCCGTTCAACACGATTCGGCCGTAGCGCCTACCCAACCCGCGGCTCATGAGCCGGTAGTAGACGAGCAGCCCGAAGGCCGCTCCAAGCGCCCAATTATCTTTATCATCCTGGCTTTGGTACTGCTGGTGGGCGGCTATTTCGGCTGGCAGCGGTACCAGTTCGGCCAAACCCACGAGGAAACCGACGACGCCCAAGTAGAAGGCGACGTGTACCCGATTCTGCCCCGCGTCTCGGGTCCGGTGCTCGAAGTGAAAGTTGAAGACAACCAGCCCGTGAAGAAAGGCGACGTGCTCGTAACCGTTGACCCCGCCGACTACCAGCAGCGCGTAAATGCCGCCGAAGCCGCCCTGGCAGCGGCCCAGGCCAACGTGGTAGCCGCGCGCGCCGGGGTAGGTACGGCCACGGCCAACGTCAGCACCGCCCAAACGACCATTGGGGTAAGCGAGGCCAACCGGGCCCGTCTGCAGAAAGATCTGAAGCGCAGTGAGTTTCTGCGCAAGGAAGACATCATCCCGCAAAGCGAGTACGACGCCGTGCAGGCCAACCTGAAGTCGACGACGGCCCAGCGGGCTACAGCTGAGCAGCAGGTGCGCGTGGCTCAGCAGCAGGTAACGGCCGCTCGCCAGCAGGTAGCCGTGGCCGAAGCCGTAGTAAAGCAGCGCCAAGCTGATCTGGACAATGCGCGTCTGCAGCTGAGCTATACCACCATTACGGCTCCCGGCAACGGCATTGTGAGCAAGAAGAACGTGCAGCCCGGCCAGGTAGTAAGCCCCAACCAGCAGCTTATGGGCCTGGTAGCCAGCGGCAACACCTGGGTTATTGCCAACTTCAAGGAAACCCAGCTCGAGAACATGCGCGTGGGCCAGCCCGTGAGCGTAGAAGTGGACGCCTACCCCAACGAGGAATTCTCGGGCCACATCGAGTCGCTCTCGGCTGCTACCGGCGCCCGCTTTGCCCTCTTGCCGCCCGATAACGCCAGCGGCAACTTTGTGAAAGTAACCCAGCGCGTACCCGTTAAAATCGTCCTCGACAAAGTAGACCCCGAACACCCCCTGCGCGCCGGCATGAGCGTGGTAGCGACTGTGAAAACTAAGTAGTGAAGTTGTGAAAGGTGAAATTGTGAATTGACGTTCTGTTACTTCACAATTTCACCTTTCACAACTTCACTACTTCGCCTTTGCCCTCTTGCGAATGGTGGCGAGAATGGACACTATTTCTGTGTATTCTTTCTCCAGAGCAGTTAAGCGAGGCTTCGTGAAAATATTGGCGTCGCCGATTAATTCTAGCCAAAATAGGGTTTCGTCGGCCTCTTCTACGCAAATACACAGTTTGGCAAACCATTCGGCTTTGGAACGGCTTCGTGAAGCTGCCCGAAAGTTAGCCGCCACTGAAGTAGCCGAACGCAAGAGCTGTTTGCCTAAAATAGTTGCTTCACCAGTGCGGGGTAATTGCTGAAACAGTCGGATTACACGCAATGACGCCTGCTTGGTACGTCCTCGAATATCTTCATTAAAAGATAGCTGAGCTGCCAATGGCAGTAGTTCATCATTCATATACACTGTGAGTTAGAAATAGCGCATCAAGCTACGAAAGCCAGCTATTTCACAACTTCACAAGTTCACAACTTCACCGCATGGAAACCGGATTTACCAAGTGGATCATCGTCATTACGGTGGTGATGTGCTGCTTGCTGGAGCTCATTGATACCAGCATTGTAAACGTGGCCCTAACCCAGATGATGGGCAACCTCTCGGCCACGCAGCAGGAAGTAAGCTGGGTGGTGGCCTCCTACGGCATTGCCAACGTGATTGTCATTCCGATGACGGGCTTTCTGGCCGAGCAGTTCGGCCGCAAAAACTACTACCTGTTCTCCGTGATTCTGTTCACCATTGCCTCCATGCTCTGCGGGCAAAGCACCAACATTTGGGAGCTGGTGGTGTTTCGCTTTATTCAGGGCATTGGTGGCGGCGCCCTCATGGCTACTTCCCAGGCTATTCTCATTGACACTTTTCCGCCCAAGCAGCTACCCTTGGGGCAAGCCCTGTTCGGCATGGGCGTCATCATTGGTCCTACCATTGGTCCTACCCTGGGCGGCTTTATTGTGGATAACTACGACTGGCCCTGGATTTTCTACGTGAACGTGCCGGTGGGTATTCTCGCCTCTATTTTCACGGTGCTGTTTATCCGCGACCCGGAGCGCATCAGGAACGCCATTCCGCGGCCCCTGCGCGAAATCGACTGGGCGGGTATCTTCCTGCTGATTCTGGGGGTAGGCTCCTTGCAGCTGGTACTGGAGCAGGGCGAAACTGAGGACTGGTTCGAGAGCCTGTACATCAACTTCTTTACCCTGATGGCCGTGGTTGGGATGGTGGGCTTTATCTGGCGTGAGCTGACGGCCCGGCAGCCCATCGTAGACCTACGGGTGCTCACGCGCAGCCGCAACCTGGCAATCGGGGCGTTTCTGTCGTTTATTCTGGGGTTCGGGCTGTTTGCTTCGGTGTTCGTATTCCCAATTTTCTGCCAGCGCATTCTGGGTTTCACGGCGGAGCAGACGGGCTACCTATTACTGCCGGGGGCCTTGCTTTCGGGCTTTATGATGCCGGTGGTGGGCAAGATGATTCAGGGCGGCGTCCCGCAGAAATACATTCTGCCCGTCGGCTTCACGGTCTTCTTCGTTTTCTCTTACTGGATGAGCACCCAGATTTCACCCACGGCCGGTGAGAGTGACTTCTTCTGGCCACTTATTCTGCGCGGGTTTGGGCTGGCCTTGCTGTTTCTGCCCATCACCACCATGTCGCTGTCGGGTATCAGTGGCAAGGATGCCGGGCAGGCCGCGGGCCTCACCGGCATGATTCGCCAGCTCGGCGGCTCGTTTGGGGTAGCGCTGGTCGGCACGTATTTGGAGCGCTCCATTGCCCAGAACCGAGAGGGTATTTCCTCCAACGTTTCCCTTTATGACCCCGAAACTCAGCAGCGCTTGCAGGGTCTCACGGCCAGCTTCATGAGCAAAGGCGCCAGCTTCATCGATGCCCAACAACAGGCCTACGCGGCCCTGGGCGGCATGATTATGAAGCAGACCTCCATCATCACCTACGCCCAAACCTTCCTGATGATTGGTGCCTTCTTCCTGCTGTGCCTACCCCTAATTCTGCTGGTGCAGCGCCCCAAGCCAGGAGAGAAAGTAGACCTGAACGCGGCCCACTAGATACCGCACGCCAAACACCTCACGTGAAAAAGCCGGTCCCAGCGGGACCGGCTTTTTCACGTGAGGTGTTTGAGGGTGTATGATTATGATGAGAGAGGTGGAAAGCATGTTGGTACAATTTTTCTCTTTTTGGGAAATATTTCTACCCGGCTATTGCATTCATTGGCGGGGTTTTGACGCTCACTTGTCTAAAATAGAGACAGCTACTTAGGATGCTGGTTGCTAAACGGGTGAACACCCGCCACCTTAGCATCACGTTCTTCTGACGAGTATCTGAATCAGGGAATTAGACAACTTATGGCTCTCCCTTTTCTCAACCGTTTGCAGGAGTTAGTAAAGCCCGGACCCGCGCCGGGCGAGTCGGGGCAGCAAGCCAAAGCCAAAGCTCGGCTGGAGGCAATCCGGGCGGCCCTGCCGGAACTGTTGGCCGTAGCCGTCATCGACATTGACAGTGGGCAGGCACTGGCAGCTCATAGCAATTCGCCGAAGCTAGCGCCCGCTAAAGCGGCAGCCCATAACGCTGAGGTGGTACGCCAAAAGCGCCGGGCTATTCAGGCATTAGCCCTCCCCGACGAGAAAATCGAGGACATCCTCATCACGCTAAGGGAGCAGCTACACCTGCTGCGCGTTACCCACGACGAACGGCACCTCTTATACCTAGTCGTTAGTCCACAAGACACTAACCTGGCCATTGCCCGCGACGTGCTGCGCACGCACAGCCACTAGCCTACGCTACGCACCTCTTTCACTTCCTAAGTCTTCATTTCAACCCCGTTACCACACTTTTTTCATGGCGTACTCTACTAATAATGCCGCCGGCCAGGCCGTCCAGAACATCATCAATGATTTGCCTCAACTGCTAGCCGTTGCCATCGTCGACGTGCAGTCGGGCATGTCGCTGGCTTCCCACTCTAACTCTGCCTCACTGAACCCCGAAACGGCCGCCGCTTACAACACCGAGGTTGTGCGTCAGAAGCAGAAGGCCATGACGGCCCTGAAGCTGCAGGGTGAAAGCATTGATGATATCCTTATCACGCTCACCAACCAGATTCACCTCATCAACCTGGCCGAAGGCGGTAAGAAGTTTATCTACCTGGCCGTGAACTCCCGCGACACCAACTTGGCCATTGCCCGCGACGTGCTGCGCCAGCAGGCCGAACTGCTCAAATAAGGTAGCCGGCGACGCGGTAGCGACGGCCAGTTTGAGGTGGCTGAACGGCGTTTTCTGAGTTCTTCACTATTGTAGACAGGCGTTTAAACAACGCGAGAACCAGATACAGCCGTTCGCCCACAAACCAGCTTCGGACTACCCGGGCAAGTGCTGTGTATTACAAGTTATTCACCCTTAAAAACCAGCAGAGCATGAAATTAACCTCTTCTCCTTTTCATCCTGAAACGGGTGAATTATTGCCCGTGTACCGCGACGCCTACCTGCGCGGCGATTTGTCAAGCGAAAACATTGCGGCGGTAGATAAGTACCTGAAACGCAACCACCAACTGGCCGACAACACCCTGGTGCGCTTTCATGAAATGAAGCAAGACGGCGAGCAAGTACGGCCCGTGGGCTGGGTGCAGCGTCAGTTTGACTTGATTCGGACGGAGCCCCAGCGCTTTCGGCGGCGCGCGGCTACACTGGTGGCCGGTGCCGGTCTGCTGGCGGGCGTTTCTATGGCGGCTACCAACTTGCCCGCCACTGGCACTACCCCCACCGAAGCTGCCCTTAGCGAGGCTGCAGTAGCAGAGGCCAGCAGCATAGCCAGTATGCGAATGGTAACGGTGCACGGCCGCATTCTGGATGAAAATGGCCGCCCCTTGGTGGGAGCCACGGTGCTCGATAAAGCTACCGGCCGCGGTACCGGCACCGATGCCCAGGGTAACTACGCGTTGCGCCTACCAGCCAGCCAAGCTACCAAGCTGCAATATGGCTACGGCGGCTACGCCGACGAGGAGCTTTCCCTGCGGGGCAGCTACACCCAGAACGTAACGCTGGTGCCGCGCGAGCCAGAAATGGCCGCCGCTGCCCCCGCCAAACGGCACCGGTGGTTGTTTTTCTAAACCGCCAGCTAGGCTAGTAACCCATGGGTTGCGCAATCAGCCAGCATAAAAACCCCTCCACGGTAGCGTGGAGGGGTTTTTATGCTGGCTGATTGCTGGTTAGACTATTGATATTGGATGTAGAGGGGCTTGGGCGTTAGCTCAGATAGCACCTCTTTGGGCGTCATGATGTGGTGGGGCTTGGGCCGGGCATCGTACTCGTAGAACAGCTTAAAGCCCGTGTACTGCACCGGCTCGGTCTGGATGTAATCGTGGTAGGAGTCCTTCTTTAGGGTCGGCTCACCGTGGCCGTCCATGTGCATTACAATCTGCACGCGCGGGTCCAGCTTGATGTTCTTGTAATTGGTAATCATCTTCCGAGTGAAGCGGTGCACCGTCAGTACTTTGGGCGGCAGCTTATTTTCGCTCACAATGCGGGCCAGGAAGTTTACCGTGAAGTTCACGTCCTTGGCATCAAGAGTGCCGATTTTCTGGTTGGGCCGCACCCCGGGCATGGTGGCCAGCGAAAATTCCGGGTCGATGCCCAAGTGCACGATGGGGTCTTTCAAGTACTGCTCCAGCTTGGGCAACTCGGCCTCCAGGGTGCTGTGACCCGGCTGCACGTCCAGAAACAGGATGCAGTTGTGCTCCTTGGCCCAGCTGAGCACTTCCTCAATGGTAGCCTTAGAGTTCATCAGGCGCCACTTACCATCCTTGCCGGGCGTGCCCTGGGCCGTGATGGTTACGTTGTGCAAAGCGGCCTGCACCGGAATCGATGGATCGGCTTCTTGCCACTCCTTCAGCACGCCCGCAAACTTGCGGAACATCTGCTCCTTGGGCTCCCGACCCAGAATACCCATGCCCTTCGAGCGGATATTACCATAGAAAGCCACAATGCGGTGACCGGGCAGAATGGCGCCGGGCAGCTGGCCGTTTTTCTTGGCAATGGAGTCCGCCTTAAGCGAGTCGCGCTGCATGGCGGCCCGTTTCAGCGCGACGGTGTCTACTACCACGGGCTTGGCCGAGTCGGCGGCGGTGGAGGGAGTTTCCGCGTCGGTGCCGGAGCGGGAGCCGCAGCCAGACAAGGTAGTGAGGGTAAAGGCGAGGCCCAGGGAAGCCAGCGCGGGGGCCGTCAGGCGGGTGAAGGTCCGGAAATAAGACACTGAAGGAAAACGAATTGAAGGCGAAGACAGCCTCTAAGGTAGCGGGTTTCCGGCTGAAAAGTGGAATGTATACTTCTGGTAGGTGGTCTTCAACTAGTATTTAATAGGGTTTTAATGGGAAGCAACGCCGCCTCCCGGTTTCAGGGCTTGGCAACACCTGAAGCCGGAAGGCGGGCCTGAGCTACCCTGCCTTTAGGGGGTAAAGGTGATAGGAACAGTATATAACACGGCCACGGCCTTACCATCCTGGCGGCCAGGCTGCCACCTGCCTGGTAGGTTACGTACGGCGTTCAGCGCTACTTCATTTAAGGCCTGTGCCGCGGGCGTAGTAAGGGTAGCTACCATCTGCTCGCCATCTGCGCCGAAGTCCTTAACCTGGCCTTGAATTGCTTCCCTGATATAAATATTCTGTAGGGAGCCATCGGCGGCTACTATAAATGTTATAAACACTCGGCCACCTAACTTTTCTGCCTTCGCCACGGCGGGGTATTGGGCTAGCTTCCCAATATCAGCCAGCAATTGCTTTGAACCTCCAGCATACTCTGGCATCTGCTCAACATAGGTGTAGGCGGGTGGCAGCGGTGGGGCCGGAGCTTCCTCAGCGAGCGGCGACGGTGGCGGTGCCGGCATATTGTCTTGGGCGGCGGTGGCCGGATTGGCTGGAGACGTGGCTTTTTCGCAGGCAACGGTTAGCAGCAGTACCGCCCCCAGGGGCAGGGCCAGCCACTGCTTCCAGCGCCGAATAGGAGATTGAGAGGTAAGCATACGGATACGGGTAAGAATGAGAGATTGAGTGAAGGAATGGGTAAGCGGTAACGTAGGGTGGAACTGGCGCAGGGCCAGGCGCGCCAGTAGCGCCGCGTACAGCTCGGCGGCGGCCGTAGGTGTGGCCGCAGCAGAAGGGGCTAGCGCGGCTGAGTCGGCTAGAAATTCGTGGGTAGTTTCCAGAGCCCGGGGGTACAAGTGCACGAAGGGGCAGGGCCAGAGCAGGGCCCGCGCCACCTCCAGCAGCAGCCGCTGCCGGGTGTGCCGCTGCTGCACGTGCGCTACCTCATGGGCCAGCACGACTTCCGCCTCGGCGGACGTGAGCGAAGCGGTTTCATCCCAGAACACCCAGCGCCCGAAAGAGCTAACCGGCCGCTGCCCACCCGTAAGCACCAGGATGTAATCGGGGTGTTTCTGCCGCGGCCAGCGGCGGGTAGTTAGCCACAACTGCAGCACCTGCAGGCCAAGCCGGGCTAGCAGCGCCAGGGTTACCAGCAGATAGAGCAAGGGCAACCAAGCCAGCAAGTACACATCCGAAAGTTCGGGCCGGGTGCCGGTAGCGGTGATGCGCACAGTAGGTAGCAGGCCGCCAGCCAGAAGGGAACTGCCTGCTAAAACGCCCCAGCGCGGGAGTAACCCCGTGAGGGCCGGGGCCGCAACTTCCAGCAGCACGGGCAGCGCCAGCACTAGCCAGGGAGTTAGCAGCAGAAACCGGCGGTTATAGTGAAAGCACCGCTCCCGGCGCAGGGCGAGGTAGTAAAAGGCCCACCCTGCACCCAAGGCCAGCGTGCTTTGCACCAGCCAGTTAAGCAGGTCGGTTGGGGTCGTCGGGAGTAGGAGGGTCAGCATCGGGCGGCGGGGTAGCAGAAGATGACTGGGCATGACGGAGCAGCTCGTCGAGCTGCTGGGTATCGAGGTTTTCTTCTTTGGCGAAAAAGGAAACCAGCCGGGTAAACGACCCGCCGAAGTACCCGCCCAGCAGCTTGCGCAGGGAAAAGCGGCGGTACTCGTCTTGGGCAATGAGGGGGTAGTAGCGGTGGGTGCGCCCAAAGGCTTCGTGGCCCACAAAGCCCTTTTGCTCCAGAATGCGGATGATGGTGGAAACGGTGGTGTAGGCCGGGGTAGGGGCGGGTAACTCCGGCACCACGTCCTTCACGAAAGAAGGGCCGCGCAGCCACAGTACCTGCATTACCTGTTCTTCGGCGCGGGTAAGCTCTGGAAATGATGGGTCAGACATGAAGGATGTGCTAGTGTGATTCTAATGTATGACTATATTTTTAGTTTTAAAACTAATTATTTAGATAAACATGTTCAAAGTCATTTTTTAAGTAGCCATTGCGCGTTATCTTCTGGAGAAGATGCGCTTGCGCAGCAGCTGAATCAGCTGGCATGCTGACGCCGCCAGCCTACCCCCCTAATTCGGGCAAGCACCACGGCTGCGGCCCGTAGACTGTTAACTACTGACTGGGCACTCCTTATATAGTGTACTGTGCCGTGTGCCCAGCCTAAAAAAGTACTTGCTACCGTTCTAGTTGGCCGTGTAAATAGTACCCGATAGTAGTAAAGCAGGAACAAGCCTGGCTGCCGACGGTGTTAAGGCTCCAGATACTTCATTGTCAAAACCTTCCTCTGTGACTATACCTTCCTTACGCCGCGTCCTGGCTCGTCCGGCGGGCAACTGCCTGCTGTGGCTGAGCATGTTGCTGCTCGTGGCTCCTAGCTGCAAAAGCAACTCGCCGGAGCCCACGGCGGCTAGCCCTACCGCGCCCCCACCTACCCCGGAACCTACCCCTACTGTACTGGTTGGTAGTACCCTAATTGGGGAATACAGCACGGCTACTCTGGCCGGGCGGGTAGGCGACATTCCGTTAGTAGGGGCCTTGGCCCGCTTTCCCATTAAGGTGTACCGCCTCACTTATACCACCCGCAACACCGATGGCAAGGCCATTACGGCTTCGGGTGCGGTGCTGGTGCCCGTAACCACGCAGGCGCTGCCGGTAATCAGCTACCAGCACGGCACGTTGCGGCCCGATGATGAGGACCGGGCGCCTTCCTACTACAACTCCGGCAGCGAGCTGTGGTCGGCGGTTTCAGTGCTGGCTTCTACGGGCTACGTGGTTTCGGCTCCCGACTACATTGGCTACGGCGCCTCCAAGGCCCAGCACCACCCCTACGAGCATGGGGCTTCCCTGGCCTCAGCCTCGGCCGATATGCTGCGGGCTGCCCGGGAGTTTTGTAAGCAGCAGAACATTGCCGTAAATCAGAAGAATTTCCTGCTGGGCTACTCGGAGGGCGGTTACGCCACTATGGCCCTGCACAAGCTGCTGGAGGAGAAGTACGCCGCTGAACTGCCAGTTACGGCCAGTGCCCCCGGCGCGGGTGCCTACCACAAAACGGCCTTTGCCCAGTACATTCTAAAGTCGGATCAGCCCCTGAATTTTCTGAGCACCTACGTGTGGGTCCTCACGACGTACAACCGCGTGTACGGGCTGAACCGGCCGCTGTCCGCCTATTTCAAAGAGCCTTACGCCACCCGCCTGCAGGCAAATCCGTTCAGCTCCGTGCCCAGCTTGCCTTCCCAACTTTTCGCCGATTCTTTTAAGCAGGCAGTGCTCAACAACACCGATGCCCCCCTCACGGCCGCCTTCCGCGACAACGACCTCCACGACTGGCGGCCCAAAGCGCCCCTAGCGCTTTTCCACGGCACCGCCGATGACTACGTGCCCTTCTTCAACTCCCAGGATGCCTACAATGCCATGCGGGCCCGCGGAGCCACCCAGGTGCAGCTAAAGCCCATTCAGGGCGGTAACCACTTTACTTCGGTGGGTACCTACACGCTCCAGGCCTTTGCCTTCATTTCTCAGTATTAAAGCTGTCTGATAATACTTTATAAAAAAGGCCCGCCTGTTACTTCAGCAGGCGGGCCTTTTTTGCGCGCTGATTACTTGCTAGAAACGAGTAGCCGATGGTTGTTCGGCGTGAGGTGCTACTGCTTGTCGGGTCCAGGCCCCACTAAGAGCGGCCAAGCCGCCAACCAGCCCAACCAACAGCCCGCTCACAAACACCAGCGTCCAGCCATTTCCTCCCAGGGGTAGGAGGGTAGCTAGCCTGGCTGCCAAGCGGGCCGCCCCGTGGGTGTGCAGCCACAACGCCGGCAGCCACCAGCTAAGGCCAGCTCCCAGTAAACCCGCCAGAAACGCCCGGCCCCCATTACCGCCGCGCCAGGCCGCTACCCCACAGCAGATGGGCACAATGCTCCACCACGGCAGCACCAGCTGCGCCAAAGAGCACAGCACAAAAAGCAGAAAAGTCAGAAACCAAAAGCGAGACATAAAAGGGAGTAGTAAGTCAGGGGAAAAGCAGCCGCAAATTGCTGGTGTGGGCTACTCCAGTCGCCAGGCGGCGCGCAGACGGGGGTGGTTTTCGTCAGCGGCCCGCAGATACACCAACTCGTCGAGCTGGCCTACCCGCCAGGTGTCAATCATGTCGTCGTAGTAGGCGGAGGCTGGGTTGCCGCTCTGGCCCCCGGGGAAGATGCCGTAGGCTTTTACTTGCGGACCCAGCGCCACCACCATGCGCCAAGAGGGCCCGTTGCGTGGCCCAGTGGCATTCACGCTCACGGGGCTGCCGCCGCAAGCAATGTCCTGCCGCCCGAAGCCGGTGAGGTTGGCCAAGTGGTTGATGTCGGTGCTTTTCTGGTTGGACCAGGCCCACTTCGGCCCCAGGGGGCCAAACTTGCGCGTCAAGGAATCAGTAGCAAACCGGAAAGATTCCAGGGCTAACTGGGGTAGGGTTTCGCGCTGGGGCGTGCGGTGGTCATCTAGCCAGCGGCTGGTATCCTGGTGCAGCAGCAACTCCTGGGTGCGGGCCCGGGATGGATACCGCATTTCCAGGCCCGTTGCCTCGCTCCCAAATTCATCATCCCAGACTTGCTCTACCAAGTTTAGGTACCACAGCTCAAAAATGCTGGGACTGATGGCCTGGGCCTCGTAGTAATAGTTCCACTTTTGCAGCTCCGCGTACGCCCGCTGCTGGGCCGGTGAAAGCTGTGCGGCCGCCAGCAACGACAACAGCCGGGGCAGCAACTGTCGCGCCGTGATGCCCAGGTTATCGTTTTGAAGCATCCGCAGGCTGTCGGGGGTAGCGCGCTGCATGCGGGCCAATCGCTCGTTAATGCGGTGGCCCCGGTCAGCAGGGGCGTAATCCCAGCCGAGGTAGTAGGGGTAGTCGAGGCCCGCGGAGGGCTGGTTAGCCGACGACACGAAGCCCCGGGCGGGGTCTTTCACGTGCGGGTTCTGCTCCATCGGAATCCAGCCCTGCCAATCGTAGCGCGCATCCGTGCCGTCGAGGATGAACTTGCCTTGGTCGGGCCACTTTAGCGGGAAGCGCCCGTTGGGCTGAATGGCAATTTCGTTGCGGTTATCAGCGAAGATAAAGTTCTGAGCCGGGGAGCTGTAGGTGCGCAGGGCGCGGCGGTAATCTTGGTAGGAGTGGGCGTGGTTCAGCTTATAAAAGGCCTGCACCTCGTTGGCGCCATCGTGGGCGGTCCAGCGCATGGCGTGCCGGATGGGCGTCTGCTTGTTGAAAACCTTCTCACTCTGGTCGTACACCACCGGGCCGTGGTGGGTATACAGGACCGTATCGAGGAGGTCGGGCTGGCCGCGCACGGTAATATGCTCCACTACCTGGCGCACCGGCTTCCACTTGCCATCGTGCCAGTACTGGCGGCGGCTGGCATCCCGAAACTTGAGTTGGTACCAGTCCAGCACGTCGCCACCCACGTTGGTTACGCCCCAGGCCACGTCCTCATTAAAGCCGATGATAACAGCGGGCGCACCCGGAATGGTAACTCCGTACACGTTCTGTCCCGGAGCATGCAGCTGCACCTGGTACCAAATGCTGGGCAAATTCAACTGTAGGTGCGGATCATTAGCCAGCAGCGGCAGCCCCGAGGCCGAGCGGCGGCCCGCCACCGCAAAGTTGTTGGAGCCCAGCTCCGGGTCGGGTTCCTGCTGGGGCAGCCGGCCGCTCAGGGCCGCCGTGAAAGAAGGCGGTGTGGCTGGTACGGGTAGGGGCGGGTATTCCAGGGGCGTACCAGGAGGCACAATGGCGTCTTCGCGGTTGGGGTAGTTCGGAAAGAGGTCCTGCACTACTCGGGGGCCGTATTTGCGCAGAATATTGCTCATGCGCAGGTCGTCGGAGCGGCCGCTCAGGTCCCAGGCCATGAGTTTGAGCAGTAGGGCGCACTTTAGGGGCTGCCAGGGCTCGGGGGCGTAGTCGAGCAGCTTGTACTCGAAGGGGTAGTCCTGAGGCGCCAGGCTGCTGATGTAGGCGTTAACGCCCTCGGAATACGACTCTAGCACCAGGCGGGTGGTGTCATTGCGCAGCATGGAGCGCAGGGAGTTTTCGGCCCCATAGGGTAGGCCCATGCGCCGCTGAAACCGGTCGTATTCCAGGGCTTTGGGGCCTACTACCTCCGAAATACGGCCGGCCGCTACCCGGGTCATAAACTCCATCTGCCAGAGCCGGTCGCGGGCCGTGAGGTAGCCCTGGGCGTAGTAGAGGTCGTGGTCGTTCTGAGCGAAGATGTGAGGCACCCGTCGGTCGTCAAACCGAACCCGAACAGGCTGGTGCAGGCCAGGCAGCTGTAGGGTTTGCTGGGCCGGAAAATCGGCGGCCGTTTCACCATTCTGCCAGAAACCTCGGTAGGGACTGAGCAGGCGGGCTACCGGCGGCACGTCGCCGTGTTTGGTGGTCAGCACCCACGTCAGGGTAAGCGTAACGAGCAGAGCCAGGCCAGGCCTGAGGAAACGTAGCATACGCAGAGAACAAAGTCTAAAGCTCACTCAACATCCGACAAAAAAAGCCGGCGCGCAACGTAATGAGTAGTTGCGCGCCGGCTTTCCCTAAGCTGGGCGGATTACTGAGCCGTAATGGCCGCCTGCTTTCCTCGTAGGAACACTGCAAAGCCCGCCCGTATGTCCAGCAGCCCGATGGTGCGCTCAGGGCCATTGGTGTTGCGCTGGTAGCCAGCCGTAATTTCAAGAGCAGCTCCGGGCGTCAGAAAATAATTATACCCTAGCGCTGCTCCAAAAGCAGAGTTATGGTTTTTGGCTTTCCGCTCGTCGTTCTCGCCGGTACTGTAGTCGATAGTTACCTGGGAACGTGTCCAAACCACGCCCCCTTGTGCCTGCCCAAAGAAACGGTGGGACCCGGTACCCGGCAGGTAATAGCGCACAAACGGCAACAAGCCTAACGTGGTGGTATAGCCCCGGTATTTCTGACTCGAGTTGTCGAACGACAGCCGTTCATAGCCCACCTGTACGCCGGTACCCAGCAACAGATTATCGGCCAGAAAAATACCGGCCGTTGGATACACATTTACGGCCAATTCGTTGCTACCTCCGTCGTTTCGGTAGCTCAAGTTGCCTACGTTAGCTCCTAAATAAGTGCTGCTCTTCTCGGTTTGCGCGAAAGCCGCGCCCATTAACGTACTGCTCAGCCCAAGTAGAAGTATCTTCTTCATTGGAAAAAAGTGGATATATAAGAATTGTTAAATATAAAGGACAAGCGGTGTAATGTGAACAGTTACCCGCAAAAAAGCCGCTGACCTAAGGGGGCAGCGGCTTTTTGCGTAGGTCGGAAAAGGAAGGACAGTTTATAAATTCTCGCCTTGCTGGACTTGCTCCGTAATACCAAGCCGGGCCGGGCAGTGCCACCCGGTGTCAGCTTCGTCCCGGGTGGCGGTGGTAACAAGTTGCCCCTGTAAGCAGGTAACGCCGCGTCTTGTACCTGATAAAGCGATGTGCTAGTCGGCGGGTAATACTACAGCTATTCCCGCGCGAATATCTAGGCTGCCGTTGGTGCGGTCGGGGCCGAGGGTACTGCGCACGTACCCCGCCGCTACTTCCAGGGCCGCGCCCGGAGTAATAAAGTAGTTGTAGCCCAGAGCCGCGCCGTAGGTCTGGTAGTCGATGGTCCGCTCAAATTTGATCGTGCGGGTGCCGGTGGGGTAGTCATCGGTGGATATCTGGCGTTGCCGCTGCCAACCCAAGCTGCCGTTTAGCTGCCCAAAAAAGCGGTGGTTGCTGGTTCCAGGCAGATAGTAGCGCACAAAAGGGCCCAATCCAACGTCAACCTGACTTGCGGATCTAACGCCTGGAATCTGTATAAACGCTTCCTCATAGCGGGTGTGGCCGTATCTGAGCGGAATTTCGGCGCCCACCAGGAAGTTGTCGGCCACGAACCGGCTGACCGCCGGGTAGAGCGACCCGAAAATCTGGCGGTACTCGTTCCCAAACTGATTTTGATCCTGGTTCGAGTAGCTGAGGTTGCCGGCACTGAGCCGCAGATACGTGTGGCCTTTTTCAGTTTGAGCCGCCGCTGAGCTAGCCGCAAGCATACCGACCAGAATGCCGATAGGTAAGATATTCATATATAGAAGTTGAATGTTACGCTGGCGCTAACGCCGCCGCGCGCGTTCTGGTATACTGATACGCTGTAAAGAGTCTATTATAAATGCCCTACCTCCTTCTGCTGGCAGAAGGAGGTAGGGCATTTATAACGAATGGGTGTACGCCCAAAAATTCGCCTGAATCCGTAGTTATAGGTTTTCGCCCTGGCGGACTAGCCCAGCAATGCCGAGACGGGCTAGGCGCTGGCGCACTGCGTCGGCCTCGGCTTGGGTGGCAAAGCGGCCAACTACTACCCGGTTCAGGGCGCGGCCATCGGGGGCGTTAGCGGCTACGCTCGTAACCAACAGTTGGGGCTCAGCGCCCTGGATTTTGTTTATTACTGCCTGGGCGTTGCGTACGTCACCGAAGGTACCGGCCTGAATAATAAAGGTAGCGGTTGGCTCAGGCGTAACGGCTACATCCTGCGCTTCGGAGGAACCCGCCCGGATATCGGTGAGCAGGCCAACGGTTACCGTCGAGTCGGAGGCCAGGGTGGCCAAGTCTGTGGGGGCCTCCGTGGGGCCCAGGGGCGTTTCTGGTGTTACTACCTCCGCAACCACCGATACGGCGCCGTGGGTTACAATGCCCAAAGGGCGGGCAGCTACTTCCGACAAATCAAGGATGCGCTGGTGGCGGAACGGTCCGCGGTCCGTAACACGCACCACCACCGACTTACCAGTAGCGGGGTTAGAAACGCGCAGCTTGGTGCCAAAAGGCAGGGTTTTGTGGGCGCAAGTGTACTTGTTTCGGTCGAACCGCTCGCCATTGCTGGTGCGGTGACCCTGATGTTCGCGGCCGTACCAGGAGGCCCGGCCACGGAGGACGGTCGCCTTTTTAGCGGCGGCCGCGGGGGCTTTTTCATCTTCACATACGCCCATCGAACGTGCCGAGACCGAGAAGGCCGTTAGCAGCACGAAGAGCATGGCCGTCATCAAGCCCGAGATGTGCAGTCGTAGATTCAACTTCATCCATTCTCATTGGTTGGTGAGTATGACAAAGCTAGAACCGTCTACCTAACCCGGGACCCAAAGAGGTCCGTATACAAGATGCCTCCTGATTTAAAATTGACCTTTTCTAATAAATTTTGCATTTAAATAATCAGTTATAGCGGTGTAAAATACCTGATTGTGTTTACCTAAGTCGACTTTTGCACTCTTTTTAGTTGTTTTCCAAGGCCGGTTTGAAATAAGACTATCTGCCGGTTAAAAAATTTTGGCTTCTTGGCTGGCAGATGCTTCATAGCGAGGTTGCAAAAGTCACGGAAATATGCTAAGCACTAGGTACGGATTTCAACTCAGAGGCCCCCGATAGCGACACGCTTTTACGGCGCTTTCGCCGTACCTTCGGGAATGGATTTTGGCCGCCTTTCCGACCTACGCTACGTTGACTTTCGCTTGCCCGCCGACCACCCCGAAACCCCGGTGGTGCTGGCCCGGGCACTACCTACGCAGCCGGCCCCTCCGGCCGTGCACGTAGGGTGCCCCATCTGGACCAATAAGGCTTGGTTGGGCAGTTACTTTCCCCTGGGCATTCGGGATGCTGACTACCTCCATCACTACGGGCGGCAGTTCAATGGTATCGAGCTGAACACTACCCACTACCGCATCCCCGACGCTACTACCGTGCGCCGCTGGCGGGAGGCCGTGCCCGCTACCTTTCGGTTTTGCCCCAAGCTGCCCCAAATCATCAGCCACGACCGGGCCCTGTATAACGCCGATGAGCTGACGCTGAGCTTTTGCCGGGCCATTGAGGGCCTGGGGCCCACGTTGGGACACGCCTTTCTGCAACTGCCACCCACCTTCGGGCCGGAGCACCTGCCCCGGCTGGAACGCTACCTGCTCGACTTTCCCGACTATGTGCCCCTGGCCGTAGAGTTGCGCCATCCGGCTTGGTTTGCTAATCGGGAGTTGCTGGCTTCTGTTACGGCCATGTTAGAGGCGCTCAACAAACCGCTCGTACTCAGTGACGTGGCCGGCCGCCGTGATGCCCTGCACATGCGCCTAACCACGCCGGTAGCTTTCGTAAGGCTTAATGGGCACGGGTTGGTAGACTCCGACTTTCGCCGCGCCGACGATTGGGCCGCGCGCATTGCTGGGTGGCTGGAAGCCGGGCTGCACACTGCCTATGTGTTTATTCATCAAAAGGATATCATGCATTCCCCCATCTGGGCCGAGCACTTCTTGCGCCGCCTGCACGAGCTGACGGGTATGGCCGTGCAGCCGCCCCGCGTGATTCCGCAACCGGTGCAGGGTAGCTTGTTTTAAAAAAGAAGGCCCTTGACTACTTGTAGTCAAGGGCCTTCTTTTTAACCTCTGTCTGAAACGCTGTATTACTACGTCATTCCGAGCAGGAGTACGGAAGCTGAGCGTCCAGTCAGGGGCTACCCTAAATTTCTTGCTCCTATTCCGAATAGCAGAGTAATACAACTTGGTAAGTTGCTAGGGGCGCCCTACTTGTTAGAGGTCAGCCGGCTTCCCAGGCTGAATTTAATGCCGATTTCGGGGGCAAAGCTGGTGCGGATTCGAGAAGATGTGGGGCTAAATCCTCCCGTATAATACAGTCGCTCGCGGGCCAGCCCCGCGCCTACGTAGGCATCAAACAAGCCATACTTTCCAATGCGGCGCTGCATACCCCATAATAAGGTTAGGGTGGAGTAGCGGTAGGGCGAGCCAACGTAGTGAGAATTGAACAGCGAGGTGCTTTGCAGGGCCAGATAATTGCCCGCAAATGGTCCCGTAACTCTGCCCTGGCGCCGGCGTTTTTCCTGGCCGTAATAATAGCGTACGCCAGCATCAAAGCCGAAGTCACCTAGTATGTAAGGGCTGGAACCGTCGGATCGGCGCGGGTTTGGGCCCAGAAAAAAGCCGCTGAAGGCATTGCCATACACAGATATAGCCGGGCTAAGATGATGCTCAGCCCCAAGCACCAACGGTAACGTAACCCCCGAGAAACCACCCACCGAAAAGCCGCGGGTGATGCCAGTGCCAAGCTTAAGCAACGTGCCACTGCCTTGCGACGTGGCCGGCGCGACGCTGACCGTACTATCGGGCGCTTGGGCAGCGGCCAACTGCGCAGATAAACAGAACAAGCTGACAGCCAGCGTGCCGCGCGTAACCAGGGGTAACTTTAGCATAGGGTAGAGGAGGTTGGAAGGGAATCAGCGGGAGGAGTTTCAGCCGTTGTGAATAGTTGCACGTAGCAGGGAGAGAAGTAAAAAAGAAGCTGAAACCTCAACCATTCGCCCGGCAAAACCAGTACCTTCAGGCATGCTCCGCCGGGGCCTTTTCTGCCATATGAAATTTCTACCCTTCCTGTGTGTCGCCTCCGGGCTGAGTTGGTTTGCCTTGTCTGTGAGCGGGCAATCGGCCACCGCCCCGTCCGTCGCTCCTCCCGAGTCAGAAACGCGCTGCCTGCTTGTACCCCTAAACCCTGCTGCCCGCGCGGCCCACGTGCCCCTTATTGTGGAGGCGGAGGTGCTCGATGCCCAAGGCTTTCGGGCCGCCAACGGTCGTATTTACACCCGCCATCAACTGCAAGTATTTAAGCAGCTGAAAGGCGCTGCGCCCGCTCAGCTCACCGTCGTGACTGAAGGTGGCACCGTTGGCCTCGACCGACAACTACTCACTAACACCTTAGCGCTGCGGGTTGGGCAGCAGGGCGTGTTTTTTCTGGAAGCCGCCGCCTTTCCGGGTGTGCCGGCCGGCTCCGAGTGGGCCGTGTACGCCAGCCAGCAAGGATTCATAGAGTACGATTTGCGCACTGCAAGCGCCGCCGAGCCTTTCCGGCGCTACCCCACGCTTACGCCCGCCTTCTACCAAACCGTGGCGGGGGCCACGCCTCGGGAAGTCAGACCTAACCAGGCCTTGCAAGCTGCCCTAACACGCCGGGCTACCCCGGCGGGGGCCGCAAAGGTTTTGGCGCCCGTGGTGCTGGGCCTGTCGCCGACTAGCCTGACGGCCGGTACCGGCGCGGTGCTAACCATTACGGGCACGGGCTTTGGGGCCGCTCGGGGCAGCGGCTCGGTGGAGTTCCGGAATGCCGATGACGGCGGGGCTACCTTCACCAAGGTCAACGACGACGATTACGTGAGCTGGTCCGACACCCGGATTCAGGTGCGCGTGCCTTCCTCCAGCGCTACGGGCAACCCGGCCGGTACCGGGCCGGTGCGCGTAACCTCCGCCGACCAGCTGCTGGTCACCAGCCTGCAAGCGGTGCAAATTGTGTACGCCGCTTCCAACGTGCAGGACAACCGGACCCGGCAGCGCGTGGTGCCTGCGCACCGCGGCCAGAACGAAAATGGGGGTATCTCATTTCGGTTTGAAACAGCCTTCACGGCCAATACAGCGGCTACGGCGGCCTGGCAACGGGCGTTGACTACCTGGCGCTGCCAGACCGGCATTAACTGGGAAGTGGGCGCCCCGCGTACCAACCGCGGCGCCACCGACGACGGCGAGAATGCCGTGGGTTTTGACAGTGGCTCGGAGCTGCCCACCAACGTATTAGGCCGCACAACCAGTTACTACCGGGGCTGCTACCTGCCCAACGGGAACGTAACTTTCTACGTGGATGAACTGGATATGCAGTTCGATGATGGAACGAACTGGCAGTTTGGACCAGCGAATCCGGCCGCTTCGCAAATCGATTTTGAGTCGGTGGCGGTGCACGAGTTGGGCCACGCCCAGCAGCTTTCCCACCTGATTCTGCCCAGCGCTGTGATGCACTATGCCATTGCCCGCGGGCAGCGCAGCCGGGTGTTGGCCGCCGCCAGCGATATTGCCGGGGGGCGCTACGTGCTGCGTACCAGAAGCTTCCAGCCGCCAATTTGTGAGGTAGGAGCCATGCTGCCGGCTCCTCTAACGCGGCAGAGCGCCAGCTTTGTGGCAGGCATCGGAACCACCGTGCAGTGGTCTACCCAGAACGAGTGCTTCCTGAGCGGCTTTGTGGTGGAGCGGGCCTCATCTGATACTACGGCCGGCTGGCGGGTAGTAGGCTCGGTGCCGGCAGGTGCTGCTTCGGGCCAGTACCGTCTGCTCGATCCGCAGGCCCCCGCCGGCCTGAACTACTACCGCCTCCGCCTGCGCCGCCCCGATAACAGCCTGGACACTGCCGTACCCGTTGGCGTCACCGACGATGCTACCGCCGTCAATACACTCCAGGTTTTTCCTAACCCCTTGACTGGCAATGGCACGGAACTGAATCTGCAGTACATCGGTGCTGCGGGTGGTACGCTCACCGTCCGCTTTTATGATGCCGTAGGGCGTTATATAGGAGGATCGTTGGTGAATTACCAAACCGGACTCAACCGGCTGAGAGTAGTCCCCCCGCCGTTGCGCCAAGGCTACTACTTGGTGCGCTGGAACGATTCCAACGGCCCGAAGGGCACTGTGCCGCTCATAAAAATCGAATAAACAAGTAGTACACCCCAAGTAAAACCCGCTCGGCCGGTTGTAGCAGTAACACCGCTACAGCCAGCCGAGCGGGTTTTTTTATAAGGTAAGTACAGTTATCTACCGTTCCAGCAGCATGGCCCCGTAGGAGTAACCCCCGCCAAATACGGTTACGACTACCTTGTGGCCGGGCTGTAGCTGGGCCCAGGTGTCGGCTAGGGCAATGGCAGCGCCGGCGCAGCCTGTGTTGCCCAGTTCTTCAATATTGGAAACGGCCCGGTCTTCCGACAAACCCAGTTGCTGCAGTACATTTTTGGTAATGCGCAGATTGGCCTGGTGTGGAATCAGGTAGGTAATGTCACTGACGGCCAGATTGCTACGCTCCATAATCTGCTGGGTAACGCGCGTCATGTAGGTGCAGGCGTGCAGAAATACGTCTTTGCCGTGAGGCATCACAATGCCTTTTTCTACCGGCTTGAGGGTTACGGCATGGTCGGCCTTGCCCACGTTACCAGCCCCGCCAGTCAGGACGCTGCGCACGTGCAGGTCAGCGGGAGCTAGGCGCTCTGTGGTGAGCAGCAGGGCCGCCGCGCCGTCGCCCCACAAGTGACCAGCTACGGTGTCCTGCTCATTATTATAAGCCGTGTTATGCTCACTTACCACTACCAGGGCCCGGCTAGCTTTGCCCATGGCAAAGTAGCCTTCCACAATTTCCACGGCGTTTAGCAGGGAGGAGCATGCCGAGGAAATACTGACCACCGGAATATCCGACACGTTCAGCTCCCGCTGCACGGCGTGGGCTACCGTATAAATAGTGTCGTGGGGCGTGTAGGTGCCGGCCACAATCAGGTCTACTTCAGCGGAAAGGAAGGCCGTGGTTTGGCTAAGCACCCGGCGAGTGGCCTCCAAGGCCATGGTATTGGTGTTTTCCCCGCTGGCGGCCTTGCGGCGGGCCCTAATGCCGGTACGCTCCGTAATCCACTCGTGTGAAAGGCCGTTTAGCCGCGTAAAATGGTCGTTTGTAATGACTTCGGCGGGCAGATAGGCCGCCACCTGATGAATGTACACGGGTAGGAAAGCAGGGGTGAGGCAATGCAGGAATAAGGCGGCAAGGTACACGCTTGCGCTGCAAGTTGCCGCCTTTTCCGGCTGCGGCCCGTACTTTGTGCACGCCTTGCTCGTTCAACGCGCACCAGCGGCTCAGGTTCAGTGGGCTCTCTATAAGATTATGATGTTCTTTTCTTCTCCTTATCCGGGACGGGTAACGACGGCCGCTCTGGTAGCGGCGGGCGCCTTGGTAGCGTCTTCCGCTTTCGCTCAGAAGTACCGCACCGCCGCGGGCCTGCGCTTTAGTAAGAACAACTACGGCCTCACCATACAGCAAAAGGTTCTGGAAAAAACTACCCTGGAAGGCCTGGCCCTGGTAGGCTCGCGGGAGGTCAGCGCTACCCTGCTGGCCGAGCAGCACTTCGGCATTTTGGGCCCTAGCCTGAACTACTACTTCGGGGCCGGCGGCCACCTGGGCAATAACAAGGACACGGGTGGCTTCGGGGGCCTTGATGCGCTGGCGGGGGTAGAGTACAAGGTGGCTTTTACACCCTTCGTGCTCAGCCTTGATTTCAAACCCACCATTGAGTTTAACTCCGACGATTGGGCGCGTTTTCCCACCGCCTTATCGGTGCGCTACATTCTGGTGAAGGAAAAAAACAACGGCCTGTTTAACGGCCTGTTCGGTGGCGACAAGGACAAGAAGAAACAGAAGACCAAGCAAAAGAGCAATTCTCGGCGCGGCTTGTTCGACTTCTAGCTAACAGAGTAGCTTTTTTTGGTAACGGCAGAAAGTACGGCCCCACTCCCTAGCCTCCAAGGCGGCAGGGGTTGGGGCCGTATTATTTGGGTAGATACTTACGCCAGTAAAAACCTACTATCAGGCCACAGGTGCCACCCCACGCAGACTATGTTCAGTCCGAAAGAGGAAAAATATTCGGAGAGTAATAGAAATAAAAAATTTTGTCCTATAAAAAAGATAAAAGCTTGATATTCTGAGCCGGAAAAGCATTTCAATCGAGTGACGACAGTGCAGCGGGCTTAGAATAATGAAAACCGTCTTGTCTAATTAATACAATATAAAATTAAAATCTTGCAACAAAATATTTTATATCTACTTTTAGTAGCAGAAAAATACTGGCTTAGTTATACAAAATCATAACAAGATGAAATACTTCTTCTCTTCCTGTAAGCACTACTGGTTAGTGGTGCTGCTGTGTGGTTTGTGGTGGTTGCCGGCCCAAAAGGCACAGGCACAAGCGGGCGGGTGCTCCGGCACCGACCCGGCGGGGCAAGCGGCCACTACCGGCTTATATGCGGAGTACTTTAGCCGGTACTTTGCTGATGACACTGGTTTCTTTTCCGACAATGCCAATCCGGCCGGCCTGCGGCGGGTAGAGGCCCAGGTGAACTTCCCGACTGCGGCTAGCTTCGGCGACCTACGGCCCATTTCGGAAGGCACGGCCCAGGACCCGGACCGCTACAGCCTGCGCCTGCGCGGTAGCCTTAACATTGCCACCACGGGCACCTACACCTTCTACCTTACCTCCGACGACGCGGCCTACCTCTGGCTCGACAACGAGGCAACCGCTATTCCGCCTAACCCGGATGTGGCCCTGATTGCCATTCAGGGCAGTCGCCCGGCCCTAACGCGCACTGCTACCGTAACCCTGACGGCCGGCCGTCATAATGTGCAGATTCTCTACGGCGACGACTGCTGCGAAAACGTGTTGGTGTGGGAATACGAAGGCCCAGGCATCGCCCGCCAGGTAGTGCCTTCTTCGGTGCTGTGTACGGGCTTGGTGCCGGTACCTCCTGTACCCCAAAGCATTAGCTATAGCCCGGCGGCGCGGGCCTTCCCGGCGGGTACTACGCTGAGCTCCGGCACCCCGGTAGTGCAGGCGGGCGGCGCGGCCCCCACTGGTTTTGCCATTGCCAACGTGGCCGCTCTGCCCGCGGGCATCAGCATCAACAGCGCCACCGGTGTGCTAACGGCTTCCGGCAGCGTGCCCCAAGGGAGCTACGATGTGGCCGTGGCCGTTACCAACGCCAACGGTACCAGCACCTTCCGCAACGTCTTTCGCTTCACCGTTACGGCGCCCCTACCTACGGGCTGCGGCGGAACTGACCCCGGCGGGCAGACCGCAGCGGCTGGTCTGTACTCCGAGTACTTCAGTGGCTTCTTCGATGACGATCCGAACTTCTTCACCGGCCTTACCCCCGGCTTGGTACGCACGGACGCGCACATAAACTTCCCCCTGGAAGACAGCTTTGGCAACTTGCTGCCCGTAGCCACGGGCTCCCAAACGGCCCCCGACAACTTCAGCCTGCGCCAGCGGGGTAGCCTCTACCTGGCCGCAACCGGCACCTACACCTTCTACCTCACTGCCGATGATGCCGCCTACCTCTGGCTCGACAACGCGGCCCTGGCCTCGCCGCTCGTGCTGGCAAATGCCACCATCAACAACGGCGGAGTTCACTCGGCCAAAACCGTAGCCGTTACCTTGAAACTCAGCGCCGGCCTGCACAATATTGCCCTGCTCTACGGCGACAAAGGCGTGGGCAATACGTTGCTGCTAGAATATGAAAGCGCTGATCTGAGCCTGGCCCGGACCGTGGTGCCCAGCAGCCTGTTCTGCACGTCGGTGCAGCCTCTGCTGCCGCTGGCAGTGGCCCTGAACTACTCGCCTGCTACCCTGCGCGTGGCAACTGGCCGCAGCGGTACCTCGGTAGCGCCCACGGCCACCAGCTCTTCGGCCGTGGTAGAATACCTGATAAGCAACGCGGCCGATTTGCCAGCCGGCATTACCATCAACTCAGCTACTGGTCAGCTTTCGGTTAGTGCAGGGGTAGCCGAAGGCAGCTACGCCGTAAGCGTGGCCGCCCGCAACTCTGGTGGTACGGCCGTATTTGCCCAAGTGCTTACCGTGCAGGTGGTTGCCGCCGCTCCGGTGGGCTGCGCCGGCGTAGATGCCAACAGCGCCGTAGCTACTTCGGGCTTGTTCGTGGAGTATTTCCCGGGCTACTTCAACGATGATCTGACCTTCTTCTCTTCCACCGCGGCCACGCGCACCAACCGCACCCAGGCCATTGATTTCAGCAGCGCCGCAAGCTGGAGTGAGATTACGGGGCAGCAGGACCCTGACGGGTTCAGTGCCCGGTTCCGGGGGCGCATCTTGGTGCCCACCACCGGTACCTACACCTTGCACCTGACCTCCGACGACGCCGCCTACCTCTGGCTGGACAATGCAGCCTTGGCATCCTCGCCTACCCCGGGCACGGCTCTTATCAGCAACAGCGGCATTCACGAGGCTACTACTAAATCGGGGGTGGTAAACCTCACGGCTGGCCTGCACGATATTCTGATTCTGTACGGGGAAGCCGTGGGGCCCAACGTGCTGCGACTGGAGTACGAAAGCGCCGACGCCAACGTGTCGCGTCAGCTCGTATCGGCAGGCAGCCTCTGCACCACGCTTTCCAACGCGCCCCTACCCGTTACCCTCATTCGCTTCGGGGTGCAGCCCACCAAAACGGGAGTAGTAACCAGCTGGGAAACTTCGCAAGAGCTTAACAGCGCCACGTTTGTAGTGGAGCGCTCGGCCAACGGCCAGGTGTTCGAGCCGATTGGCCGGGTAGCCGCGGCGGGCACCACCCAGCAGCGTCAGCTCTATAGCTTCACCGACCGCGCCCCGTTTGCCGGTCAGAACTACTACCGTCTGCGCCAACTGGACAAGGATGGTACGGCCCACCTCTCGGGGGTAGTAAATACGCAGTGGAATGCCAGCGCCAATGGTCTGCAGCTGACCCTGTTCCCCAACCCCACGGCTACCGGAACCTGCACCGTGCGCCTGGAGCAGGCCGCGGCCACCGCTACCCAGCTGCAAGTACTGGACCTGACCGGCCGAACCGTGTACCGCCAGCAGTTGCCCGCCGCCAGCACAACGGAGCACACCTTCCCTACCCGCCAGCTGCGCCCGGGAGTGTACATGGTGCGCGTAACTTCGGCCCAGGGCACTGTTACCCAACGCATAGAAGTGCAGTAAGGCCTTACAGAGCCGTCATGCCGAGCGGAGCGAAGCATGACGGCCGGGTTTGCACCAAAGGTTCTTACTACTTGCATATCACACCAACAAAAAGGGTCCCGGCTGCAGCAGCCGGGACCCTTTTTGTTGGTGTGAGGTAGCGGATTCTATTCCCGATGAACGCGGCCACTGCCCACCACCGAGCTTTTCACTTGGGGGTTGCCGGTTACGTACACGTCGCCGGAGCCCACAATGCTAGCCGACAGCGTTTGGGTGGCCTGTACCCGGCAGTCGCCGGAGCCACTGATGCTCACGCTGCAGGTTTTGCTTTGCAGCTTGCCCGCTTTCACGCCCCCGGAGCCACTCACGCTAATAGCATGGTCGGGAGCGACGCCGGCCGCCTCGATGGTGCCGGAACCCGACAGGGACGAGCTGATTTTGCTGGCCGTAACGCTGCTCAATTGCAGACCACCCGAGCCGCTCACGGCCAAGTCCAGGTTGTCGGCTTTAATGGGGTCGGCGGCCCGGATGTTGCCCGAACCGCTTACTGCCAGCGCCTTAATGGTAGGCATGGTCACGTACACCGTCACGTTGCCTTTGTAGTTGTAAGAGCTGAAGTAGCCTTCCTTCTTGGTGCCGATGCGCAGCCGCCCGTTGCTTACTACCGTTTCCAGGTGCTCTAGGTCCTCCGCGTCGCCGGTGACTTCCACTTTTTGGGGGCTACCCTGGCGCAGGATTACCTTCATCGAGCCCCCGAGCCCAACGGAAGAGAAGGCGCCCACGGAGCGGGTTTCGCGGGTATCGGCCAGGCGAAAGGCCGAGAACAGCAGCAGGGCCAGCAACAGGCCGGGCAAAAGAGTACGCAAGGTTTTCATAACGAAATAAGAGTGAAGGTGGACGTCTGGCAAAATAGATGACGCTGGCTACTAAACCGTTGCCTGCTGACTGAAAAGAATTACTACCGACCTATATAGTGTCCAAGCCGTACCGTGAAACATTTCCCGGAAAACAGAAGGATGAAGGAAGAGCAGATGTGAAAACGCCTTTCCGCACACGGCACGGAAAGGCGTTTTGGTTGTAGGATGATAACGAGCCGCCTACCAGATTTTCACCCGGGCTGAGTCGGGGAGGTAGAGCTTGTCGCCGGGTTTCACGTTGAAAGCCTCGTAGAACTCGGGCACGTCGGCGAAGGGGCCGTTGATGCGGAACTGGGCCGGCGAGTGCACGTCAGTGAGGATGGACTGGGCCAGGCGCTCGTCGCGTTGGTGGGTTTGCCAGCCCAAGGCGTACCCCAGAAAATAGCGCTGCACCGGCGTGAGGCCGTTAATCTTCTCGCCCTTCTTGTACTGCTCCGTCTTCTTGAAAGCATCCAGGGCAATGACGATGCCGCCCAAATCGGCAATATTTTCGCCGGCCGTGGCCTTGCCGTTGATATGCAGGGAGTCGAGTACGGTGTAGCCGTTGAACTGACGGACAATGCCGTTCACGCGCTGCTGGAACAGCTGGCGGTCCTTCTTGGTCCACCAGTTGCGCAGGTTGCCTTTGTCATCAAACTGGCTGCCCTCGTCGTCGAAGCCGTGGGTCAGCTCGTGGCCGATGGTGCTGGCCCCGGCGTAGCCGTAAATGATGGCGTCGTCGGCGTTGGCGTCCAGCAGGCCCGGAATGGCGAAGATGGCGGCCGGGAGCACAATTTCGTTGTTGCTGGGGTTGTAGTAGGCGTTGTAGGTCTGCGGGGTCATGCCCCACTCGGTGCGGTCCACGGGTTTGCCCAGCTTATTGATGTTGTAGCGGTAGGCCCACTGGTTGGCGCGCATCACATTCTGGGCGTAGGAGCTACGGTCAATCTGTAGGGAGGAGTAATCCTTCCACTTTTCGGGGTAGCCTACTTTACGGGTGATTTTGGTGAGCTTCACCAGGGCCTTTTGCTTGGTAGAGTCGCTCATCCAGTCCAGGGCGTTGATATGCTCCCGGAAGGAAGCCACCACGTTGGCCGTCAGCTCCTCGTAACGCTTTTTGGTAGCGGGCGGAAAGTACTCCTGCACGAATAGCTGGCCCAGGGCCTCACCAATGGCGTTTTCCTCGGCATCAAGCACACGCTTCCAGCGGGCCCGCTGCTCCTTGGCGCCCTGCAGCACGGTGCCGTAGAAGCGGAAGTTCTCATTGTCGAAGTCCTGGCTGAGGGTAGGGGCGAAGGCGTGCACCAGCTGCCACTGCAGGTAGGCCTTCCAGTCGTCAAGCGGGGCCGACTGGAGCAGGCGGCCGGCTTCGCGGTAGAACTCCGGCTGACCCACGATTACGGTGTCGGCCTTGCCCAGCTCCATTTGGGCCAGCCAGGGCTTCCAGCTCAGGCCGGGCGTGAGCTTATCCAGGCCCGAAACGGCCATTTTGTTGTAGTTGGCGTAGGGGTCACGCAGGGCTTCGAGCTTGCGCGAGGCAGCAGCCAGCTTGGTTTCCAGCTGCACTACCCGATTGGCGCTGGCCTGGGCCGTAGCGGCGTCCTGGCCTAGCAGCGTAAACATTTTTACCAGGTGGTTGGTGTACTCCTGGCGGATGTTCTTGGTGCGCGCGTCCTTGTTGAAGTAGTAGTCGCGGTTGGGCAGGCCCAGGCCCGACTGCCACAGTTGCAGGGCCATTTTCTCGCTGTTCTTGGCATCCTGACCCACGTAGCCGCCCACAATGGTGTTCACGCCCAAGGGCTGCAAGTGGGCAATAACGGCCTGCACATCAGCCACCGACTTCATGGCCTGAATGCGGTCCAGCTCGCCTTTCAAGGGCGCAATGCCTTGCTTGTTGATGGTGACACTGTCCATGCCCGTGGCCCAAAAGTCGCCGATTTTCTGCTGCACCGAGCCGGGTGCGGCCTTGGTTTTGGCAGCCTCCTCGTTGAGCTTGCGCAGGCGGGCGTACACCTCGTTCTGCACCTCCTTGCCAATACCCCAGTTGCTTTCCGAAGCCGGAATGGGGTGCTGCTTAAACCAGGTGCCGTTGGCGTAGTTGTAAAAATCGTCGCCGGGCCGCACGGTCGTGTCAATGTTGGCCCGAATCAGGTCGGGCTGGTTGGCGGCGGAGTTGGCACCGGGTTGGCAGGCGGTGAAAGCCAGGCCCAGCAGAGGCGCCAGCAGCCAGGGGCGCAAGGAAGGGGAAAGGTGCATGAGAAGCAGAAATGAACGATATGGTAGGCGAATGTAGCGCGAACCGTTCGGTTCACGTAGGCGCAAAGACAGCCGTCCGTCTTTTGCGTTGCCTGCTTATGAATCTACCCCAACTTCTGCTGCTGAATTTCCTGCTGGCCACCTACCTCACGGGCGTCATCTGGACGGTACAGCTGGCCCACTACCCCTGTTTTGCGCAGGCCAACCAGGAAACATTCCCGGCTTTTCATCAGCAACACTCCCGCCGCATTAGCTGGGTAGTCATGGCCCCGATGGTGCTGGAACTGCTACTGGCGCTGGCCCTGGCCTGGCAGGGCCACGACCTGGGGGCGGCCCGCTGGTGGCAGTTGGTACTGGTGGTGCTGGCCTGGGTAGCCACGTTCTTTATCAGCGTACCGTTTCATAACCGCCTGGCTCAGGGCTATGACTACGTGGCCATCGACGGGCTGGTGCGCACCAACTGGCCCCGCACCCTGGCCTGGACTGTTCGGGCAGGCGTGCTGGGCTGGCTGCTCTGGAAAATGCTGCATTTTGCGGCCGATAAAGTTGGGTAAGGCGGGTACTGCTTCTCGTTTCTGCCCGCCTTTCTGTATTCTCGCTAGTACTATATGCTTCCTCCCCTCGACGCTTTCCTGCCCGAACTCCAATTTCAGACCAGCCGCAGCAGCGGCCCAGGCGGCCAGAACGTGAACAAAGTAGAGTCCCGGGTAGAGCTGCGCTTCCGCCTGGCCGATTCCGAGTTACTTACTGAGGAGCAAAAGCAGACGCTGCTGCAAAAGCTGGCCTCCAAACTCACGACCGAGGGGGAGCTGCTCATTGCCGCCCAGGAAGACCGAAGCCAGCTGCGCAACAAGGAAATTGCCCTGCGCAAGTTTTACGAAACCTTGCAAAAAGCCCTGCACAAGCCCAAAGCCCGCAAAGCCACCAAACCCAGCAAAGGAGCCGTGCGTCAGCGTCTAGAGTCCAAGAAAAAGCACGGCGACAAAAAGGCCAACCGCGGCCGGGTTGATTTTTAAACTGTATTCAAAAACCACGAAAACAGGTAATTGTCATTCCGAGTATTCTGCGCGTCAAACAGCGACGAGGAATTTGAAGTTACCTCCGCCTCTGGCTTGGGCCGGTGCTGCTGGCCGTGCTTCTTACTTGAGTAGACTGCTGGAAAGCTGCCGAATAGGTAGCTCAAATTATTTCTCAGTTCAAATCCAACCCGAACAGCACCCCAAACCAGGGCTTGCGCTGATAAATCCAGTGGCGGCCATCGGGGCCCAGTAGTTGGTCGGCGCCGATGGCCAAGCCCAGGTTGAAAATGCGCGCATCGTAGATGGCGGCGGCTCCGACGTGCACCACAAAGCCTTCGTATTCAGCTATCTGGGCTTGCTGGTTGGTAACATCGGGGTTGATGATGGTGGAGCCCAGGCCCGTGAACAGGCCGTAGCCCAGGCCCACCGTCCGGATTTGCGGCTCCTGCCGGCCGGCCAGCAGCTGGCGGCTATTTACGTGGTAGAAATCAAGCCGCCGCCCGAAATACAGGGCCGCATTGAAGTTGGTGTTGAGCTGCACCGGCACCGGCCCTTGGGGCGGCCGGGCTTTGAAGGGAATCGTGAAAACGTCGAGGTCGAACTTTCGGTCGAGCAGGATGACATGTTGGCCCCGGCGCAGGGCGTAGCCGAAGCGACGCGGGGCACCGTCCTGCTCGGGCTGCGACAGAAACGTGAGCGAGTCCTGGTACTGCTCCACGTGAAAGGCGCGGTCCTTGCCCACCGTGGCGGCCAAGGTGGGGTCGTTGGTACGAAAGAACTGGTAGTCGCCGGGCTCCAAAGTAGGGAGCTTGCCCACGGCCGCGCACCCACTCAGCAACCAGCTTCCAACGAGTACCCAGAGCAGAAAAAAACGCATAGGAACAAGCTAAACGCCGGTTTACAGCAGCGTGCCGCTCAGCACGAATGTGGCCACTGAAAAATAGATGATCAGGCCCGTAACGTCAACCAGTGTCGCCACAAACGGGGCCGACGCCGTGGCCGGGTCCAGGCCCAGGCGCTTGAGCAGCATGGGCAGCATAGCCCCCGAAAGCGCCCCCCACAGCACAATGCCCAGCAGGGAGAAGCCCACCGTGACGGCAATTAACTGCCAATACGGCCCGAAGTAGCCGGGGTCGATGGTGGTAGCCCACAGCACGATGCGCAAGGATCCGACTACCCCTAGGATACCACCCAGCAGCAAGCCCGATATAATTTCGCGCCGTAGCACCAGCCACCAGTCCGAGAGAGTAAACTCGCCCAGGCTCATGGCCCGGATAATTAGGGAAGTAGCCTGGGAGCCGGCGTTGCCGCCCGCCGAAATAATCAAGGGAATAAACAGCCCGAGCACGGCCGCTTTCTGCAAATCATCTTCGAAGTGGTGCATGGCCGAAGTGGTCAGCATTTCGCCGATGAGCAGAATGACCAGCCAGCCGGCCCGCTTTTTTACCATGCTCCAGATGGAGGTAGCCAAGTAGGGCTCATCCAGGGCCTCCGAGCCGCCCAGCTTCTGGATGTCCTCAGTATCCTCTTCTTCCCGGATATCCAGGATGTCGTCAATCGTTACGATGCCGAACAGCACGCCTTCGTCGTTGACCACGGGTAGGGCCACCCGGTCGTTTTTACGGAATACGTCGATGGCTTCCTCCTGGTCCTGCATCGTGTTGAGCTTCACGAAGCGGTGGTCCATCAGCTCGGTTACGCGCCGCTCGGGCGGCGACAACAGAAACTCCCGAATACGGATGTCGTCGATGAGGACGCCCCGCTCGTCGGTCACGTAGAGCACGCTCAGCGTCTCCGACTGCCCGCCGTGGCGCCGGATGTAGTCCAGCACCTGCTGCACCGTCCAGCTTTCCCGAATGGCAATGTAGTCGGGCGTCATCAGGCGGCCCACGGAGTATTCGGGGTAGCCCAGCAACTCCAGCGTCACGCGGCGCTCCGGCTCCGAGAGGGTCTGGATCAGCTCCCGCACCAACTCATCGGGCAGAAACTCCAGCAGGGCCGTCCGGTCGTCGGGCGACATTTCGTTCAGAATGTCGGCTATCTTATCCTGGGAGAGGTTGGCCAGGAAGTGCTTCTGAATGTCGAGGTCGAGATACTCAAATACCTCCGTGGCCAAGCTCAGCGGTAGCAGCCGGAAAATAATCAGTTGCTCACGTTCTTCTTCCTGCTCCAGCAGCTCTACTACCTCATGGGGCTCAAACCGCTTGAGTACTTCTTTGAGTTTGAAAAACTCGCCCTCCTGAATCAGGGACGTGATGTGGTCGGTAGTCGGGTGCTGATTCATGAACTGCAAGAGGGGTGTTTTTCGCTAGGCAGAAGGGAATTGGTGAACAGGGCCGAACCGGCGCGCAAAAGTAGCCTTTTCCGGGCCCGCTTGGTAGTCGGGCGGGGATATTTCTGCGGGCGGTTGCCGCCGTGTACGCAGCGCATCCTACCTCGGCTGACCCGTGCGCCCGGCCTAGGAAAGCCGGATCTGCCAAGCCCAACCGTAACCTTGCCTTGCGTTAGGCAGTTCCTCCCTTCGGGCTCCAACCTACTTTTAGCCCACTCTTCCGTTTTTTCTATGGCTCACCTCTCCACTGCTTCGCCCCTCGGTACGCTGGTTGCTCTCGGCGGCGGCGACGACGATGCCATGCTGACCCTGCTTCGCGACCTACTGCCGGAAGTAGGCGCCCCGGTTGAAATTATCACGGCGGCTTCCCGCGACGATACCCGCTCGGGGCGGGCCTACGAGCGGGCCCTGCGCGAATTAGGGTGCACCGGCGCCCGCCACCTGCGCATCAGTGAGCAGCACCCCGCCGACTCCCCCGATACGTTGCGCCGGCTGCGGCGGGCCGGCCTCATCTTCTTTACCGGCGGCGACCAGGAGCGCATCACGGATTTTTTGCAGGAAACGGAGTTTTTAAGCGTGTTGCGCGAGCGGTACCAGCAGGAGGCAACCTTTATTATTGCCGGCACCAGCGCCGGCGCGGCCGTTATGC
>NZ_CP095849.1 GCF_023101345.1 Hymenobacter sublimis
CTGATTTTTCACGTCATGGCCTCGCTGGCGCAGTTTGAAAGCGCCCTCATCAGCCAGCGCGTGCGCGCGGGCATGGCGCGGGCCAAGGCCCAGGGCAAGCACGTGGCCCGTCCTCGTTTGGCTCAGGCCAAGCAGGAGGCCATTGCCCAGCTGCTGCGCGAAGGCCTGTCCATGAACCAGGTCAGTAAGCAACTGGACGTGGCCTACGGCACCGTCTACAATTACGCCCAGAAGCAAAAGAATGCTTAGCGCGTCCATCCGCCCCGTAGTCAGTGCGGTTATGACCATTTTTGGCCCGCGCCAATGCGGGCGATGCCGGTTGCAATTGAAGGTAACACACATGTTGACATCGCTTATTCCATGACGTATTCTTTTCCGCTGCTGCTGTTAATGGCCGTCCTTGGTCTGCTGCCGCCGGGTTGCTCCCCGCCTTTCGCGACCAATGAAGCAGACTTACTGCTGGAAAACGGCATGCTAGTCGACCCAGGCACCCAAACGCTGGTCAAACGGACGCTGTTGCTGCGACACGGCCGCGTCGCGCGCGTCTACGTCACCCCACCCGCGAGTTACGCCGGCCCGCGTCTCGACGTCGCCGGCCGGTACCTGTTACCCGGCCTGACCGATATGCACATCCACGCCGTTGGTAACCTCGGTCCCGGTTCCCCGGCCGACACGATGACCGTGGCGGAGGTGACCCGCCGGCAACTTTACTGCGGGGTGATGCGCACACTGGACCTGTTCAACGACGAGGCCCGGGTGTTGGCAGCCCGCAACGCCCAACGCGCCCGCCCCGGTCCCTCGGCCGACCTGTACTGTGCCGGTCCGGCGCTAACCTGTGCGGGGGGGCATGGCACGGAATACGCGATACCCACGCGTACCATCAACTCGCCCGCCGAGGCAACGCGCGTTGTGAACGCCTTGGCCGCGCAGCACCCCGATGTCGTGAAGGTCATTTACGACCATTACGCCACCTGGATGCCCACCATTGACCAGGCTACCCTGGTGGCCGCGCTTCGCACCGCTCACCAGCACCGGTTGAAAACCGTGGTGCACGTGGGGACCTGGCAGGACGTACGCGACGCCCTGCAGGCGGGGGCCACCGCAGTTACCCACGTACCCCCGGACGCGCTACCCGCCGATATCGGGCCGCTGTTCTTGCGCCACGGGGCCTACTTCATTCCGGCCCTGGCGGTGCAGACCGAGTTGGCCCACTTCGCCCGCGACAGCAGTTTGCTGGATGACCCCTTGCTGCGGGCCGTGAGCAGCCCGGCCCTCCGCCGGAGTTATCGGTCCGAATCGGGTTATTCGCCCGGCCTGCAAGCCTTCGTTCGCTGGCAGCGGCAGCACGAGGCCACGGTCCAACAGAGCGTGCGCACACTGGGCCAGCAGGGCGTCCGGCTGCTCGCGGGCACTGACGCCGGTAATCCGGGCACGTTCCAGGGCTATTCGCTCCATCGGGAATTGGAATTGCTGGCGGCGGCCGGACTCTCCAATTGGGCCGTGCTCGCGGCGGCCACGACCCAAGCCAGTACTTTTTTTGGCGAACCCGCTGGTTTCGCACCCGGTAGCCCGGCCAATTTTTTGGTGTTGCGGCAGTCCCCGGTTTCGGCCGTTCAACACGCCCGGGCCATCGACTATATTATTCAACGCGGCCGGCTAATCGACCGTCAAAAATTGCTTACTCCGTAAGGGCGGTTGGGCAAAACATTTCTTTACCAACCCGGCCCACCTCGCCCCGCTACACCGCCGTCCACTGCGCCATCCCGGCGACCCGATGGCTTAGCGTGTAAATCCGTCCTTTTGGAAGAAGAACCCCTAGTGTCGGTGGGCCGCCGGCCCTACACCGACCAGCTGAATCTGGCCGCCGCCGGCGTGCAAGTGGACGAGAAGGGCCGCGTGGTGGTGAACGAGGACCTGAAAACCTCCACGCCGGGCATCTGGGCCATCGGCGACGTGGTGCGTGGGGCCATGCTGGCCCACAAGGCCTCCGACGAGGGCGTGTACGTGGCCGAGCTCATCGCCGGCAAGTTTCCGGAAATCAACTATTTGCTCATTCCCAACGTGGTTTATACCTGGCCCGAGGTGGCCGGCGTGGGCTACACCGAGGAGCAGCTCAAGGAGCAGGGCAAGGCCTACAAAGCGGGCTCCTATCCGTATTCCGCGTCGGCGCGGGCCGTGGCCGGCGCCGAGGGCGAAGGCCTGGTCAAGGTGCTCACCGACGCGCAGACCGACGAAATCCTGGGCGTGCACATGATGGGCCCGCGCATTGCCGACATCGTCGCCGAGGCCGTGGGCATCATGCACTTCCGCGGCGCGGCCGAGGACGTGGGGTTGATGTCGCACGCCCACCCCACGTACGCCGAAGCCTTCAAGGAAGCCTGCCTGGAAGCGGCCGGCATTGGGGCGCTGAACCTGTAGTCGACCGCGGTTGCGTTGGCTTTCCTTGGGTTGCGTGGCAGACGGAAAAAATGCCGGAGCCGGGTCCATCCTGGGCTTCGGCATTTGTCCCTTGGGGTTGCTGGCTACTCTGAGCGGGCTAGCCCCGGGTCAGGACCACCACTTTATGCGAGGGCAGCAGACTGGTGAACCGGGCAGTTACCTGCCGCTCGGGCGGGCCCGGATGCCGCACCAGCAGCCGGGGCCACAGCCCGAACCACCCGGTTGACCATTCCGCGGTGGCGGGGGCACGCGCCGGTAACGCGTGGGCGTGCTGCTTTACCTGCGTGAAGGCTGCCGGGTCCAGCCGCAGCGTCACCTGGTAGAGCGAAAACGTCGGCTTCTCGAACACGGCCGTGAGTTGATACAAAGGGCCTTTTACAATCAGGTAACTGCGGCCCAGCCGCTCGGGCACCTGCCGCGTGGCCGTGGCCAGCGGCTTGAGCCGGCGCAGCACCTCGTCCGGGGGCATGGCTTCCGCCTGAAGCAGCGTGAGCAGCAAATCGAACAGGGCAGCAGGCGTGGTAGCGGGCATAGGAAACGCGTTATGGAACGGTCAGGAGTGGCCGCAACTTACCACCGTACAAGCAAAGGCCGGCATTAATCATCTATCGTACACCAGCATGAACAAGTCCGTTTTCCGGGTAAGCAAAATGGATTGCCCTTCCGAGGAGCAGATGATTCGCATGAAACTCAGCGGCCAGGAAGGGATTGAAGGCTTGCAATTCGACCTTGCCAACCGGCAGCTGACCGTCTTTCACGCCGGCGCGGTCGAGCCGCTGGCCGCCTCGTTGAACGACTTGCGGCTGGACAGCTCCCTGCTCTCGAGCGCCGACGCCGGGCTGGCGGAACTCACCGAAGAAGCCCCGAACGACCGGCGCCTGTTGTGGACCGTGCTGCTCATCAACGCCGGTTTCTTCGTCGTGGAAATCATCGCCGGCCTGCTGGCGCAGTCCATGGGCTTGCTGGCCGACGCGCTGGACATGCTGGCCGACGCGCTGGTTTACGGCCTGGCCCTGTACGCCGTGGGACGGGCCGCCAACGCGCAAAAGCGCATTGCCCGCGTCAGCGGCTACTTTCAGCTGGCGTTAGCCATCGGCGGCCTGGTGGAAGTTATCCGGCGCTTCCTCGGGGGCGAAAAAGAGCCGGACTTTGCTATGATGATGGGCATTTCGGTTTTGGCCCTGCTCGGCAACGGGGCCTCCCTGCTGCTGCTGCAACGCTCCCGCAGCCAGCAGGCGCACATGCAGGCCAGTCAGATTTTCACCTCCAACGACGTCATCGCCAACCTCGGCGTCATCCTGGCGGGGGCCCTGGTGTATGTTACCGGCTCGGCCCTGCCCGACCTGGTGGTGGGCCTGGTCGTCTTTGCCCTCGTGGCCCGCGGCGCCTTCCGCATCTTCCAGTTATCGAAGTAAGCACGGGCTAGGCCGGGGGTGAACATTCAAGTTATTTTGCTTACCCCCTACCTGGCTGTGGGTAGCAAGGGGGCCATCCCGTTGCTGGCGAAAAAAGTCGGGCTCCCACTCTGCTAACCAGCCAGCCTCTGTTCAGGTGGGGGCACCATCCGCCTGAACCCGTTTCTTGTAGCGCCCTAAATTCGCTTATTCTCCGCTAGTTGGTTAGCCTGTAAAAATTATGCTGCGATTTATTTATGTGTCCGGCCTGTTCGGGGCGCTGCTTACAACCAGTTGCAACGCCCGACGCGATACCGACGAACACGAGCAGGAAACCCACCGCACCGAAGCTAAACCAGCACCCGTCGCCATTCGGCCCAACCTGGCTGATTCCCTGCAGCTCATGGTTCGGCAGTTGGATACGGCCCGGCTCATCGGTTGCTATGATGAGGACTTCGCCCGCTTGATGAGCCTGCACCACGCCGGGGCCCAGCGCCTGGCCGCGGTACAGATTTCTCAGGGCAAGGACTCCACCCTGCGGGCCATGGCCCAGCACGTGGTCAAAAGCCACGAAAAGGACACCCACGTGCTGACCCTGGCCCTGCGCCGCGACCCGCCGGGGGGCCAGGAGTACCGGCCCGGCAACGCCCGTGACCCGTTTGTGCGGCGCATCACGGCGGCGCTGGCCCCGCTGCGCCAGCTGCCCCCGCGGCCCGGCAGCGTCGACGCGGACTTTGCCACGCTCATGCAGCTGCACCACCGCAGCGGCGTGGCCCTGGCCCAAACCGAGCTGGCCTTTGGCCGAAACGCCGAAGTAAAGGATGCCGCCCGCCGCATCGTCCGCGACCAGCAGCAGGAAATCCGGCAGTTTCAGCGCTGGCTGCGGGCCCATACCGCTACTTCTGGCAGGTAACTCTTACCGAAACCCGGCAGTCCCGGTTGTTCCCTGACCGAGGACTTGGAGGCAGCTCATGGGAACACAGGTTGGCAGCCGGGCCGGGGCACGCTGGCTGGCCGGCCAAGCACGACCGCACCTTACCGCAACGGGCGGCGGGGCGCAAGCGGCGCGGTAACATCGAGGGCCACTTGACCGGCCGCGAGCAGGGGCGCGCCGCGCAAACCGGGGTCCTGATAATAAGGCCGGATTTCCAGGCGCAGCAGGTGCTGGCCCACCGCTAGGGCGCGGGCGCCGCCGTTGGCCAGAAACCGGTCCCAGAGCAGCGGCCCCCAGTTGTCGGCTGACTCGCCGTTCTCCGGGCCTAGTAACGCTTGCTGCAGCACCGTTTCCGTGCTTTTCGCGGCTGGCGTGAAGGTGCCGGGAGACAAGTTGGCGAGGTAGACCAGGTGGGCATCCACGTAAAAGCCAACCTGGTACGTGCCGGTTCTTGCCAGCGCTTGCACGGGCACGTGAGGGGCAGCGCGTTGCAGGGCGCGGACGAGGGGAGCGTTCAGGAAAGCTGTCAGGAACAGCTGGCTGTGGGGATGCAGGGGGTAGGTCCGTAACCCAATGTAGGCAGCCCCTGTTTGGCCGGGGTCGGCAACAGCCGCCGCGCTAAACCGGATTTCCCCAACAGGAATCCGGTGGGGATGCCGAGCGGGGTGCTGGGCTATGAGCGGGACCGCGTGAAGCACCAGCAGCCAAAACAGCAAAAACGGTTTCATAAGCCCGGGAGCGTAGAAAAAAAGTGGCGAAGCCAAAAAAACATCTATGGCGCAAACTTACGTCATTCAATGTCGTATATTTGCGTCATACTTCATAGTTCGCTCATGACCTACGCCAAAACCGCCGCGTTCACTGCGGAGCAACAGCAGCTGGCCCGGGTGGCCAAAGCCCTGGCGCACCCGGCGCGGGTGGCCATCATCCAGCTGCTGGCCAGCAAGCAAACCTGCATTTCCGGTGACATCGCCGCCGAGTTGCCGCTCTCGCGCACGACCGTCTCGCAGCACCTGCAGGAGCTCAAGGCCCTGGACCTGATTCGGGGCGAGATTGACGGGCTCACGGTCTGCTACTGCCTCAACACCGAGCTGCTGCGGCAAGTCCACCAGCATTTTACCGCCTTTTTCATCGAGGCCACGACGGGCGCAGCCTGCGGGCCGGCCGATGCCTGTGCCTGCTAATTGACTCCATAACCTTAGCCTTCCCAACCATGAAAATCTCCGAAATGAAGCAGACCCTGGCCGGGCTGGAAAGCGTCAACTTCCGCCTGCCCAGCGGGGAGCACCTGCCCGCCCACTTCCACGTGACCGAAGTGGGCCTGGTGAGCAAGCATTTTATTGACTGCGGCGGCACCGAGCGCAAAGAGACGGTGGCCAACTTCCAGCTGTGGGAAGCCGGCGACTACGACCACCGCCTCGCGCCGCAGAAATTCCTGCACATCCTCAACCTGTCCGAGCGCATCCTGGGCAGCGAGGACCTGAACATTGAGGTGGAGTACCAGCAGGCCACGATTGGCAAGTTCGGACTCCAGTTCGACGGCACCGACTTCGTGCTGACTCCGAAGCAGACGGCCTGCCTGGCGCAGGATGCCTGCGGCATTCCCGACGCGCAGCCGTTTGCCCTGCCGCAGTTGCAGATGGCCTGCACGCCCGGCGGCGGGTGCTGCTAAACGCCCAATGAAACGGCGCTGCCTTTTGCGGGTGGCGCCGTTTTGCTACCCCGTGTCCCGACCTACCTTCTTACACCTGCTGATGACAATTGCCTTTTTCTCCGACGTGCACGGCAACCTGCCGGCCCTGGAAGCGGTGCTGGCCGATATAGAGCAGCGCCGCCCGGATATGATATTTTGCCTGGGCGACCTGGTGGGCTACGCGCCCTGGCCTAACGAAGTGGTGAACGAGGTGCGGCGGCGGGGCATCCCCACGCTGGCCGGCAACTACGACCAAGGCATTGGGCTGGCCAGCGAGAACTGCGGCTGCGCCTACAAAACCGACACGGAGAAAGACCTGGGCGCGCAGAGCATTGCCTTCACCAACCAGGTGGTGGGTCCAGACGAGCGGCGCTATTTGCGCTATTTGCCTAAGCACATGCGCCTGGACTTCCAAGAGGAACCCTGCACGCTGAGCGTGCTGATGGTGCACGGCTCGCCCCGTAAAATCAACGAGTACCTATTTGAAGACCGGCCTGAGAGCAGCTTTCTGCGAATTTTAGAAGAAGCGGGTGCCGATATCATGCTCTTTGGCCACACCCACAAGCCCTACCACCGCACGTTTGCCTACGAGCACGCGGGGGAAACGCGCTACCGGCACGCGCTCAACATCGGCTCGGTGGGCAAGCCCAAGGACGGCGACCCGCGGGCGGCCTACCAACTGCTGCACCTGGACGAGCACACGAAACTGACGGACCCCAACAGCGTGCGCTCGGAGCTGGTGCGGGTAGAATATGACGTGGAGAAAGCGGCCCAAGCCGTGGAGGCCTCGCCGCTGCCGAACGAATACGCCGACATGCTGCGCAAGGCCTATTAACTTATTTCTGCCATGACGATTCTTCCGATGACCGAAGCCCACTGGCCGGCGGTTAAGGCCATTTACGAAGCGGGCATTGCCACGGGCAATGCTACGTTTGAAACGCAGGCGCCCGCTTGGGAGGCCTGGGACCGGGCCCACCTGGGCCACAGCCGGCTGGTGGCGGTGGACGAGGCCGGAACGGTGCGGGGCTGGGCGGCGCTCTCGCCGGTATCGAGCCGCTGCGTGTACGGCGGGGTGGCCGAAATCAGTGTCTACATCGCGGCCGAAGCCCGGGGCCAGGGGCTGGGCCGGCAGCTGCTGCAGGCGCTGATTGCGGAGTCGGAAGCGCACGGCATCTGGACGCTGCAGGCCGGCACGTTTGAAGAAAACACGGCCAGCATAGCCCTGCACACGCAAGCCGGGTTCCGGGTCATTGGGCACCGCGAACGAATTGGCCAGCACCACGGCGCGTGGCGCAATACGGTGCAGATGGAACGGCGCAGCCCGACCGTTGGCGTCGATTAACTCCTACTTTTGATGACAGCCCTTAATCAACCCTTACCTCCAACGCCGGCCCCCGCCGCGCTGGCGGAAAAGAAACTCTCCGGCCTGGACCGGGGCCTCACGCTGTGGATATTCCTGGCCATGGCGCTGGGCGTGGCCCTGGGCTACCTGGTGCCCGGCATGAACGACGCCATCAACTACTTCTCGGTGGGCAAGGTGAACGTACCGCTGGCCATCGGCCTGATTCTGATGATGTACCCGCCCCTGGCCAAGGTGAAGTACGAGCAGCTGCCCACGGTGTTTAAGAACACGCGCATCATCGGGCTCTCCTTGTTTCTGAACTGGATACTCGGGCCCCTACTCATGTTCTTTTTGGCCATCTGGCTGCTGCCCGACAAGCCCGAGTACATGATGGGCCTGATTCTGATTGGCATTGCCCGCTGCATTGCCATGGTGCTGGTGTGGAACGACCTGGCCGATGGTTCGCGGGAATACGCGGCGGGGCTGGTGGCGCTCAACTCCATCTTTCAGGTGCTGTTTTACTCGGTGCTGGCTTGGCTGTTCATCTCCGTGCTGCCGCCCTACTTCGGGCTGAAAGGCTACGCGGTCAACATTGGCATCGGGGACATTGCGCAGAGCGTGCTCATTTACCTGGGCATTCCGTTTGCTGCGGGCTTTCTCTCGCGCACCCTCCTGCGCCGGTTGAAAGGCAACGCGTGGTACGAACAGGTGTACATTCCGGCCATCAGCCCCATTACCCTGATTGCGCTGCTGCTGACCATCGTGGTGATGTTCAGCTTGAAGGGCGAAACCATCGTGCAGGTGCCGCTGGACGTGCTGCGCATCGCGCTGCCGCTGGCTTTGTACTTCGGCATCATGTTCGTGCTCAGCTTCGCGGCCGGCAAGTGGCTGGGGGCGGACTACGCCGAGAATGCCAGCATTGCCTTCACGGCCACGGGCAACAATTTCGAGCTGGCCATTGCCGTGGCCATCGGCGTGTTTGGGCTGAATTCGGGGCAGGCCTTTGCGGGCGTCATCGGGCCGCTGATTGAGGTGCCGGCGCTGATTGCGCTGGTGAACGTGGCCTTCTGGTTCCGGCGCCGCTGGTACGGGGGCAACACAAATGCCCTATCTGCCGAATGACAATGTTTGCTCTCCGCCCCGGGCCCGTATTTTTCCGCTATGAAACAGCTGCTGCGCCTCCAACTACAGGTCCTCGATGCCCCGTCCGGTGTTACGATGATGCTGCAACGCGGCACCCAGGAGCTGGTTCCGCCGGTCGCCGCCGCTGCGGGCCAGTTGCTTTTTGAGCTGCAAGCAACGGTATCCTATCCCAAGGACGAAGCGGCGCCCCGCTTAGGTGGGCCCGCCGTCCACGGCCCGGTGCAGAGGCGCTTCCTCTACGTAAACGCCGGTACGTATGCCGGTCAGGCTGATTCCGGCTGGGCCCGGCGGGCCAAGGTGCCCCTGCCGGCACTGACCCGGGAACTGGTGGAACAGGCCTTGGCTCGGCCGGACTTGACGCTGCAGGCCCGCATCCTGGGCCGGGCCGGGGATGGTGGGCCGGCGTGCGCCAGCGTGAAGCTGCTGGATGCGGGGTGGACGCTGGCGCCGGCCTGGCCGGTACCCGCAGCTCAGATTAATCCCGACTTGGCAGTCAAATGATACAACAAAAAAGCGCCGGGCTACGAGAGTCCGGCGCTTTTTCACATTCCGAGCGGCGGCTGGCCAGCCACTTAGTACTAAGCTTACTTTTTGACGACTTCCGTGGTCGCCGGGGTTACCGTGGCGGCCGTGGTCGGCTTCTTGGCGCAGCAGCTGGCACCAGGCTTCTCGTCTTTGGCGCATTGCATAGCGGCTTCCTTGGTCGCCTTTTTGTTCTTTTTGCCGGGTTTGCCGTCGTTGGCAGTAGCACTGCCGATGGTGGCCAGCAGGGTCAGGGCAAGCAGGAGGTTTTTCATGAGGTGGGGAGCTAAAAAGTGAAAAGCAACAAGAGAATAACTAGCAGCAGCCGCAGGCACCTTTGCCCTGCTCCTGGATGGGCGGGCAGGGTACGGTGCCGTACGAGCAGTACACGCAGCAGTCGCCGGCCAGCGGCTTGAGCACCGTGTGGCAGCTGGTGCACTCGTAAAACCACTGGCAGGCATCGGTCGGCATCTGCTCGGCCTGCGCGTGCTGGCAGACCGGGCAGGTAAGCACCGAGGTCAGCGTTACTGGCGGGGTGGGGGTAGCTGGTGTGAGGGAAATCATAACTGAGAAATTAACGGGTAGCAGAAGGGTTCAGCACCGAGTAGCCGGTGCCGTTGATGGCGGCTTCTACCTGGGCCACGGGCGTGACAGCGGCATTGAAGCGGACCTGGGCCGTGCCCTGCTCGTAGGATACCTGCACGCTTTGCACGCCTGGCAGCTGCTGCACGTCGTGCTCGACGTGGCGGGCGCAGGCCTCGCAGGTCATGCCGCCGATGCGGTAGGAGCTGGTTTGCAGCACCGGGGCTGCGTTGTTAGCCACCACGGGCTTAGGAGCTGCTGCCGGGTAGAACCGCGCTCCGTAGTAGGGAAAGGCCAGCAGCAGCACGGCCAGCACGGTGACCGTGGCCAGAAAGCCCCGCGACTGCATCAGCGAAGGCTTGGCTGGCACGGGGCAGCCGCAGTCGTCGGCTGCCGCGGGCGCGGGTCGCAGGTGCTGGTACCAGGCGAACCCCAGCACGCCCACGGTCAGGGCTACCAGATAGGGACGCAGCGGCTCCAGCCAGGCAAACGTGCTGGCCACGCCCCCCAGCCCGCCGACAATGGCCAGCAAGGGGGTGATGCAGCACAGGGAAGCGGCCAGGGCGGCCAGCAGGCCCGTGCCGGCCAGGGACTTGGTTGGGGTAGCGGGCGTGGTATTCATCGGGCGGGCGTGAGGGAAGGAGAGGTGGATGCCGGGGTCAGCAGCGGCTGCAGCACGGACAAATGCGCCGCCGACAGCGAGTAAAATACCGTTTGTCCGACTTTGCGGGCCTGTATTACCCCGCCGTCCTTGAGCTTGCGCAGGTGCTGGGAGATGGCCGACACGTTCATCTGCAGCACATCGGCCAGGTCGCACACGCACAGCTGCTGCTTGTCCAGTAGCAGAAACAGCATTTTCAGGCGCACCTCGTTGCCAGCCAGTGCCAACACGGCCGCCAGTGACTGCAGCTCCGGCTCGGCGGCGGCCAAGCGGTGCTTGCTCTGTTCAATGTGGGCCGTATCAGCGAAAACCCGGATGCAAGAAGAAGAGGACATACCTTAAATTTTTTCAAAGGTAATGTTTTCTTATTTAAGCAAACGCTAAAATACACTTCCACCACCAGGCCCTCAATGAGTACTTGCCTGTCCTTGTATTGACCGGCTCAGGTCATTGAAATATTGACCAGATAGTAACCGGGACAATAACCCACCATGTACCGGGACTCTGCTGGAGATGGGATTAACACTACCCGATTACCATCCGAAAAAGCAAGGGTGTTAAGGGTGTAGTGGGACTGCTAATTAGGCGTTTCAAGTAGCATCCAGGTACGGCGAGTACCACAGGCAGTGCACGCCATCAACAGCTCCGTGGCGTGCGCATAGCGCTCCAGCACCTCCACGTGGGCGTGTAGCGTTTCCTGCCGGCAGGTGGCACAGGGCAGCAACTCAGTCGCCTCCAGCTGTTCCTGCAGGAACTCGAATTCATCGTCCTTCATCGGTGGCAAGGTAGCAATTAGCAGTAGTCGGTTGAAGCCTCACTCATTCTTCGCCTGGTTTTCCCGGGCGGCTAAGGCCGCTTTGGCCTGGGTTACGTTGAAAAGGTACTGCCGGGCCAGCGCGGGATTTTCGCGTTGGGCCCAGGCCCTGGCCCGACGCGCTTCCTCAATTGGCCCTTCGGGCAGGCGCAGGGGCACTGGCGCGGGCCAGTGGCAAGCGCCCTGACGAAAGAATTCTTCGATTGCTGCCAGCAGCGTGAGCGTGCGCTCCGCGTTCCGGGGCCACTGGTCAAGCAATTGCTCCAGCTCCCAGCTGGCCGCTTCGTACTCGGCTTCAATGTACAAGTTCATGGGTCTGGTTTGGAGTTACGTGCGCAGATGCCGGGTGCTTACCGTTCTACGCCTTTCTTTTCCTGGGCCGGGTTTGATGGCGCGAGGTTGCGCTGCGCTTCCTGCAAACTGCGCCCAGCCCCCCGCAGGGCGGCGGCATCGTCGGCCAATGCCGGTATCTTCTCGGCCCTCGACAAGGCCTCCGTGACTGCCTGCAGGTTCGCGCCGCCCAGGTAAGCAGATTTCTCCACGGCTTTTGCTGCCCGCGACAAGGAATCCGCCGGGCCCGGGTAGCCCTGCTCCTCTAAACCTTCGACCAGCTGCTTAGCCGCCTGCACAAACGCAGTTGTTGCAGAAGGGTGGGACTGGGGAGGCGTTACTGCCGGCACTACATCCACGGCTCGTGCTTGTGCGGGTGGTTGCAGAACAGCCAGTGCGGCCCCAAACCGGGCGGCCTCTTGCTGAGAAACAGGGTCCTGGAAGCGTTTGTCCTGCACCACCTCCTGCACCAGCTGCTGGAGGCCCGCACCATGCTTAGGCAGGCCCTGCTGAGGGTTGCGGTCGATGTCGAGTACTTGCGCAAGCAGCGCGTCCGCTCGTTGCGTGCGCCGGTAGTCCACGCCGGCTACCAATTGCTGCATGGCCGGGGCTGCCGCAACCAGGTCTCGTAGCTGCTCTATCTGCCGCACGGTGGGCGTGGGTCCATCCGTCAGGGGACGCGCCTGGCTGGGGTGCCGGGCTGCTTCGGCTGCTGCTCCGGGCAGGGCCGTGGTGTTACGGGCAAATAAGTCCCGCAGTGCCTGCAGGTCCCGCTTTTTGTGCGGCGCGCCGTGCAGGCTCACGATGCCCTGGTCGCGGGCGGGATTTAGCTTTTCGTGCTCCCGTCCAAAGTCCATCCGGTAACCGGCCTGCTGGGCCAGCTCGCTGAACGCGGCCTGCAGGGTGCGACCGTTGCCTTCCCGGAAAGCGTGCACGTGGTTGTAGTGGTCGAAGTAGTAGGCCGCCCGCTCGGCAAAGGCTTCGGGCGTAGGCAGGCCCTTGAGGTTATTCTCAAGCTTGAGCTGCTCGCCCAGCGCGTTCAGGCGCTCGTCAATGCGCTCGTAAGGCGCGAAGTGCATGGGCCGCTCGATACCGGGCAGGTCAGCGGCTTTGACGCCCTGGAAACTGCCTTCGCGGCGGGTCTGGCCGGCCCACTCAAATGCGTCCTGAAACAGGTAACGGTGGGTAGCCCGCAGCCGCGCGGCGTCGAAGCGCTCACACTGCGGGCCGCGGCCCGCCGCCAGTTCCGTGAGCCGGCGCAGGGACAGGCGCTTGGTTTCCCGGTCCAGCTCCTCGGCATCGGTAAGGCCGAGCTGGTTGTAGAAAACGCCGGTTTCGGGGTTGGTGAAGCGGTCGGTCATGGGCCTAGCGTACCCGGCGGTTCGTAACCAAAAAACGCGGGAGCAAAACAGCGCGGCGCGGGTAGCCAGGCTGGGGTGTCACGAAAGCGAACTACTTGGCTCCCGCCGCAGCTGTCTGCTGGCTGGCAATGAGCTGGGCGCGGTACTCGTCGTGGCGGGCCCCCACGTAATCCAGGTCGACCAGGCCCTCCACGTACTGTTCGTGCAGCTTGGCCTGCCAGTCCGGCACTTCGTACGGGCCCTGGCTGCGGGTGATGCCCACTGACTGACTGATGATGAACTGCCGCTGCTCGCGGGTTTGCTCGCGGGGGCCAAACTGGGGGGTAGGATAAGCAGGCGTTTCCATCATGCAAACTACGTAAAAGGGATAAACGACGGGCATTTATAAAACACCATTCCAGCGGCTAAGGTGCCCCAAACACCCTTTATAGCATGGGTTCATTGTCCGGCATCTGGCCGGGCTTGAGGGTGTTGGCGTACTGCCCGACAATGCTGGCCACATCCTCCCGAATCAGCTCAAAGTTGGCTTGAATAACCGCCTGTAGCGCACTGACCGGCTCCGCGGGGGACTGACTCCCCGCCTGCCGGGCTGCCCGTCGCTGGCTCAGCCAATCCGGGTCCTGCCCCTCCCCTGCCGGTGCCTCGGCCAGCTTTGGGGCCGGCCCACCCTCAAAGGTGGCCAGCGGGTGCAGCGGGTACGTGCCGGGCGCCGCCTGGCGCTCCACCTTGCCCTGGAAAAAGGGCTGCTCGGTTTCCACGGTCTGGCCGATGAACTCGCCGGTTTCGAGGGTAATGGTATCCTGCAGGCGCACCAGGTTGCGCTCCTGCCAGCTCACGCTCTGGTTGGTACTGCTGCCGGCGCCCCGGCTGCCGCCGCTCTGGCTGCGGCCCAAACTGGCCGACACCATCTCCCGGTCCTCTTTGCCCACCAGCTCCGAAACAAACTTGGCCGTTTCCAGGGAGTTGACCTTGCCGAAAAACTGGTTGTTGAGGTTGCTCACCATCACCTGCATTTTCTCCCGGCCGTATGCGTCAATCATCTGGCTCAAATCCTGGGTCATGTAAATCATGGCCACCTTGTTGCTGCGGGCCGTGGCCGGTATCACCTCCAGGTTCGGCACGTAGATGGTGGCGGCCTCGTCGAGAAACACGTAGCTCGGGTGCTTGTGCTGCTGGTTCATCAGCTTCAAGGCCACGGCCACGATGCAGCTGATAACCGGGGAGAAGGTTCCCTTCAGCGTGGGGTCGTTGCCCACCACCAAGACCTTGGGCGCTTGCTTATCATTCAAATCCAAGCTGAACCCCTCCCCTCTAGCCTCGTCGGGCGTAAGCACCCAGGCGATTTCCGGCGAGTTGATGCGCGTGAGCACAATCTGCAGCGAGGCAATGACGCCGGCTACCTGCTTCTCGGCCCGCTGCTTGACGGCCGTCGTGATACTTCGCACCATGTCGCCGCACTCGGGGTCGGTGTCGAGCATGCTCAGCACGTGGGTGAAGTCCGGGTGCAGGGCCGTGTTTACCACGTGGGGCAGGGTGCAAAACGCGGGGAAGTTCTTCTTGTAAAACCAGATGATGGCCGTCAGAAAGGCGTTGGCGCTGGTGTCGAAGAAGTCCATCTTTTTAATGCTCTCCGGGTTCAGGTTGGCCATGATGGCGCGGGCGTACTCGTTGGCGTAGGCTACTACCGGCATCTTGTCGGCCCGCAGCGGGTTCACCCGCTCGCTGCGTTCCAGGTCTTTAAAGTTGATGATGTGCAGCTGCACATGAGCTGGCTCCTCCCCCGCCGCCCGGGCTTTGGCATCAGCCAGCACAAAGGCCTTCTGCGCGGCTTCGGCCAGCACCGGAAACTTAAAGTCATAGATGAGCCCGGCAAAGCCCTTCTCAGTGAACTGCTCAATCAGGGGCTCGCCAATCGAATACGACTTGCCCGCTCCCGCCCCGCCCAGCACCAGCGTGCCCCGAAACGGGTTGGGAATGTTAATCCAGCCCCCGTCCGTCGTGGCCAGACTAAACCCGTGCTCGGTGAGCTGCTGCCGGCGCTCGGTGCGCAGCCCGAACCGCTCGGTCTTGTGCAGGGCCCGCGCAATGCCGGCTGCCAGGCCCGCGCCCAACGCCAGCAGGGCCGCGGTGGGGTATAGCCAGGCTACCATACCGGCTGAAAACGTGGCCATGGCCAGCAGCAGCGCCCCGGTGAACAGGCCCACCCCGGCGGCGCCCAGCTGAACGCGCCGCAGCTGCAGCTGCGTGGGCTGCCAGCGCCGCTGCCCGGGCCGCGCGGGTGGGGCTTTGAGCAGCACGGCCAGCAGGCCCCCTGCTACCAGAATCCCCGCTCGTATGAGTAAGCCATAGCGCTGGTAAAACGTGGCCGTGCCCAGCAGCAGGCGGGTGGTTATGGAATCCCCCAAACCTGCATTCGGGGCAGCAGGGGTTCCGGTCCCGGCCAGGAAGGAGGGGTGAGAAAGTAGGTAATACTCACCGCCGGCCAGCAACGCCAGCAGGAATCCCAGGGCGATGTACAGGCCAGTCAGCCGGTGGCTGCTCGGCTGCCGGGGGGCACTCATCATGCTCATAGTCAGGTTGTTTTAAGCGTGCAGTACTTGGAATTACAATTCGGCCTCCCACTGCCCGCGCCGGCGCTGCTCCCCAATGTCCTGGGTGGCCACGCGCTCCGGCCCGCTGGTAGCTCGCAGGGTCTGCTGCAGGCTGTGCAAGGCCTGGCGTACCCGGTGCCCGGTATTGGGTCGGGCGGGTTCCTCGCGGCCCGTGGCCAGCAGGTGATAGGCATTGTCGAGGGGCCGCCCCTGCCGGGCGCGGTCTTCCACCCGTCGCAGCCGGTCGTAGAAAATGCGGTCATAGCCCCGCCCCTGCGCAATGCGCTGCACCCGCTCGGCATCCAGGCGCTGGCTGGGCTCGGCCTGCCGGTTCAGCTGCCCAACCCGTTCGGCAATCCGCACGTTGCGCTTGGGGTTCGGTGCTGAAATGGCTGGGGCGTCCTTTCGTTTAGGCGCAGGGCCCTGGTACTGAAACTGCCGCTCAAATACGAGCCGGGCCTCCTCCTGCCAGTCGCGCAAACTGAACCGGCTCACGCGCCCGCCGGGGTTGAGCGTGACGCGCTGGCTTCGGTCCCGGGCCGATACGACCACGTGGATGTGGGCCTGCAAGCCGGGCCGAGGCTGCCCGGCCCGGGCCTCCCCTTCTTTCACGGCCGCGTCGGTGCCCCGGTGGGTGCGCTCCTGGTGAATGATGGCGCCCCACACCAGCTCATCCTTCCCCACAGCCCCTCCGTCTTTGAGGCGAAACCCTGCTGCATAGGCGGCCATTACCTCCCGGGTAAACGTGCGCAGCTTCTCCTCATCGCCACCCCCGACGTGGGCCAGCTCCTCCGGGCTGGGGCTCAGCACCAGGGAGTAGAACTTGGCCTCATTAGCCCGCAGCCCTTTCACGTTGTTGTCCAGGGCTGCCAGCACGGAATCCCGGTCCAGCGCGTCTAGCTGCCCGTCAAAAAAGCGAGCCTCCAGGCCATTCTTTCGGGCCTCTTGGGTCAGGTAATTCAGGGTCTGCGCGGCGCTGCCCTGGTTATTATAGGCCTTTTTGCCGTGCACATTTGGGTTAATCAGCTTGGCGTGCATCGCGTCAGTTACCGTTTTTGTGCGGTTTATTCAGCGCCTTTATATCAAGAGCTGCCAGCCCGGCCGCCGTCGCTTCGGCAATACGCTCCTGATTTTTCTGCTGAATTTTGTGCAGTACCTCCCCCCCTTCTGGAGCTAATAAATTCTCTACCACCCGTAGCGTCTGCTGCTGCACGGCCTGCTGCTGAAGCTGAAAGCGCAGCATTTCTAGCAGTACGCCCCGCTCCTGCTCCTGCAGGTATGAAAACACCCGGTCGCCCAAACGCTTCACCTCAGTCATGATAAGCTGGCCTTCCCGGGCCTGGGCTTCCACCGGGTTCAGGCTCCGCTCGGCGAAGTAGCGGATGGCCGCGTCGGCGTACTCCGTGCGGGTCAGCCCCAGCCGGGCGGCCTCCGCGCCCACCAGCCGGTGCGCCGGTCCGCTAACCGTGAGGTGCTTGACAGCTGAAGCATTAGTGGGCTGAGGGCCTATTTTCTGTTTCTGGTCCGGCATAGGGCGGGTTTTAACTCTTACTTATTGTATATCAAGATGTTACTGGCTTGGGTTAAGCAATATCAACGCTGTTGATATCCAACTACCATTTAGCCAGCGCGTTAGCGCGGGTAAATGGTAGTCTTCTTGCTAACTACCCTATTAGGGGCATGTTGAGCGCGTGCCCGGTGAGCCGTAAGCGATACCAGGCCTGGCTTTTCCCATCCCCGGTAAGCTGCCTGGGCAAATCGTAATCGGAAAAGTGTTTTTGAATGTGGTTTTGCTTCCCTTATGAAAGACTGCTGACCAGCAAAACGCATCCCCATGCGTTTAGAAGGCAATTCAATGGGAGTGTGAACCATTTTTTATTTCCTGAGAAACAAGTAAAACAGGAAGGTTAAAAACCTAGCATCCTCCCGACAGTACGCCCCGTATGACGCTTTGTTTCTTAGTATTTTAAGAAATAAGTTTCTTGAGAGCTTTTGTTAAATGTTTACTGAGAAAATTGTAAATAATATTTCTCAGAAAATCAGAAACAAGTAATCTTGAAAACAAAATGGCTTGTTTACAAGTAAGTTTGAAAGCTTATTTTCTAGGAAATAAAAAAACAAGTTTCCGAGTAGCTTTGAAAATTGAGAAACAAGCTGCTTTATTTGCAAGCTGCTTGCGCCCGTCGTGGCTTTACCCGTTAGTTCCCTGCTTTATGAAAATCATCTGCGTTGCCAACCAGAAGGGCGGCATTGGTAAGAGTACCCTCATCACCGTGCTGGCCGGTGCCCTCTCGGCCGACTATGGCTACCGCGTGCTCGTGGTCGATGCCGACTCCCAGCAAACCCTGGCCGGGGTGCGCCTCACCAACGACCAGCCCAGCGTGGACCTGGAGCGCGAAGCCGGCACGCTCGCCGAGCCGGCCTTTCCCTACGCGCTGGAATCGGTCGGTATGGGCCAAGTGTACGACCGGCTCGACGAAGTCAGCGACGACTACGACGTGGTGTTCATTGACGTGCCCGGCCGCTCGGACGATACGGCCATGATTGACGTGCTCAGCGGCGCCAACGTGGTGCTCGTGCCCGTGGGGGCCTCCGATGCCGAGCGCCTGGCCACGATTTCCTTTATGCAGCTGCTGCAGGAGATTTCCCGGCTTTCGCGGGAGCAGGGGCTGGACTTCCAGTTCTTCGGCGTGCACTCGCACCGCACCAACCTGAAAGAGGAAAAGGACATGGACGAGTTCACCGACGCGCTGGGCCTGCCGCGCCTGCAGGCTTCGCTGCGCCAGCTCGGCTGCTACAAGCGTCTCTCGACCCGCTACAGCTACCTCAACCCGGCCTACCGGCGGGCGGTGGGGGCCGATGCCTCCGTGGAAGCCGAAGTGCGCGCCCTGTGCGATGAGCTGATTGCCCGCGCCCAACTCACCTCTGAACTCATATCGTAATGGCCAAGATTCAACGCCTGAAAATCTCCACGGACGAAAAGATGTCCATGCTGCGCGGGCAGCCCGGCCACATGCCGGCCGCCCCAACTGCGCCTGAGCCCGCGGCCGCCGCCCCGGTGCCCGTAGCGGCCCCGGAACCAGCAACGGTAGTTGCTCCGCCAGTAGCAGCCGCTCCAGAAGCTGCTGCAGCACCGGTGTTAGCGCCTGCGCCACCCGCCAGACCGCAGCCGGCCGCGGTAGCCGCTGCGCCCAAGAAGGGGAGGGGCCGGCCCCCGAAAGTGCAAGCCACCGCTCCCGTAGAAGGCAGTTCCTCGGGGCTGCAGCCATCTCTGATTCGCTTGGAAGGAGAAACCCAGCGGGCGGCCCTGGCTTACATCCACGAGGAGCTGATGCACCACAGCCGGCGGGTGTATTTGAAAGAGCTGGTTGACGAAGCGGTTAACTACTACCTTCAGCACGGCCCGCCTGCAAAAAACAGGTAGGGGAGGGGAGGAGCGAACCGGCAACCGGCCCGCTACCAGCGCAGCTGCGAGCTCACTTCGGTGAAAGCTTCCTGGGCTTCGAGCTGCTGCTTTACCTCTTCGTAGGTGCTTACCCGTAAGTCGGCCACAAACTGCTGGGCGCCGCTTAGCATGCGGATGTACAGGCTCGGGTCCGATTGCCGGCTCAGGCGGCGCAGCGCATCCAGGTAGGCCTCCCGGGCCCGGGTAGTGACGATAATCCGGCACTGGCCGGCGCTAACCAGCTCGGCGTTCATCATCAGGCGGGCCAGGCGGCCGTTGCCGTCGTCGAAGGGGTGCACCTCGCTGATTAAAAACATCATGAACATAGCCCGGGCCAGCGGGTCCGTCAGGCCCTGGTATAGGGCAAAACCTTCGTGCAGAGTGCCGCGCACCAGCTCGGGCTCCACGAAGTTGGTCAGGCCGGCCTGGTTGGCGTATTCTTTCCACTGGCCGGGCCGCTTGTCGGGCCGCGCCCGCATCAGCTGGCCGTGGCGCCGCTGCAGCAGGGCCAGCAGCTCTTCCGCCGAGCGGGGCACGACGCGCATCTCGGCCGGGTTGCTGCAGAGTTGATACGTGCTCAGCACATCGTGCGAATCAGCGTGCCGTCCGCCCACCGCCTGGCCCGTTTCCACCATCCGGTGCGCCTCGTCGACCTGGAAGACCGTGCCCTCGATGAAATTGGAGAAGTATGCCTCGAAGAACGCCACCGTGTAATACGCCGGGGCCACGGGGGCCGGGTCCACGCGCTCCGGCAGGGCCGTGGTGCGCAGCGCCCCCGCGAGCGTGGTAAACAAGGCCACCCGGCCGGCATCAAAGGGCAGTCCCAGGGCCCGGGCCCGCGCCACCGGCGAGGAAAGCACCTTAATCGAGTGGGTGGTGAGCAGCGCGCCCACAATGCGCTGCAGCGCGGCCAGCTCATCGGGCCAGTTCAGGGCCGTGGCCACGTCGCGGGCCTGGTCGCGCAGGGCATTTAGGCCCGCTTCCCCCCGCACGCGCAGCACCATCTCCAGCCGCTCTTCCACGGTCTCGATGGGCAGGGCCTTGCTGACGCCCCCCTTGCGGACGCGGGCCGGCTGCAGGTTTTCCAGCAGCCCCCGGGCCTCCGATGCGAAAAGGATGTCGCCTCCCCCAAAGGGAGCATCGCCGGGCTGGGGCCCGGGCCCTTCGAGCAGGTGCACCGTCAGGCCGGGCAACTCAACGTTGCGCGTGTATTTGTACGTCAGAAACAAGTGCCCATCGCCCGTGGGCTGGCCTTCGAGCTGGGAGCGGTGGCTGATAATGGCCCCTGGGAAAAGATGCTGGATAATGGGCAGCCAGTTCTTGCGCACTAACACGGCCGGGGGCGTTGTCAAATCCGGCGAGTAGATACGCGGCGCTACTTCGCGTAGCTCCTCCCGCTGGCGCGCCTGCCGAATCCGGCGGTTTAGCGCCGGGTCGGACGTGCCAAACACCAGCAACGGCCACTGTACATTTTTTTCCATTAAGAGGCCGCCGCAGGCTGGCGGTGTTAATTATTTACTGTTAAAGCGACAATTTCGACTTTTATTTTCGATTAATGAATAGTTGGCACGATAAATTCACGAGCACTCATGTAATTGGTCAAGCTTGCGTACACGCAGTGCCCTGCATGCATCAGTCCTTTCTATGCTCTTGGAAACCGGCCAGGATTTAGTGGATGTTCCATGCGGCGCGGTTAGGCAGGGCGGCAGCGCTGAGGCCGAGCCGGTAGGTGGTCAGGGGGTTGAGCGTAGCCCGCAGCCGAGCGGCGCTTTTCGGGTCGGCCTGCTGCTCCAGCACGGCCCCCAGCACGGCGCGGGCACGGGGCGGGGCTTGGCCAAGGGCCAGTTCCACGAGGCGGCTGCGCCGGGCAGGGGAGAGGCCTTTGATAAAGCGCTGCACCCGGGAGAGCACCTCATCGGGCCGGGCATCGGGAATGCGGCGCAAATCGCGCAGCACCTCCAGCCACTGGAGCAGCGGCACGTCGCTGGCGCGCTCCGGCGCCGGGCGCAGCACAAACCCCACGCGCGGGGACCTGGTGCGCCGCGGCTTGGGAGTGGTAACCTGGAGCTGAGCGGGCACCTGGGTGGTTAGGCCCAGTTGGTTGTAGAGCGCGACGCCGGTGGGATAGGCTGCCACTTTGCCTGCTGGGGCCGTCAGCGTGCGCATCACGGCGCCCTCAGAAGGCTTTAGCGTGCCAAAGCGTCCCGTTTGCGGCCGGTAGTACTGCCCTTTGGCGTAGCGGGCCAGCAGTCCTTCCCGGCTCAGCCGGCTCAGGGCCGCGGCGACGGCACCGAACTGCGCCGGCTCTGTCACCAGGTCGGCATAGGTCAGCAGCTCGCCCGGCGGGTAAGCCAGCACCTGCTGGCGGACGCGCTGCATAATGGACTCGGACATGGGTAACGCGGGAAGTGGCGGGGCAGAAGTACGAAACGATGTCAAGTTTTTACATGTAAAAACTTGACATCGTTTAACCGGCCGGTGTTCCTTTCGAGGGTGGCTGAGTGGCTCCTTGCACTTCGGCCAGCACCACGGCGATAATGTCGTGCACGGGCTCGTCGAGCAGGTCGGCCACGCGCAGCAGCTCGGCAATGGTGAGGGTAGAGGGGTCAGCCTCGCGCTGCTTAATGGTGCGGTAGGTCATGCGCAGGTGCTCCATCAGCTCGCGCTCGGTGAAGGTGAAGCGGCCGTGGCGCAGCAAGTCGGTAAAGCGGCGCGGCGCCCTGGTGGCGTCATCGGGGGACAGTGGGGGAGGGGAAGGCATAGGCAGCAAGAGAGTAAAGCAGTAAGTCGGGGGCTGCGGGACGATACCCCACCGCCCCCGGCCCCGCCCGGAACCGGACGAGGCGACAAGGTCAAGGTCAAGGTCAAGCGCTACTCCGGCACCTGCTCGAAGGCAGCGAAGTGCGGGTTCTGCTTCGCCTCCTCGGCCAAGGTGCGTTCCTCCCACTCCGTTATCTGCCGCATGATGTTGGTCAACCAGCGGCCCAGGCGGGCGGGGTCGGTTTCGGCCAGAATCCGGCCCGTGGCCGTGCGGCGCTGCTCCTCGGTAAAAGCGGGATGTTCCAGCAGGCGGGTCAGCTCAATGCGCTGCGTGGCAACGACGACCGTGGTCAGCGAAGGCAGGGTTTCCTGCCCCAATACCACCGGCGGCAGCGTGGGCAGCGCCGGGCGGGGCGACAAGGCGCCAGCCTCCACCCGGGGCGCTGGCTGCGCTTCCTCGCTGGCCACGACCTCCGCCGCGGCGGCGGGAGGCGTGCGCTGGGGGTCGGGCTCGGTTTCGTCGGGGGTTGCGTTGCCGAGAATCAGCTCGGCGGCCCGCTGGGCGCGGCTGGCGGCCTGCACCACCAGCTTCTTATCCCCGCGCAGCTGCTCCAGCCAAAACTGCAGGTAAGCCGCAGTATTTTCCAGCGTCGCGCTGGGGTCCAGCCCCGCGTGACCACACAGAAAGGCGGCACCCATCTCGGCCGTTAGCTCCTCGCGGGCGTAGCTAGCGCGGCCGCTCGGGCGCAGGGCTTCGGCCAGGTCGGGGCGGTCCAGGCGGCTGGGGTGGCCGGTGGCGTGGGTCAGCTCGTGAAACAGGGTCGAATAGTAGGCTTCGCCGCTAACGAAGGTTTCCGGACGGGGTACGCTCACGAAGTCGGGACCGGGGGCGTAGTAGGCCTGGGCGCCGCCGTGCTCGATGCGGGGGCAACTCGCCCAGTTGGCGACCAGGGCTTCGGCCGCGGCCAGGGGCTCGTGGGCGCGGTCCCGGGGCTGCTCGGGCAGGACGATGTCCACGCCTTCCACGTCATCGATGGAAAAGACGGTGTAGTACTTGATAAAGGGCGTTTTCTCTTCCTCACCGGTTTGCTTGTCGGTGCGGGTCGTGACATTGTAGTAAATCACGGGCATGCCTTTGGCGCCCTTGCGGATGTTGCCGCCCAGATCCCGGGCCTGCCGGAAGGTGAGAAAGAACGGCGTGCCGCCCACCAGGTGCAGCAGAAAGGCGTTGATGCCGGTATAGGCCCGCCCGCTGACGTAATTGCGGGGCAGCCCGTAGGCGGCATGCCAGGGCTTGCGCCAGGCAATCTGACCGGATTCGAGAGCGGCAATGACGCGGTCCGTCACAATCTGGTACACGTCGGGGCGGGTAGTTTTTTCGGCGGTGGGGCGGGCTTGCTTTTTCATCGCTAAGTAAGGTCTAAGTGACTGTTTCTAAAACCGTTTCCTTACTTATTAAACGCAAAACAAGGGCTTATTGTTGCTTTTATGACAACAATTTTCCATTTATTTGCAGTCGCCAAACCATTTTTTCCCCACTGCCCCTGTCCCTGGATTTAGGCTGCTGTTCCGCTGTTAGAATGAAAAACAGAAGTGCCCGACAGGAACGGGCTGTCGGGCACTTCTGCTTGTTGGAGACCCGACTTATTCGGACCTACCGAGTTCCTGCTTCAGGCATTTGAGCAGGCTCTCCCGGGAGGCTTCGCCAATCTGTAACTGGCCTACCCCATCGTAGAGGTAGAAAAACACGGGGTCGGCTTTGCTGACTGCCAGCAGCCAGGATTCATCGGGCAGGTGGGGCGGCAGCTGCAGCAAGGGCGTGTACGTGTCGCGAATGAGTTCTAAAAGTATCCCCTTCATGTCGGGGCAAAAACCAGAAAAATGCCGGTGGCCGGTAAATAGCATAGCGGGGTAATGGCGTGGAAAAGAATGCAACGAGGGTTCCGGGACGGCCGCAAAAGCGGCGTCCGGGAAATGACAGCCCGACCCGTCGGCTACAGGCAAGCCGCGGGCAACCGCAGCAGCTGCGGGGGGGTGTTTACCAGAAGGTTGGATTAGCTTCGATGCGGACCCACGAACAGGGCCGGGCGCTCGGAAATCGGCAGCGGCCGTCGAGCAGCGGGTGCCAGGGTCCGGCTTGCTCGCGGCAGCACGGACGGCGCATAAAAAGATGTAAACCCTGTATTCGTCTGCATGGGGAGCAGCTTGCTATGCCCGCAAAACTAAAGAATCAGACCATATTTTCGGGGAATTTCCTAGGCTAGCCGACTACCTGCTACCGCTCGGGCCCGGCAGCGCGCTCGGTTAGGGCATTGGCCCCTATGCCGCTAGGCGCCAGACGGTGGCGCTCGGCCCGGTCGCCGGAATGTTCGTGCAGCTGTACGCCGGGCTGGCGGGCCACGTCGTCGAGGGCCGCACTGGCCCGGGCCAGGTTGGGCTGGTCGAGCCGGTAGCTGACTTCAATCTCGCTGTGGCGCTGGTGCGTGGTCGGGTCGGTGGCCGAGCGCAGCGAGCCGGTGTTCAGGCCGCCTTCGCGCAGCTGCTCGGCCACAGCTTCGGCCCGGCCGGGTGCGCCGGCTCGGGGCTCGGGCTCGTCAATGCGGACGATGGCTGTTTTGGTAACTGACTGCCCCGGGGGCAGGGCGGCCAGCTGGCGGCGCTCGGCCTGCTCGGCGGCATCTTCCCGCAGCGTCACCAGCGGGGACTTGTCGAGTGCATCCAGCGTCTGGCTGAGCTGACGCAGGCCGCCGGGGGTGGCGTGGGGCTGGTAGCGCACGTCGAGCTCGCTGCGCAGCTGGCCACTGGTGGGGTCTGCTTCCGCCCGCAGCTCCACCTGGGCACCGGCTTTGCGCAGCAGCTCGCGCATCTGCTGGGCCTGGCTGGGGGTAGCCTCGTCCGCCGGGGTAGGTTCAGTCACCGTAAGCTGGACCGCGCGCTGCAACGCCGGGTCGCCGCCGGCCGCGGCTACGGCCATCGTTGCGGCCTGGCGCTGCTGCTCAGCCTCGCGGCGCTGGGCTTCCGGGGAGCTGGCCTCCTGCTCCCGCCCGGCTTCGCGCTGCTGCGCCTGCTGGCGCTGCTCCTGTTGCTGCCGGGCGCGTTCCTGGCGCTGCTGCTCCTTGGCCAGCTCGTCGGCGCGGGCCTGTTGGGCGGCCTGCTCGCGGTTGAGGCCTTGGCTGAGCAGCTCCAGGTCGCGGTTGAAATCCTTGCTGATGGCGTACTCGGTGCGAATGAAGTTCTCGGGCTGGCGGCCGGGCTCGTGGGGCAGCCGCTCCAGCTGCCCGCGCTGCGTTTCCCGCTGGGCGTGGAGTGTGCGGGCCAGCTCTTCGAGGGCGTGGCTGTCGGCATTGGGAACCACCAGCCGCACCACAGTCTGCTGCCGGGTGGCCCGCTGCACCTCCAGCGCCACGGCTTCATCCGCCGAAGGCCGCAATTGCTGCACCTGGGCGGTGAGTTGGGTCAGGTGTTCGGTGCCCTCGGCGCGGGTGGCGTGGTGAAACTCCACGCGCAGGGCCGTGTGGTACTTGCCGGCGGCCGTGGCGTGCCACTCCACCGGGCGGGGCGCCTCGTCATAAGCGACCTGACCGTCGGCTACTTCGCGGGCCCGCCGCGGGGCCTGCAGCTCGTTGAGGTAATTGATGTTGAAGCGCCGGCCGGCGGCGTCATTGTCGTTGGCCAGCACCACTTCCTTGGGCTCCTGCTTGTCGATAAGCTTTTGAATCAGCTCCACCTGCCGCTCGGTGACGGTGCCGCTGGTAGCCACGTAGAGCGTGTTGGGCTGCCCTTCGGCGCCGCGGTGGTGCAGCTGGTGGTAGCTCATGGCATCCACCGGGCTCTCCGACACGACCAGGCGCTGCACCGGGGTATCCTTGCCTTCGGTGGGGTGCGACACCCACACCCCGGTCTTGGGCAGCTGCAGCAGGTGCTTGTAGTCGTCGTTGCGCTGCTCCACGGTGGCAATGCCGTGCTCGTTGTACAGGGGAAAGGCTGTGTTACGGAAGTTTCCCTGCTGGCTGGTGAATACCCGTCCCTGAAAAGCCGGGCTGTCAATGGTTTCATCCGAGAGGTGGCGGTGGTGCAGGTAGCTGCGGTCCGTCAGGGCAGCATGGGTGCCCATCACGGCGGCGACGAGCCGGGCCCGGCGTTCGGCCTCGGTTTCCACCTCCGCCGGCTCGCCGGGCCTGGGCGCGTAGGCTGCCGGGGTGGGCGGTGGGGGAGAAGTGGCCGCCTGCATTCCCTGCTCGGGCTCGCCCAGGTATTGCCGCAGGGTCTGGCGCACCTGGCCCAGCGTCTGATTTTCGCGGGTTTTTACGAAGTCGATGATGGAGCCCGAATCCCGGTCGTCGCCGGGGTTCAGGTACACCTGGTGGTCGCCTTTGCGGGAAACGATGAGCATCTCGCCGTCCTTTTCGAGCTGGTGCCAGTGGCCACGGGGGCCGGCTTTTTTCACGTCGTAGCCGTGGCGCCGGGTGGCGTAGTCTACCAGGTCAATGGATTGCTTGAAGCGGTTGAGCTCCTGGGGGTCGTTTTCGCGCGGAGTAGGAGAGGCTGCGGGCATAAGAGTGATAGAAAAGGGTACAGAAACGGGTACAGACGAGCCGCACCGCCGGCATCCGGGGTGGGGAGTACATCCTGAAGGCAGTAGGGAAGAAGAGGCGCTAGCTCACCAGCTGCTCGTGGGCGGCCAGCTGCTCGCGCAGGGTGGCCAGCAAGGCAGCGTCGGAAAAGAGGTAGTGCTCGCAGAGCTGCCCACCTACCGGCAGGCGCACCAGCTCCGTCTCAAAGCCGAACACCCGCAGGTGTTTCTGTACGAGGCGGTATTCCTCGCGCTGCAGGCTGCCCGTTTTCAGGCCCACGCTGGTCGTGTAGGGAAAGCCGAAGGCGTTGCAGGTGGCGCGCAGGCCCCCGTGGGGCAGGCTGCGCAGGCGCAGCTGCACGTAGCGACGGGCCTCGTCGTAGGGGATGGCCAGGGCCGGGTCGGGCAGCAGGCGGGCCAGGCAGGCCGCCACAGGCGCGGGTTTCGCCTTGGGGCGGGAAGCAACGGTAGCAGGCATAGCAAAAAGGGCAACGTGGGAGCGAAAAGGCTCCGGGCCTTTCCGCTAGTTAGGAGGTGAAGGTGGAGACGCCGGGGCGTCGAATGGTGGGTTGTCGAACAGGTTGAGCTCGGCCTTGAACCGGGTCAGGCTCTCGGGCGAGGTGAACAGGAAAAAGTGGCGGCGCGACTGGTGCACGATGATGCGCAGCAGTTCGGTGGGAAACTGGAAGTGGGCCATCAGGCGCTGCAGCAGCACGGCCTGGGTTTCCTCCTCCAGCTTCTTGATTTCAATCAGCCGGGCGTAGTTGAACTTGTGCTGCTGGGCCCAGGGCTTGAGCTGCCCGTGCAGCAGCGTGTTGAGGCGGTGGCGGATATAGCGCAGAACAGTGGCATAGGAAACAATGAGCGCGGGGTCGGGAAACCCCGCGTTGACCGGCTCGATGGGAGGGGCAGCCGGGGGAGTGGGTACAGAGGTGGTCATGCAGCAGCAATAAGGGGCGTGCAAGGTAACAAACCAGCCGGCCGCGTGCACTACCCGATTGCTGTCGGTACATGGCTACGCCGGGCTTACCATCTAGTGACCCCAAAGCTTCGGCATAGCTGCTTCAAAACTTCTGCAAAACCAGAACTTATACGGAAGTGCTCCGTATAGTTGCCGCAATTGCTCATAAAAAACTTCGGCCTTTCGCTTGAAATCGATGCTGTGGTTGCTGCTTTTGCTGCTGATGGCGGCGCTGGGGGTACTCTGGTGGCGCTTCGCTATGCCGGCCAGTGCCGGGGCCGCCGTGGTTCCGCCGCCCCTGAAAGGCAACCATCCCTCGCTGCGCACCCGGCACTACCGGCTGGCCGACTTCCACCCGGCGCCCCTGGTGGTGCCAGAGGTGGCGCCTAGTACCAATGAGGAAGTGACGCCACCAGAGCCCGCTGAAACCCTGCTTCCGACGGCCGAAGTGGCGGCAGAAGCGGCGCCCACGCCAGCGGCTGTACCGGACGATAGCGAAGCCATACCCGCCCCTGCCGAGGCCGGCCGCTTACCGGAGGGCGCCCTGCACAACTACCTCTCGGCACCGGCGCCCACGGCCACGGACGAGCACAACCGCGGCGTGGAGCTCACCGCCGCCCAGCGCCGCGCCAAGATGCGCGAGCTGATGAGCACGGCCCTGGAAAACCGGCGCACCGCCCCGGCTACTGCATAAGGCCCTCAACCCTGCTTTTCACCTTTTCCCATTCCTTCCACCTATTTCCTTTTCCATGCAAACTCCCTTGCTCACGCGCCTGCACCAGGGCGCTGCCCAGGTAGCTGCCGGAGGCCTGCGCCTGCTGGCAGCCGGCCACACCTATCAACCTTCCCGTGCGGAACGATTCGCCATGGCCCTGCTGCTGGCCACTTCCCCGGCCCTGGTATTCGGGCAGGCCGGCGCCGGCGGACGCGCCGTGGGCGCCCTGCGCAGCGTGCAAACCATTGTCATCAGCATCGTGCAGGTGCTCTTCATCATCGTGCTGGCCATCGGCCTGGTGCGCGTCGTGCAGAAGTTTATCAGCGGCGCCCCCGACGCGCTCGGGGCCCTGGGCTGGCTCATGGGCGGTGTCATCCTCTGGTTTGGCTTCAACTACTTCAAGGAAGACCTGGCCAGCGCCATGGGCGGCGGTGAAGGCGGGGTTACGCCCTAAGCAAGCCGGCCCATGCGTTCCTACAAAAGCATCGAGCGCCCCGCCCAGGTGCTGGGCATGAACCTGCCGGACCTGGGGCTGGTGGTGGGCCTGTTTCTGGCCGCCGTGCTGGCCATCGGCGTCGCGGGCCTGGTGGTTACCGTGCCACGCTTTCTCTACCTGCTGATTCTGGTCGTGCTAGTGGTGCTGCTCTACGCCCTGCGCTACCTGGCCAAGCACCGGCCCCCGGGCTTTCTGCTCAGCTGGCTTTCCTTCCACCGGCGGCAGCCGCGCCGCATCGCCCTGGGCCGCGCCCGGTCCGGGCCTTCGGCGAGCGGCCCCGCCGCTATTCCCACCCCGCATGAACATGTTTCCCACTAAGGCCGCTGACCGCACCGCGGCCCGCACCGCTGATTTTGCGGACCTGCACCCGGCCTACGCCTTCCAGGACGACAAGGTCATCTATCGGGATGGCCGCGTGGGCGTCGGCTTCGTGCTCGAATGCCCCGAAATGGAGAGCTGGCAGGCCGAAGAGTTTGCCAACTTACAGTCGGCCCTGCTCGGCGCGCTGCGCACCCTGCCCGTGGGCACGGTGGTGCAAAAAACTGACATCTACTACGACCGTCCCTTTCAGAATACCGGCGGCGACGCCCGTCCCGGCTACTTTGAGGGCAAGATGAATGCCCACTTCGCCGAGCGGCTGGTGCTCTTCCACCGGGCGTACCTGTTCATCTCCTTCGCCCCCTCGGACGAAGCCAAGCCCGTAAGGCCGAATGCCCTGAGCGCCCTGGTGAACCGCGCCGGCGAGAAGCTGGCCAAGAACCCGTTTGCCGGCGTCGTGCAAACCCTGGACACAGCCGAGCGCATCGCCACCGAGCTGCTGCAAAGCCTGCGCGGCCTCGGGGGCCTGGACTACCGCCGACTCAATCAAGCCCAGTTGCCGCAGGTCTTCACCCAGTACTTCAACCTGGAGTTCGACCAGCAGCCCGCCGGGCTGACCCGCGAAATCAGCAACGTGCCGGGCGCCTTCACCGTGGGCGAAAACCGCGTGAGCATCGTCTCGCTGGTGGGGCAGGGGAGTGAGGCCCACCCCGCCGTCCGCAACGGCTACGGGGTCACCTCGCCCATGCTCTACCCGCTGACGGCGTTTCTCTCCTGCCCGCACGTGCTCACGCAGGCGCTGCTGATTCAGGACTCCCGCGCCGAGCTAAAAAGCCTCGACAACGACAAGAAAATTAACAACTCGCTTTCCTTCCTGGCCACGCAGGACAACCACCTGCGGGCGGCCGAGATTGACGAGTTCACCGCCGAGGTCCGCTCGGGCAGCAAGCAGGTCGTGGGCCTGCACCTGTCGGTGCTGCTCTGGGACGTGGACGACCAGGCCCGGCGCGAGCACGTGGAAAAGACCACGGCGGCCTTCCGGTCCATCTTCGGCGCCGAAGCCGTAGTGGAAAGCTACCTGACCTTGCCGCTGTTCTTTGGCCTAGCCCCCGGCAATGCCTACCAGGTGCCCGACCGCTGGCTGACCACCTCGGCCGACCGCGCGGCCTGCTATTTCCACTGGACCACGACGTACCGGCCCGAGCCCACGGGCGAGTACCTGTGTGACCGGTTCCGCAACCTGGTCAAGGTAAACCTGTTCAACACCGACCTCGACAACCAGAACGCCCTGGTCATCGGCCCCTCGGGCTCGGGAAAGAGCTACACCTTCGGCAACTTCATCGTGCAGCGCTACGAGCGCGGCGCCCGCCAGATTATCATCGACATCGGGGGCACCTACCGCAACGTGTTCCAGAGCCTGACGGGGCCGGACTTCGAGAACACCTACTTCGAGTACGACCCGCAAAACCCGATTGAGTTCAACCCCTTCCTGCTCCCACGCGAAGGGGAAAACGGCCCCTGGCACTACTCCGACGAGAAGCTTAACTTCCACCTGGCCCTGCTGGCCGCCCTCTGGAAGGGCGGCAAGGACCGGGCCCTAAGCAAGAGTGAGCGCACCATTCTTTCGCGCTTTCTCACCGGCTACTACCACGATTTGAACCAGCACGAGCGGCTGGGCCAGTCGGACGAGGAGTTTCCGGGAATGGAAAGCTTTTATAAGTACGTGCAGCGCTTCGACCAGTGGATGCGGGCCGAAACGCCCGCGCCAGGGGAGGGCGACGCCACGGATGAAAGCATCGCGGTGCTGGCTCTGCAGCGGGCCCAGTACCAGACCGACATGAAGTACATCGACATGCACGAGTTCTTCCTCGTGCTGGGCGAGTTCGTGTCGGGCGGGCGCTACGCCAAAGTGCTCAACTCCACCCGCGAGGCCCAGCTGAGCCAGTACCCGCTTATCTGCTTTGACCTGGCCCGGGTAAAAACGGACCCCACGCTCTACCCGGTGGTGGCCATGCTCATCACCGAGCTGAGCCTGGACCTTTTCCGGCAATTTCCCGATGCCGTGAAGTACATCGCCCTCGACGAGGCCTGGGCGCTGCTCTCGGGCGTGCTCGAGGAGTTCATCGTCTCGATGTACCGCACCATCCGCAAAACCAACGGCTCCATCACCATCATCACCCAGGGCATTCAGGAAATCATCGACTCGCCCATCGGCTACACGCTGATTGATAACTCCAGCACCAAAATCATCCTGCGCCACTCCAACGAGGCATCCTTAAACCGCCTGCAGGCGCCGCTAGGTCTCACCGGGCACGAGATGGATTTGATTCGCTCGGTGCGCTCCACCGACTCGTTCCGGGAGTTCTTCATCAAGCAGGGCGCCCAGGCCAAGGTGTATGCGCTGGAAGCTTCGCCCCAGCTCGACGCCGTGCTCACCTCGCGGCCCGCCGAGCGCAACTACCTCAACCAGCTTGTGCGCCACTACCAGCGCCAGCGGCCGGTGGAAGTGCGCGACGCGCTGGGCAACCTGGTGCGCGACGCCGACGGGCGGCCCACCTACACCACCGTCACCGAGCAGCGGCTGGACTTCGCCGTCGACCAGTTCGTGGAAGAAAAGCGCAAGCGCAAGGGGGCGCTGTCGGCATGAGCGGGCCGCTATTTCTGCTGGTCGGCATGGACCTGGACACCGACTTTATCACGGCCGCCGACGGGGCCCTGCGCAAGGTGCTGCAGGCCTGCCAGCTCTACCTGATTCCGCCTTTCCTATCGGTAGCCCTGCTCTACACCGTGGGCCGCGGCTACCTGCAGGGTGGGCAGCTGCGCATGGATTTCTCGCCCCTGCTCAAGGCCTTGTTCGTGTACTTCATCCTGTTCTTTTACCGGGACTTCATGGACTTGATTGGCGGGGCCATCGGGGCGTTTTCAAGCCTGGTAGCTCCAGACGAGCCGGGCTTCATCGCTCAGTCCTTGCGAAGCCTGACAAACCCGGCCGGCTCGCCGGCAATTCAACCAGACCAGGCTACTAATACCGCGGGGTTTGTGAACGAGCAGATAAGCAACATCTCCTCCACCTTCGATAAGCTCACCCGGTTCTCGCTTATCAACCTGCTCACCGAGCTATTTACCACCAGTACCGTGGCGCTGATTCGGCAGCTACTGGTCATGATTCGCCAGTACATCGTCGCCTTTTTGTACGTGGGCGGCCCGATTGCTATCTGCCTCTCGGCTTTGCCACCCTTCGCACAGCTCGGTAAGCAGTGGCTGCAGAGTTTCATGGCCGTGCAGTTCTGGTCCCTGACCTACTCGCTGCTGGACACCATCTACGCGAACTACGCGGCCACCCGCCCGGGCACTGGTAATGTGCTCATGCCCACGGGCCTGACGCCAAGTGCTTACGCCGATGATTTAACCTACCTGATTAACTCTATCGGCTTCGTCATCCTCTACTGCATGGTGCCCTGGCTGACGAGCTTCCTTATCGGCTCCTCAGCGGTGCAGGGCTTCGTGGGCATGTTCACCGGGGCCGTAGCCGGGGCTGCTGGGGCAGTTAGCGGGGTGGTGTTCCCCGGCGCCTACGGCGGAGGGGCAAGCGGCGCGCTAGGTCGCAAAATGGGCTTCGGACCAGACAAATCGGGCGGAGGCAGTTCCGGTGGGTCCTCGGCCAGCGCTTCAGCGCCATCCGCCTCGTCAGAGTTGCCCACTATGTCCTCAGCCGATTCGGGCGCGCCAACGCGCCGTCGGCGCTAACCCTTATTTCCAATGAAATACCTTCTCATCAGCATGCTGAGCTCCTCGGCGTTTCTTACAGCTTGCAAAAACGACAATGAAGCCGCGGCCGACGCTCTACAGCAAGTAGCCCAAGCAGCGGCTAAATCACCGGAAGCGAAAGCGCGGCAGGCAGCCTGGAAGCTTGCCACAACGCGCCCACCAGCGCTACCTGTTGGCTCACCCGCTAATCTTCGTCCAGCAGTCGAGCAGCTACTACCTAAAGAGGGCTACCTGAAGCTGATATCAGTCAAGCAAACCGGAGCCGCACAACCCGGAATTATGGCGCTGCCGGTCCTGTGGCGGCATGTAAAAGCTGATTACCCGACCGTAGCCCCTGGCTACCGCCTGCCTTTCGAGGCAGTGTTGGAATGGCGACCAACGGGCTATGCCAAGGGAGAAAAGGTACCCGCCGCCCTTGCCTTACGCACCCCTGCAGCCCCTGATACGCTGGGCACTTTCGCCCTCTTGGAGCCTGGAGCTACCATTCCCGGGCAATCACAGCAGACCCCAACGCTTGTGAAGCCCGGCCAGGAAGTGACTGTTCGGGGAGTCCTGTACGCTTATGCGACCACCCCAAACACTGGCCAGCAGCCAAGCCTAATCCTTTATCCCTACCAAAACCCATTGGGGCCGCCTGACTCGCGCAAAATGGTCTACCTGCCCCTCTAAGCATGGGCAGTGGGGCAAAAAGTCCCGGGTGACTCAGCCCCTTTCAACCTCCACCTTCTTCGACTTACCCATGAACTCAGTCCAAGACCTGAACAAGACGTTTATCACCATGCGCACGATGGCACTGTCCGCCCTGGCCCTGCTAGGCGTGGTAACAGTAGCCTCCGGTGCGCTGCTTTACCGCGCCTACGAATCAACCGGCCAACGCGTGTACGTGGTCAGTGACACCGGCTCCTTCTCGGCCCAGATAGGCCGCAGCGCGGGGCACACGCCTTTCGAGGCCCGCAACCTGGTGAAGACCTTTCTGCTGACCATGTTCGGCCACGACCAGTACTCCTTCAAGCACAACCTCGATGCGGGCCTGCCCCTGATTGAAGAGCGCGGCGGCCGCTTTCTATTCGAGAGCTTCCAGCGCGGGCAGGTGCTGCAGAACTACATCCGCTACGGCGCCCGCCAGGCCGTGACCGTGGATAGCATCCACCTGGACATGAACCACCGGCCCATCACCGGCCGCGCTTACATCAAGCAAACGGTGTTCATCGGCGACCAGCAAAGCCAGAGCAAGCCCCTGGGGGCCAAGTTCGCCCTCGTCGAAACCGACCGCTCGGATGCCAACCCCTTCGGGCTGCTCATCACCGACTTCGACTTCATCGCCTACAACCCGCCCGTCTCGCAGGAAGAAAAAGACCAGCTGCGTGACCAGGAGCAGGCCCGGCAGCGCAAGCTGCGCGAAGAAGCCGAAGCCGCCGGCGTGCCCCTGCCGCAACCCGCCCCAACGACGCCTGCCCCCGCAGCTCAACCTGCCCAGTAAGCTACCTCTATCTCCTTCTTATGCGTTTCCCCTTCTCCTTTGCTTCCTGCGCGCTGCTGGCGCTGTTACCCGGCCTGTCGCACGCGCAGACCCTTGCTTCGACTGCCACCCGTCCTGCCGGCGTGCAAACCCCGCATCCGGCTAACGTAGCGCCGAAAATGCAGCTGGAAATCGCCGTTTCCGACTCCTCCACAACCTACCTGGTCTTTCCGGGGCCAGTGTCTCTGGTCGATGTCGGCCAAGCCCCACACTACCTGGTCAAGATTGAAAGCAACGCCGTGTTCGTGCGGGCCAGGCGCCGCAACCCGCCGCCCACACCCATCCTGGTGCGCTACGGCTCGCGCTACTGGATGGGTCACCTGGTGTACACCCACCGGCCGGTGCTGCAGCTCTACGACTTTCAGGAGGGCGGCGCCCTCGGCGTGAGCGCCGGCGGCAAGGCCCGCAACGGCGCCGGGGTAGATGACGCGCTGGCCCTGGACCAGGGCCACGAAAAGCGGGAGCTGGCTGAGGCGCGCTTGGCCAAGCTGGCCACCGCCAAGCACGCCGATACCAGCGGGCTGCGCACGGCCGATAACGACCTGGTGCTTTCGCTGGCCAACGTGCGCAACGACAAAGACTTCACCTACCTGCGTCTAAAGCTGCGCAATACGACTACCATCGACTATGCCGTGGATTTCACCGACTTCGAGCTGGTGGAGAACTCGCGCAAGAAGTTTTTGGGCAAGAAGAAGAACGAGGCCCGGCGGCCCCTGGCGCCCGCCGGCGGGGCCGAAAGCCAAACCATCCCGGCCCGGGCCACGGGCTACCTGCTCTACGCCGTGCCGCTGTATGCGGCCACCGACCGGGGCCACCTTGAAATCACTCTGCGCGAGAAGTTCGGGGCCCGGGTGCTGGTGCTCAAAGTCCCCAGCAAAGTCATCAACACGGCTGCTGCCATTTAATCCTTTCCTCTCATGTCCGAGCACAACATGCAGCCGGTGTATCCTGCCGGCGACAACTCTACTTCTGAATCGCAGCCGGGGCCCGGTCCTGCTTCTGCTCCCACTACCCCCGCTACGCTTCGCCCCTCGGTAGGGGAGCTGGCCCGCCGGCACTGGCTGCCCCTACTCGTGGGCATCGGCCTGCTGACGGCGGTGACGCTTTTTTTCTACGCCCGCTCCCTTTCCCAGGAAGTAGCGCAGCAGGCCAGCCCTGTGGCGGCTACCTCTCAAAATTTGGAGCCCACGATTGCGCCCGCCACGCCCGAAGCGGCCCCGGCGCCCACGGACGTGCTGGAACAAAAGCAGGCGGCCGCACGACAGGCCGGCGTGCAGACTCTGGGCACGGTTCCCTCCCCGGACCAATTGGCCGGCGGCATGGCGGTCGATACGGTGGGGCAAGCCGCTTTGCGCCGCCGCACGGCCTTGGCCGCCGCGGAGCGTCAGGCCCGGGCTGCAGCCAACCGGGCGGCGCTACCGCCCCCTGATTCCACGGAAGTAACGGCGGTGGATGCGCAGACCGGCGCCTACCGGGCCGTACGCATCCCGGTGGTGCAGGCCAGCTACCGGGGTAACAGTGTCAGTGCCGACCCGCGTCGGCGTTTGCGGGCTGCGGCCCGGCCCCGCACGGCGCCCGACGGGGTGCCCTACGAGCAAAACGACGACGTGCTGGACATGCTCGACGCAGCCCCTGCCGCCTCCCGCGCCTCGTACGAGCAGATGACCGGGCGCCGCTATTTCGACCGGCGGGCTGCCCTCCGGGCCAGCGGGGCGTCTGGTGCCGCGGCAAACAACGCTTCGGGCTACGATGCCTTTGGCACTATTAAAGCCGGCTATTTCCGGTATGCCCCCGATAATCAGGCGCAGCTGCTGCCGGACATTTTCTACAAGGCCGTTATCAACGGGGAACAGAAGATTCGGACTGGTTCCGTCGTGCTGCTGCGCCTTGTCGAGGATGCCGTTATCAGCGGGCAGACCTTTCCTAAGAACCTGGTATTTGCCGGCGTGGCCAGCGTCGAGACCAACCACGTGGCCATCCGCATCTCCCGGCTGGGCCCTACCCGGGTAACCGCCGACATCTACGACTACCATTACCTGCCGGGGTTGATGATTGACCCGCAGAAGCGCCAGCCGCTGCCCGCGGCTGACAATCCCCTCAACGATGCCCGCTCCATCGGTGCCCAGGAAGTGGGCATGGCCATTGACCGCTCGGCCTCGGCGGCTAATTCGGTAGTGGGCGTGGGGGGCCGGGTGGCGGCCGCGATGGTGGGCCGGGCATCGACACCCCGCCAGAAGCTGCGCGACGTGCGTCTGCCCGATGGCTACCCCGTGCTCATCACCACGGGCGCGACGGATGCCGGCGCGCCGACGGCCAGCAATTAAACCTTACTTTAGCTCTTCAGCCATGAAAAAGGGACTGTTTGTTGTGGTCCTGGCCGTTCTGGCCGGCACCACTTCCTACTTCGCTTCGGCTCAGATGGTCGTCAACGACCCGCCGCACATGGGCATCCACATCGGCCAGTTTGCCAAGCAGCTCAAGCAATGGGTCGAGACCGTCAAGAACTACCAGGTCATCAAGGACGCCCGGCAGATTGCCGGTGTCACTCGCGACATCACGGGTCAGGTAAAGCAGTTAACTTCCGAGGGGCTGGAGCTGCAGCGGCAGATTCAGGCCGACCTGCGCAAAGTAGCATCGGTGAAGGATTTGCGCTACGCCAACCCCTTGGAGCTGTTCGGCCGGGCCATGGCCATGAACACCAGCTCGCAGCCCGACTACATGCCGCCGGTGAACAAGGCCCGGCGCCTGCGCCAGGCGCTGCAGGGCCGCACGGAGCAGGACGTGGAAACGGTATACCAGGCCTTCTCCGGGCTGGATATCGGCCGCAACGGGGCCCAGTCCTTTACCTACCGTGACTATAAGAACATGCGGGAAGAAGCCTTCGCTTCGGCATACGCCTACGAGGAGGTACTCAAGAAAAAGAACGTCGAAACGGCCTTCAACTACCAGAAGATTGCCGACGAGATGACTGCCCAAAGCGTGGAGCTCATGGCCACGTTGAAGAACCCGGGCCGCTATTCCATGACCGAGGCCGAGCGCCTGCGCGCCATGGGGCAGGCCAACGACAACATGGTAAAAGCCCTGCAGCTGCGCCAGGAAGCTGACCGGCTGATTCACGAAGCGGGCAAGCCCGGGCCGGCACGACAGGCGGTGGAAGGCGCTTACCGGGACCAGCTGCTGCAGAATCAGCTGTTAAAAAGCATTAGTCGCTCGGGAAGGTTCTAGCGACAATTCTGAATCGGGCCACTTAGGCAACAGCCCGCTCAATCTCCCGTCTCGTCCCAGCTTACTCGACCACCTCAAGGCCCAGCAGCTTCCGCACCCCGTTGTACAAGCGACGAATACGGGAGTTCCGGTAGCAGTCCTGGCAGTGGCTGAAGTTCCACAAGCAGTCCACCGTATCCGTGAACATGTGGAAAAGCAAGCCGACAGCGACAATTTGCGTTGCCGGCCACAGGAGCAGCAGCGCATACACCGGTATGATATGAAAGGAGTGCAGCGGATGGTACCCCACGCTGCAGCGCAACGGGTCGAAGATGGGTTTTGCCAGCAGGCGGTCCAGGTCAATGGCCATTGTGGCCAACATAACCAGGTAAGCGGTCTGCCACACCAAGGGAAAAAACACCAGCGCCAACACGAGCGGAAAAACAAAGTGCAGGCCATAATGGACCAGCGTTTGGGCGCTAAAGAGCTTGGGGGAGGCAAACTGGCCGGGCCCGGGCGGGGCCATCGGCCGGATGGCGCTGCTTGCGGTATCTGTGGGCGTTGCTTTAGCCTGCCTGCTGCCCGGCCCGACTGCCGGTTCCTTCTTCTCCTTGGCCACGCGGTCCTGCGTGCCGGAGGACGTAGCGCGTTCTTCCGCCTTTACCCGCCCCTGCTGGGTAGTGGGCTGCTCCCGGGCAGGGGTGACTGCCGCTGTATCTCCGCGCTGGGCCTGTGGCGGGTGGTGGTACCCGGGGGCGGCCGAAAACTTAGGGACGACAGCCGATGACCGGCAACCGGCTAAGACCACACCGGTTGCTAAGACGAGAATAAGGTGGAAAGCAGGTAGTGCGAGCATGGGGGTTGTTAGGGCCACGTAGCGGGCGACGGTGGCCACCTCGGCCGGTAGCGGACTCAGGCCGCCGGATAGTGCTCTTGGCCACCCACCGTACCCCAAAAGCAAAAAGGCAGCTCCGCGAGAGCTGCCTTTTTTGTGGCTAATCCAAGACCTAGCGGTTGCGCGTGAGCCAGTTCTGCAGGACACCAATCTCCTGGCGCTGGTCGGCGATGATGGCCTGCGCCAGCTGGCGCATCGTGGCGTTGCGGCCGTGCTGGAGCAACGCCTCCGAGTTGTCGATGGCCGCCTGGTGGTGGTCAATCATCATCTGGGCGTAGTCCACGTCGGTGCGCATGGTCATGGTGCGCGCGTTGCTCGCGGCCATCATGCGGTCCATGTTGGTTTTCTGAATTTGGTTGAACTGCGGTACCAGCGGCTGCGTGGGCTGGTGGCTGCTCAGGAACGAGTTGAACTGCGTGATTTCGGCGCGTTGCTTGGTGATGACGTCCTGGGCGATGGTTTTCATTTCCTGGTTGCTGCCCGCGCGAAGTTCTTCCTCGCTCATCTTGATGGCCGCGTCGTGGTGCAGCACCATCTGGGCGGCAAAGTCGTGGTCGGGGTCCTGGGTCTTGGCCTGCGCGTCCATCTGCGTCATCATGTCCATCATGATTTTCATCAGCGGAGTGTCATGCTTCATGTCGTCCATGTCGTGGTCTTTGCAGGCCGAAAACAAGGAAACCAGCACTAGCAGAGACAAAATAGGCAAACGGAATAAGCGGTTCATGCGCACGGTCGATGGGGTCTGATGGTAAGCAATATAAACGCCCTGGCTACCCGCCCGGTTTTTACACCGTTGGCCTTTTTGCTTGCATAATTTCCGAGGCTACAGCAGCGAGTCCAGGCTGCGCCGGGCATGGCTGGCGGGTCCGAGCCGTTGAAATTCCGAGGGCGTCAGGCCCGTCACCTGCCCAAACTGCCGCGAGAGGTGGGCCGGGGAGCTGTAGCCCAGCTGTCCCGCCACCTGGGCAATGGTCAGCTCGCCATAGCCAATGAGCTCCTTGGCGCGCTCCACCTTTTGGCGGATGATGAACTTCTCAATGGTCAGGCCTTCCTCGGAGGAGAACAGGTGCGACAGGTAATGGTAGTCGCGCCCCAGGTGCTGAACCAGGTAATCCGAGTAGGTGAGCAGGCGGGGGCCCGGCTCGGGATAATGAATGAGCGTCACCAGCAGGGTCTTAATCTGCTCCACGAGTTGGGCCCGCGGGTCTTCGAGCAGGGCAAAGCCCGCCGCCAGCAGGCTGGCGCGCACGGGCTCCAGGTCCGGCGCCTGGCCATCGGCAGTCGTCACGTCGGCCTCGCCCAGCACGACGCGCTGCACCTGCAGGCCCAGGGCCGTCAGGTCTTCCGTCACCACCCGGATGCACTGGGGGCAGACCATGTTCTTAATCAGCAGCCGGTGGGTGCCGGGGGCGGGCAGCGTGAAGCCGGAGCGGAGTTGGGAGTTCATGAGCGGCATCTATTTTACGACCAGGCTACCGCGCAGCATGCCCATGCCGCAGGTAAACGTAAAGGTACCGGCCTGCTGGGGCAGCAGCTCCACCAGCGTCGTTTTGAAAGCCGGCAGGTCGCGGCGGATGCTGAAGTCGGGCATGAGCAGCTCCTCCGAGCAGGAGTTTTCCTCGTCGCGGTAGAAGCTCAGCTGCACGGGCTTTCCGCGTTCCACTTCAATCACGTCGGGCGAGTAGCCGCCCTTGACTGTGATGTCCACTTCCTGCACGCCGCTGGAGGTAGAAACGGCCGCAGCCGTCTGGCGGGCGGAAAAGAAGAAGTACCAGATGACAAAAGCCGACAGTGCCAGGCCCGTCAGCGTCACGATGATTTCGGTGGTATCCATGGCTTAGTTCTTAGCGGGGGAGAAGCTGCGCAGGCGCAGCGAGTTGGTGAGCACCGACACCGAGCTCAGGGCCATGGCCCCGGCCGCGAGCATGGGCGAGAGCAAAATGCCGAAGAAGGGGTAGAGCAGCCCCGCCGCCACCGGAATGCCCAGCGTGTTGTAGATGAAGGCGAAAAACAGGTTCTGCTTAATAGTGCGGATGGTCTGGCGCGAGAGCTCAATGGCCGTGACCACGCCCTGCAAATCCGAGCGCATGAGCGTGATGCCGGCCGCCTCCATGGCCACGTCGGTGCCGCCGCCCATGGCCAAACCGATGTCGGCCTGGGCCAGGGCCGGCGCGTCGTTGATGCCGTCGCCCACCATGGCCACGATGCGCCCTTCGGCCTGCAGCTCTTTGACTTTACCGGCCTTGCCACTGGGCAGCACCTCGGCGAAGTAGCGCGTGATGCCTACCTGCGCGGCTACCTGGGCCGCCGTCTGGGGGTTGTCGCCCGTCATCATCACCACCTCGATGCCCATGGCCTGCAGGCGCTTGATGGCCGCAGCCGACGTGTCGCGCACGGTGTCGGCCACCCCGATGAGGCCCACGGCCTGCTGGTTAACGGCGACGTAGAGCACCGTTTTGGCCTGGCCCAGCAGCTCGTCAGCTTGCCGGCGCACGGCAGGCGAGAGGCTGATGCCGGCCTCGTCGAGCAGGCGGAAGTTGCCGATGAGCACGGCCTGCCCGTTGACGGACGCCTGCGCGCCTTTGCCCTCGATGGCCTGAAAACCGGTGGCCGGAATGGCCGGGGCCTGCTGGGCATCGGCGTAGCGCACCACGGCTTCGGCCAGCGGGTGCTCGCTCTGCCGCTCCACGGCGGCCACTACCTGCAGCAGCTGGCCCGCGTTCTGCCCCTCGGCGGGCACAAAGTCCGTCACGGCCGGTTCGCCACGCGTGATGGTGCCGGTTTTGTCGAGCAGCACGGTGTTTACCTGGTGGGCTTTTTCCAGGGCCTCGGCGTTGCGAATGAGCACGCCGTGCTCGGCGCCCTTGCCGGTGCTGACCATGATGGCCGTGGGCGTGGCCAGCCCCAGCGCGCAGGGACAGGCAATGATGAGCACGGCCACGAAGTTGACCAAGGCCAGCGGAAGGCGGGCTTCCACCGGGGCCAGGTCAAACCAGAGCACGAAGGTGAGGATGGCAATGACCACCACCGTGGGCACGAAAATGGCGCTGACCTTATCCGCCAGCCGCTGGATGGGCGCCCGGCTGCCCTGGGCGTCTTCCACCAGCTTCACAATCTGCGAGAGCATGGTGTCGGCCCCCACCTTGGTCACCCGGAAGCGGAACGAGCCCGTTTTGTTGAGCGTGGCGCCGAATACCGGGTCGCCGGTCTTCTTTTCCACCGGCAGGCTTTCGCCCGTGAGCATGGCCTCGTCCACGGCCGAGCGGCCTTCTTCAATAACGCCGTCGGTAGCTACCTTCTCGCCGGGGCGCACCACGACGAGGTCGCCCAGCTGCACCTGCTCGATGGGCACGTCCACCTCCTGGCCGTCGGGCCGCACCACCCGGGCCGTTTTGGCCTGCAAGCCCATCAGCGCCTTGATAGCGGCCGACGTTTGCGTCTTGGCCCGCAGCTCCAGCACTTTGCCCAGCAGAATCAGGGCAATGATGGTGGCCGTGGTGTCGTAGTACACTTCGGGCATCAGGCCCCGGCGCATAAACCAGCCCGGCACTACCGTAGCTGCGAGGCTATACAGAAAAGCCGCGCCCGTGCCCACGGCAATGAGCGTATCCATGTTGGCGGCGCGGTGCTTGAAGCCGTTCCAGGCCGAGGTGAAGAATTCGCGCCCGCTGTAGAACAGCACCGGCAGGGTCAGCACCAACAGCCCATAGTTCAGCCACTGCATGTTGACGCGGGCCATCATGGCGGGCCAGAGCATGAGCATGCTCAGGGGCATGATGACGATGGCCAGCACCGTGGCTACCCAGAAGCGGCGCTTGAGCTTGACGTAGGCGAGGGCCTTTTGCTGGTCAATTTCCGCCTGCCGGTCGGCGGCGCTGGTGTCTGGCGCGCGCTCGGTTACGCCGTAGCCGGCCTTGACTACGGCCTCTTTTAAGGTGGCCGGGGTGGCCTGGGCGGGCAGGTATTCAATCGTCGCTTTTTCGGTAGCGAAGTTGACCATGGCCCGCTGCACCCCGGGCGTGCGGGTCAGGGACTTCTCAACGAAGGACGCGCACGAGGCGCAGGTCATGCCTTCGATGTCGAGGGTTTCGGTCTTGGTCGTTGGTTCCATAGAAATAAGCAGCCGTAGTGCTGCATTGGGCCGGGAAACCCAAGGCTCCCTAGGCTAGAATGTACAGTACAAAGGAACGGCGCCCCTGCGGCGGGGTTAGTACGGAATCTCACCCGAAACTTGCATAATTTGCACGTTGCAGGTGGACAAGGGATTTACATAATCCGGCCGAAGGCTTGCATAATTTTGCGCTGCTTGCCGGGGGCTTTTTTCCCTGACTGCCGCCTAAAACAGCCTGATGGCCATTTGCGGTCCTTTTTCGCAGGTTAAGCGGCCACCCACAGGAACGGCCCGGAAACTCTTTATTTAGAAATGGGGTAGATAAGCGGTACCGCCTTTTCGTGGAGAAGTCTACTTTTGCGGTTGCTTAGCGCCTGTCATGTTCCGTAGCCTGTTCCCCTTCCGCCGTTTGCTGGCGACGAGCTTCCTGCTCGTCTTCGTCAACGTGTTCGTGGGCCAGTGCTACTGCGCCACGCTTAACCCAGTGCAAGCGGCCCCGGTGGCCAAGGTCACCCCGCCGCAGAAGCCTTCACACCCTGGCTGCCACGGTCACGGCAATGCCACGGCAAAGCAGCAACCCACCAAGACCAAGCAGGACCATGCCCAGCACAACTCCAAGCCCGTGGGCAAGGATGACTGCTGCAAGGACAACTCGGCTGCTATCCTTAAGTCCCTCACAACGCCGGCTGAAAAGCAGCTGATGACACCCGCGCCGGCCTTGTTGCCGGCCAGCAGCGACTTCTTTTTCCGGCCCGCTGCCGGACAGTGGGACCGCACCCACTCGGTCGTTCTGGTGCTCCGCGAGCACCTGCCCCCCAAAATACCCGACATCCGCATCTTTATTCAGTCCCTGACGGTCTGATTGATTTGACGCGCCCAAGGCTCGCCCTGGCATAGCTCTGCTATGTCCGGGGCGGGCCTTTGCATTGTCGTGTCCGCCCGGCGCTTAGCTGCCCCCTCCCTCCTTCATCTTCCTGGTTTTACCCTCGCCTGACAATGAAAAGTTGTTGCGAAGAAGCCGGCGCACCCGCCCCCCTAGGCCCGGTTCGCCGCCTGCTGTCCTACCTGCTCTACGCCGCGGTAGCTGCCGGGCTGGGCATCGTGCTCTGGCAGCAGTTTCAGGCCTAGCCGCCCGGCAGCAGCGCCCCGGACTACTGGATATAGTCTCCCCATCAGTTTAACCCCATTCCCCTTTTATGCACCGCATACCGCTTTCCCTGCTGGCCCTGGCCGGCCTGCTCACCGCCAGCAGCTGCTCGTCCGAAACCGAGTCCAGCAAAACCACCGACACCGTCACCACGCCCACCAACGGCCCGGCCGAAGGCACCGCCGAGCATGGCGGGGGCCACACCTACGCCTGCCCCATGCACCCGGAAATCACCAGCACCAAAGAGGGCGACAAGTGCCCCAAGTGCGGCATGAACCTGGAACACAACGACAAGGTGGCCAACGGCAAAACTTACGAAATGAAGCTGGTGCCCACGCCCACGCAGGTGACGGCCGGGCAGCCCACCACGCTGGCCTTCACGCCCGTGGAGACGGGCAAAGGCTCCGCACCCGTGCCCCTGGACGTGGTGCACGAAAAGAAGATTCACCTCATCATCGTCAGCAAGGACCTGGGCCAGTTCTACCACGAGCACCCCGAGTACACGGCTGAGGGCGACTACAAAGTGCAGTACACCTTCCCCAAGGGCGGCGACTACGTGCTGTTTCAGGACTATACGCCTACCGGCTCGGGGCACCAGCTCGGTCGCCAGCCCCTCACCGTGAAGGGCGCAGCCTATGCGCCGGTCAAGTTCAAGAACGACGACATGCAATGGGAGAAGGACGGCTATAAGGCCACCCTCGCCTTCGACAAAGACCTGAAAGTGGGCCAGCTGCTGGGCATGAAAATCAACATCAGCAAGGACGGCCAGCCGGTGACGGACCTCGCCAACTACCTCGGCGCGCTGGGCCACGTGGTGGTAATCAGCGAGGACACCGAGCAGTACCTGCACGTGCATCCCAACGACCAGGCCGACAAAGGCCCCAACATCGGCTTCAACACCAACTTCGAAAAGCCCGGACTGTACCGCGTGTTCCTCCAGTTTAACCACGCCGGTAAGATTCACACCGGTGACTTCACCATCAACGTGAAGGCCTAGCGTGTGGGCTGGCCCCCTTCCGGCTTGCCTCTCTCTTTCTTCAACTTTCCCCAACCACACCCATGAAAAAGTCCGCTTTTTTCCTCGCAGCCCTTTGCTCGGGCTCCCTGCTGGTTGCCAGCTGCAACAGCGACAAGGCCGCCGATTCGACGGCTACTACCACCGAAACGACCACCGCCGAGGGCACCGCCTCCGGTGACATGGCCGGCATGGACCACTCCGCCGGGGCTACGGGCAGCGCCGCGGCCGGCGACTCGCCCCAACTGGTGGCCATGAACGAGATGATGCAGAAGATGCACGCCAGCAAGCCCAAGGGCAACACCGACCACGACTTCGCCCACCACATGCTGGAGCACCACAAGGGCGCTGTTGTCATGGCCGACATTCAGCTGCGCGACGGCAAAGACGCCACCATGCGCCAGATGGCCGAGAAAATCAAAGCCGACCAGCAAAAGGAAATCGCCGAGCTGGAAGCGGCCGCCACCCGCCTCGACAACGCCCCGACCAACTACAAGCCCAACGACCCCACGGACCCCTTCACCAGCAAGATGAAGGCCTCGATGGACGCCATGATGCCGATGCCAAAAAGCGTGGCCGACCCGGACATGAACTTCAACATGCTCATGACCATGCACCACCAGAGCGCCGTGGACATGGCCAAGGCCGAGCTGGCCCACGGCAAAGACACCAAGCTCAAGCAGATGGCCCAGCAGATAATAGATGCCCAGGAGAAGGAAATAGCGGCCTTCAAGGACTGGCACAATAAGAACGCCGACAAAATGTAGCCCGAAGGCTACTCCAACCCACTTTACTCATAACCCCTCCCATGAAGATTTCGCAAATTCTCGCCGCCGCCCTGTTGCTCGCCGCCCCGCTCACCGTTGCCGCTCAGCACAGCCACAAGCCCGGCACCGCTGCCCACGGCCACAAAGCCGCCGGCGAAACCCACGCCCACAAATCCCCCCACGGCGGAACGGTCCGCACGGCCGGCAAGTACCACCTCGAACTGGTGCAGCAAGCCGGGGAGGTGCACGTGTACCTGCTCGACGCCAACGAGAAAACCATGCCGCTGGACCGTTCCACCGGCACGGCCATGCTGCTGAGCACGGCGGGCAAAACCACCAGCGTGAAGCTGACGCCCACCGGCGACCATTTCGTGGCCGCCGTGCCCGCCGGCACTACCCTGCGCACGGCCATCGTGAGCCTGAAAGCCAACGGCAGCTCGCTCAGCGCCCGCTTTGAAAAGCTCGACGCGGCGGCCAAAGCCAGCAAGGCCACGGCCGCCGCCTACACCTGCCCCATGAACTGCGAAGGCTCGGCCAGCGACAAGCCCGGCAGCTGCCCGAAGTGCGGCATGGCCCTGGTGAAAAAGTCATAGACGTCGCCTGCTTTTCGGACGCCGGGCGTCCGGACCCGCTTCGTCCAGGTCGTCTGCCGCTGCAACGGTAGGCGGCCCGCTGGCTCGCTCTAACCTGATTATATGAAGTATCTGAAATTGAGAAGTGGCGTGCGTTTCCTGCTGGTTCTGGCCCTTTTGCTGGGATTAGGTTTCGAAGCTGCGCGCGCCCAAACCATCATCAGCCTGGACAGCGCCGAAGCCCAGAGCCTGCGCCGGCACCCCCGGCTGCGGCAGTCAACCCAGGAAATTGAGGAGCAGCGCGCCCTCAAGCGGGGCTCGTTTGCGCCCGCCAACCCGGACTTTCTGTTCTCGGCCCCTACCGGCGAGATGTGGGCCCCGGGCGTGGTGCAAACCATCGACCTGCCCAACGTCTACCGCCAGCAGCGGCGCGTGGCGCAGGCCGGTATTACCCTGGCCGAGCGCAACCGCGACGTGAGCCGGGCCAGCGTGCTGCGCGACACCCGCCTGGCGTACCTGACCCTGCAGTTTGCCGAGGCCCAGGTGCGGCAGCTCACCTACCAGGACAGCTTGTTTCGCGTGCTGCGCCTGGCCACCGAGCGTTTGTTTACGGCCGGCGAAGTCACCTCTCTGCAGCGCATCAGCACCGACGCCGAAGCCCGGCAGGTGACCGTGCTGCTGCAGCAAGCCACCGCCGACCGACAGGCCGCCCAGCGCCGCCTGGCCTTGCTGCTGGGCCGCCCCAGCGAAGCCCTGGCCACCAGCACCGACCTGGGCCGCACCGGCGCGGAGCTGGCTCAAACGGGCTCGGCGCTGCTCGCGGGCCTGCCCACCGAGGACAGCACGGCCCTGGTGCGCAGCCCCACGCTGGCCGCCGCCACCCAAAACGTAGCGCTGAGCCAGTCGGGCATCAGCCTGGTGCGGGCCCGGCGCACGCCGGCCCTCACCCTCGGGTACCAAAACCAAGCGTTTGAGAACTCAGCCCTGAAATACCGCTTCCAGTTCGGCCTGTCGGTGCCCATCTGGTTCTGGACCTACCGTTCTCAGCTGCAGGCGGCCACGGCCCGCTCGCAGGCCGCAAGCTACCAGCTGCAGGCCCAGCGCCTGGAGCTGAGCTCGCAGTACCAGCAGGCCCTGGCCGACACGCGCAAGTTCTCGGCCTCGCTGGGCTACTACGAGCAAACCGGGCTGCCGCAGTCGCGGGCCATCATCAGCCAGTCGCAGCGCCTGTTTCGGGCCGGCGAAGTAAGCTACCTGCAGCTCATCCTGAGCCTGAACCAGGCCTTTGCCATCCAGAATACCTACCTGACGACCATTCGGGACTACCGCCAGGCCCTCATCGAACTTAACTACCTGCGGGGTGAATAACATGAAACAACTCCTGATTTTGCTCCTGGGCCTGCTTGTGCTGAGCGGCACGGCCTACGCCCACGGGGGCGAGGACCACGGCGACGGGCCCAAGGCCGGCACGGCGGCGGGCGCCACGTCCTTTTCCGTGGCCACGCTCTCGGAACAGTTCGAGGCCCTGCTGCGCTACGAGCCCCTGGAAGGGGGTAAGCCCGCCGATTTGCGCCTGTTCCTCTCCGACTACGCCACCAACGCCCCGATCAAGGGCGCCAAGCTCACGCTCACCAACCCGGAAGATGCCAACCTGAAATGGGCCGTGAAAGAGCAGGAGCCGGGCGTGTACCTCGTCGAAGGCCAGTTTCCGGCCAACAAGGCTTACAGCTTCGCCCTCAACATCGTGGCGGGTGAGAAAGCCGATTTGCTCTTGCTCGAAGGCATCAAAGTAGGAGAGAAGCTGCCCGTCGCCGCGGCTCCCCACGCGGAGGCAACCGGGCTCTTTTCCTCCTGGAAAACCATCCTGGCCTTGACCGGGGCCTTTGTGCTCGGCATCGTACTCACGGCCCTGCTCATGCGCCGACGCCGTCCCGAGCCCGTGCCCCAGACTTCCGAGCAGGCGTTGACCGCCAGCCGCCGCACCCCCTTCCCTTAATGCTACCCCGATATGAAAACCAAGCATAAAATCCTGGCCGTTACGGCCGCCGCGGGACTGGTCCTGACGGTGCTGCTCCCTCCACCGGGTTTGGTGCAGGCGCACGGTGGCGAAGACCACGGTGGCACGGCCAAAGCCAGCACCGGCGTGGCCCTTTCCGACGAGGTACTGCTGCCCAAGGAAAGCCAGTTCCTGTTTCAGGTGCGCACCAACCTGGCTGCTTTCTCCACCACCTACAGCCGGGCCACGCTCTACGGCACGGTGTCGGCCGCGGCCGGGGGCGAGGGCCGCATCGTGGTGCCCCAGACCGGGCGCATCGTGAGCCTCGCGGCCCAGGTAGGCAAAACGGTGCGGGCCGGGCAGACCCTGGCCGTCATCGAGCAAACGCTGGATGCCACCCAGCAAATCGGCCTCAGCACCGAGCGGGCCAACGCCCAGGCCGAGCTGCGCGCCGCCCAGCAGGACTACGCCCGCCTGCAGAGCATCGCCGACATCGCCGCCCGCAAGGACGTGGTGGCCGCCGAGCTGCGCCTGCGCCAAGCCCGCCAGAACGCCAGCATCTACAACGGCCAGGCCCAGCAGCGCCGCGTGAGCATCACCTCGCCCGTGAGCGGCACCGTGGACGTGTTTAATCTCGCTGTCGGTCAACAAGTCAACCAGGGCGACGAGCTGTTTCGGGTCATCAACCCCGGCAAGCTGCGCGTCGAAGCCCAGGTGTTTGCCCAGGACCTGGACAAGGTCACGCCGGGCGCCATGTTCCGAATCGAAGGGCTGCAGGGCCAGACTGGCGTGCCCGCCCGCCTGGTGGTGTTCAGCAACGTGGTGAACCCGGTGAACCAGGCCCGCCAGCTGGTGCTGGAGCTTGATGCCCAGGAAGGCAGCGCCTACCGTGCCGGCCAGGCCGTGAACGTGCAGGTCGTGGGCCAGACCGGCGGGGGCAAGCCCCAGCTGGTGGTGCCCACCTCGGCCATCACCGACCTCAACGGCAAGCCCGTGGTGTTTGTGCACACCGAGCCCGAGCGGTTCAAGATTCGCTACGTGCAGCCCGGCGCCGTGAATGGCCAGCAGACCGTGCTGGTGCAGGGCGAAATCAACGAAAACGACCGGGTGGTCACCGCCGGCACCTACCAGCTCAAATCCATTTACCTCAACCAATAACCCTTTTCCCGTTTCCCTATGCGCCGTTTCCTCCTTGCCCTGTTGGCCGTTCCCGCCCTGTCGGCTACCGCTTTTGCCCAAACCACGCCCGCTGCAGCGGCAACCCCCAGCGCCGATGAGGCGGCTGTGCGGTCCGTGCTGACTAAGTACCAGCAGGCCGTGCAAAAGCTCGATACCACGGGCACCGCCCGCCTGTTCACGGCCAACTCCCAGGTGTTCGAGTCGGGTGGGGTGGAAGGCTCCTACCGGCACTACGCCGAGCACCACCTGGCCCCCGAGCTCAAGGAGTTTAGCGCCTTCACCTTCAGCGACTACAAGGCCGCCGTGCAGGTAGACGGTCCTTATGCTTTCGCAACGGAAACCTACACCTATACCATTAACCTCAAGAAGGACCCCAAGGAGAAAGAGGCCAAGGCGCCCATCGTGCGTCGCGGGGTGGCCACGTCGGTGCTGCGCAAAAACGCCGCCGGCCAGTGGCAAATCATGAGCACCCACACCTCGGCCCGCACGCCCCGGGTCAAGAAATAAGACGCACAGGGCGTGCCCTGTCCGCCCCACTGGCCCACCGGCCGGACTACACCGAAGTCGCCCTTGAGGCTCCTTCCACTTTGCGCTAATACCCCATGCTTGATAAGATAATTCGCTTTGCCCTGCAGAACCGGCTGCTGATGCTGGCCTTCGCCGTGGGCCTCATCATTGCCGGTTCCTACACCGCCAGCCAGCTGCCGGTGGACGTGTTGCCCGACCTCGACCGCCCGCGCGTGACCGTGTTCCTGGAAGCGCCCGGCATGGCCCCCGAGGAGGTGGAGGCCCTGGTGACGCTGCCCGTGGAAACGGCCCTGAACGGGGCCACCGGCGTGTCGGCCGTGCGCTCCAACTCGGCCATTGGCCTGGGCATGGTGTTCGTGGAGTTCGACTACGGCACCGACATTTTCACGGCCCGCCAGATTGTGAGCGAGAAGCTGCAAACCACCGGCGAGCAGCTGCCCGAGGGCATTACGCCGGTGCTGGGCCCCATTTCCTCGGTCATGGGCCAGATTATGCTGGTGGGCTTGTCGGGCGGCAAACAGACCAACGCCGCCGACCTGCGCACGCTGGCCAACTACACCGTGCGGCAGCGCCTGCTCAGCATTCCGGGCGTGGCCCAGGTTATTCCCATCGGCGGCGACAACCTGCAGTACCAGGTGCTGCTCGACATGCCCCGGCTCAATGCCACGGGCCTGACGGTAAACCAGGTGGAGGAAGCCCTGCGCCAGTCCAACCTGAACACGACGGGCAACTTCTTTGACCGCAACGGCTCGGAGGTGCTCATCCGCAACCTGGGCCGGCTGCGCTCGGTGGCCGACATCGAGAACATCATCGTGGGCTACCGCGAGCAGTCGCCCATCCGCGTGGCGGACGTGGCCAAGGTGGAGTTCGGGGCCCGCTTCAAGCGCGGCGACGGGAGCGTGAACGGCCAGCCGGCTGTTATCCTGAGCATCGAGAAGCAGCCCGGCGCGGCCACGGTGGGCCTGACAGCAGCCGTGGAAAAAGCCCTGGTGGAGCTGAAGCCTTCTTTGCCCAAGGATGTGCAGGTCAACACGCGCCTGTTCAAGCAGTCGGAGTTTATTGAATCCTCGATTTCCAACGTCGAGGAAGCTTTGCGCGACGGGGCCATTCTGGTGGTTATCATCCTGTTTGCCTTTCTGCTGAACGTACGCACCACGTTTATTTCTTTGGTGGCCATTCCGCTCTCGCTGCTGGTCACGGCGCTGGTGTTTCGCTTTGCCGGCATCAGCATCAACACCATGACCCTCGGCGGCCTGGCCATTGCCATCGGCGAGCTGGTCGACGACGCCATCGTGGACGTAGAAAACGTGTACCGGCGCCTGCGCGAAAACAAGCAGCTGCCACACCCGCAGCCGGTGCTCAAGGTTATTTACAAGGCCAGTTCCGAGGTACGCAACTCCATTGTGTACGCCACCATCATCGTGGTGCTGGTTTTCCTACCCCTGTTTGCGCTGGAAGGCATGGAAGGGCGCATTTTTGCGCCGCTGGGCATTGCCTACATCACGAGCATCGTGGCCTCGCTGTTCGTCTCGCTCACCGTCACGCCGGTACTCTGCTACTACCTGCTGCCCAAGATGAAGCAGATGGACCACCCCGAAACCGACGGCGGGCTGGTGCGCTGGCTGAAGAAAAAGGACACGCGCCTGCTCAGCTGGGGCTTGCAGCACCCGAAGCTGGTGCTGACTTCCACCGCGTTGCTCTTTGTAATGGCCGCGGCGATGGTGCCTTTCTTCGGCACCGAGTTTCTACCGGCTTTCAACGAGGGCTCCCTGACGGTCAACTTCTCCGCGCCCGCCGGCACCTCGCTCGCCGAGTCCAACCGCCTGGGCACCCTGGGCGAGCAGCAAATGCTCAAGATTCCCGAGGTGGCCTACACCGCCCGCCGCACGGGCCGCGCCGAATTGGACGAGCACGCCGAGTCGGTCAACAACTCGGAAATCGAGGTGGCCTTCAAAACGGAAGAGGAGTTGGAGAAGGAAGGCAAAACCATGCGCAGCCGCGACGAGATTCTGGCCGACATGAGGGAAAAGCTAAGCCTGATAACCGGCGTGAACGTGAACATCGGCCAGCCCATCTCCCACCGGCTCGACCACCTGTTGAGCGGCGTGCGGGCTCAGGTCGCCATCAAGGTATTTGGCAACGATTTGCTGGAGCTGCGCCGCTACGCCAACGAAGTGCGTGCCGTGGCCGGCACCGTGCCGGGCGTGGTCGACTTACAAGTGGAAAAGCAGGTCCAGATTCCCCAGCTGCTCATCCGGCCCAAGGACGAGGCCCTGCGCGCCTACGGCATGGCCCGCGGCGAAGTGGTGCGCGACCTCGAAACCCTGTTCCAGGGCGCCGTGGTCTCGCAGATGCTCGACGGCCAGAAGCGCTTCGACCTGGTGGTGAAACTGCCCGAAGCCCAGCGCAACGACATCGCCGCCATCAACCAGACGCGCATCGAAACGCCCACCGGCGCCATGATTCCGATCAGCCAGGTGGCGGAGGTCATCTACGAGCCGGGCCCCAACACCGTCAACCACGAAAACACCCAGCGCCGGATTACCATCTCCCTGAACGTGGCCGAGCGCGATTTGGGCTCGACGGTCAAGGAGATTCAAGCCAAGGTGAATTCGCAGGTGAAGCTGCCCCCCGGCTATTACCTCACCTACGGCGGGCAGTTCGAGAGCCAGCAGTCGGCCTCCCAAAAGATTCTCTGGCTGAGCCTGTTTTCGCTGGCCGGCATCTTCCTGGTGCTGTTCTCGCACTTCAAATCCAGCTACATGGTGGGGCAGATTATGCTCAACATTCCGCTGGCCCTCATCGGCTCGGTGGTGGCCGTGCTGGTCACGGGCGGCACGTTCAGCATTGCCTCGCTCGTGGGCTTTATTACGCTCACCGGCATTGCCTCGCGCAACGGCATCATGATGATTTCGCACTACATCCACCTCGTGGAGCACGAGGGCGAAAAGTTCGGCCTGCCCATGATTATCCGCGGCTCGCTCGAACGCTTGGTGCCGGTGCTGATGACGGCCCTGGTGGCCGCCCTGGCCTTGGTGCCGCTCACGCTGGCCAAGGACGCGCCGGGCAAGGAAATTCTGTACCCGGTAGCCACCGTCATCCTCGGCGGTCTGCTCTCGTCTACCTTCCTCGACATCATCGTGACGCCCGTGGTATTCTGGCTCGTGGGCGAAAAAGCCCTGGCCCAGTACTTCGCCTCCCACCAGGAAACGGGTTTGGACGACCACCCGCAGGAACTCGACGCGCAGCCGCTCACCCCGCCTTCGGATATGAATCCGGTGCTGCCCACCCGCTAGGCGATGCTGCACGCCTTTCTGCATATCACGGTGCCAGGGCTCTACGCCCTGGCCTTTCACCGCCCCCACTGGCGGCGGGTGTGGGCGGTGCTGGCCAGTGCCCTGCTGCTCGACCTGGACCACCTCTGGGCGACTCCTTTCTACGACCCGGACCGCTGCAGCATCAACTTCCACACCTTTCACACCTACTGGGCCATCGGCGGCTACGTGCTACTGCTGCTACCCGCCCGCACGCGCATCTGGGCCGTGGGCTTCCTGCTGCACATGGTGCTGGACTACACCGAATGCTGGCAGCGCGGCATTTACCTGCCTTAACCTCGCTTGCTGATGCCTAATCGCTCCGCTTCTGCTTCGCCCACCACTGTGCTTTACATCAAGCACATGGTGTGCGCGCGCGGTATCCGGGTGGTTCGGCAGGAGCTGGAAGGGCTGGGCTTGCAGGTGCTCGACGTGCGCCTGGGGGCCGCCACGGTCGCCGGAGAGCCGGAAGACCTGGACTGGCCCCGCCTGCGGGCCACGCTGGAAGCAGCCCGGTTTGCGCTGCTCGAAACCTTTCACCAGACCCTGGTGGAACGGGTCAGCGTGGCCGTGAACCGCCTGTTGCGCGAGCCCGGCGAAAGCCTGCGGCACCGGGCATTCGGGGCGGCGGTGGCCCGTGAGCTGGACCTGACGTACGGGCAGCTGAGCGCGGCCTTTGCCCGCTTGGTGGGCGATAAGACGCTGGCGGCCTACATCCTGAGTCAGCGCCTGGCTTATGCGCAGGAGCTGCTGCTTTCTTCCTCCCTGAGCGTGGGCCTAATTGCCCGGCACCTGGGCTACACCAGCCTGGCGCACTTCTCCGGCCAATTCCGGCGCTTGGCCCGCTGTTCGCCTTCCGCATATCGTCGGCTGCTGCGGGCCGAAAGGGCTCCGGTGGTAGGGGAGGAGGCCCCAAATCATGCAAGGGAAGAAGACTAATATGTAAAACCTTGGGCCACAGAGAAGGTATACTTAGGCAGCGACCCGGTTGGGTTGCCTTGTTCGTTCACCTACACCCCTTTCCCATGCATACCCAAAACCAAAGCCTGCTCGACGCCCTCAATGCCTGTATCGCCGCCTGTGAGCATTGTGCTACGGCCTGCCTGCAGGAAGACAACGTGAAGATGATGGCCCGCTGCGTGCTGTTGGACCGCGACTGTGCCGACATCTGCGCCCTCACCGCCCGCTTCACTGCCCGCGGCTCGGAGCACGCCGCCCATCTGCTACGCGAGTGCGCTGAAATCTGCAAGGCCTGCGCCGACGAGTGCGAGAAGCACGGCGCTCACTCCGAGCACTGCCGCCAGTGCGCCGAGGCCTGCCGCCGCTGCGAGCAGGCCTGCCGCCAGGGCATTGCTGCTTAAATATCCTCGATACCATGGGAAGCCAGCTCGTCGCGTACGGGCTGGCTTTTTCGTGGGCCCCGGTGTGTTAATTATGCTGGTTCGCGGCCTAATTCTGTACGCCGGGCCTGGGCGACACCCCTACTTTTGCGGGGTCCTTCACCCGCCCCAACTGCCTCGCTGATGACAATGGCTCCCGCCCTGCGCAAATTCATGCTCACCGCCCACATCACGTTCTCGGTGGGCTGGCTCGGCGCCGTGGCCATGTTCCTGGCCCTGGCCATCACCGGCCTGACCAGTACTGATGCGTTGCTGGTGCGCACGGCCTACCTGGCCATGGGGCTGAGCGGCTGGTTTGTTATTGTGCCCTCCAGCCTGGCCGCGCTGGCCACCGGCGTGGTGCAGGCGCTGGGCACGCCCTGGGGCTTGTTTAAGCATTACTGGGTGCTGGTCAAGCTGGTGCTCACGGTAGCGGCCACGCTGCTGTTGCTGCTGCACATCCAGCCCATCGCCTACCTGGCCGAGGTAGCCGCCAAAGCCGACCTCTCGGCAACTGACCTGCGCGGGCTGCGCCTGCAGCTGCTGGCCGATGCCGCGGCCGCGCTGGTCGTGCTGCTGGCAGCCACCGCCATTTCGGTGTACAAGCCCTGGGGCCGCATTGGTAAGTGGCGGCTGCAAAAGCAGGCGCATGCCCAAGCCGTGGCCGCGGGCCACGCAACTGCTATGCCCACCCCCTGGGGCCGCTATTTGCTCATCGCCGGGCTGGTGCTGCTCCTACTCTTTGTCATCGGCAAACACTTGCTCGGCGGGGGCATGGGCCACCATTAAAGCTAGCGTGCGACGTGTCAGGCAGGCAAAGGGGGATTAGCTGCTACAAATCATGCAAGCCTGAAGCCTAATTGTGTACCCCTTCCCGGGCACGTGCCGCTACTTTTGGGTGTTTTAATTCCGAACCCGCCCACCACGGGCGCCACGCATTTACTCCCATGAAAACGCTCCAATTCAACACCAACATCAACTGCGGCGGCTGCATCAAAGCCGTAACGCCCACCCTCAACGGCGAGAAGGCGATTGCCTCCTGGCAGGTCGACACGGCCAACCCCAACAAGGTGCTCACCGTGACCGGCGACGTGACCGAGGAGCAGGTGCTGGCGCTCGTAGAAGATGCCGGCTTCAAGGCTGAAAAGGCCTAGACATTTTAGTGAGTGCCACCCACGGAATACGGACCGTGGCTGTTTGAACTACCCCGCGGCCGTACCCGGCGGGCTCATCTTAACCACCAGAACCGATGAAACGCAAGATGATGATGTTCGGCGCCGCGGCGCTGCTCTCCGGCGGCGCCTTGTTTGGCTTCACCAGCCCAACCCCGACCGCGGCGGATTGTCCACTGAAGGGCACCCCCGATTGCCCGCTGGTGCAAAACTGCGCCCAGGCCGGCACTCCGGCCTGCACGGCGGGAGCCCCTAGCTGCTGCGCGGCCAAGTAAGCTGCCCACGCTCGTGTAAAACGCCCGGCCCCAGTAGGTCGGGCGTTTTTCGTTTTAGCGTTTCCTGGGACGGCCTGTAGTCAGGACCAGGTTGCTTGAAATTATGCAACCGTGCGGCCGTTTGCGTGTAAACATTGTCGCGGTTTGACTACGTATGGTACCCAACAGGGAAAGCAACGACCGCCTGGCTAGGACCAGTGGTCAGCGCGGCCTCTCCATTACCCATTGGGATTTGCCCCGGCACTGCTGCTTGCGGTCAGCCGGGGTTTTTCCGTGTACCGGCCTTGGCTCATTCGGCTCTATGTTTTCAGATTTTCCCAATCTGCACCCCCTGGTGGTGCACTTGCCCATTGTCCTGATACTGCTGGCTGCGGCATTGCAGGCCCTGCTGGTATTCAAGGACTGGCCCCAGGTGCGCTGGATTGCCTTGGCCGTGATGGCTGGGGGCTTTGCCGGGGCGGTGGCGGCCAGCACCGTGTTTCATGCGGCGGCAATTGGCCTTTCGCCCCGGGCAGCGGCCGTGTACGCGGCCCACGAGCAGTTCGCCGGCTACACCACCTGGCTCTCGGGCATCACGCTGCTATTGGCCGGCATCGGGTTTTACTTTAAGGTGCAGCGCCGGGCCTACGAGGTGCTGGTGCTGGTGGCAGCCGTGGCGGCGGCCGGCGCGCTTTCCGTGGCCGGGCACCGAGGTGCGCAGCTGGTGTACGTCGAGGGCGTGGGTCCCAAGGGCAACCTGCTCGATAAAAGCCACGGCCACGGCGGGGAGGATGCCATGCCCGGCATGGACATGCCGGCTTCCGAAGCGGACGCCCACAACGAGGAGCTTGGCCCAAGCGACGGGACTCGCCCACCATCAGTGGCTACGCCAGGTACCTCCCCGGCCAGCATGGAAGGCATGAACATGGGCCCCGGCCCGCAGGCCGCCCAGCTAGGTCAGCGCCGTCAACCCATGGAACAAATGGAAGGCATGAACATGCCCACCCAACGGCGCGGCGGCCAACCGCAGCCGGCGCCGGCAGGACGGGCCGCCCAGCAGGGAGCCATGGCCGATATGCCGGGGATGAACATGCCCGGGATGCGTACGCAACGTCCCTCCGGCCAAGGCAGCCCGCGCAAAGCGCCGCCCGCCCCGATGGACATGGGCAACATGCCCGGCATGGACATGGGTCCTGCCCGCTCGAAAAACACCTCCCCAAGCAAACCCGCCATAGGTACTATGAAAGGCATGGAAAACATGCCCGGCATGCAGCCCGCCGGCGGCCAAAAGCCTGTGACAACGCGCCAGCAGATGGACGATATGTCCGGAATGCCGGGCATGAAAAAGGGCGAGGCTATGCCCGGTATGGGCGATAGGAAGGGAATGGAGAAGCCCGGAACGGGCGCCATGCCGGGCATGCCGGGAATAGCCATGCCCAGCAGCCCCATGGATAAGTACCGGTTCGAGGACAACAACCCGGCCCGCAGCACCCCCAAACGCGACAAGTAACGACCGATGCGAATACTCTTTCTACTGGCTGCCCTGCTGGCCGCCATGCCCGCCTGGGCGCAGCACACGCCGGGCATGCGTATGGGCAAAAGCGCCGAGCCTCACCTGACCCAGTCTGCGCCCCCGGCTGCTCAGCTGCAGGGCAAGGTCGTGACGCCTCGCACGAGCTACGTGGGCAAGCGGGTGGAGTACGACCTGTACGTGGACGAGCGCCTGGTCAACTTCACGGGCCGCACCCGCCGGGCCATCGGCATCAACGGCCAGATTCCGGCCCCCACGCTCACCTTCAACGAGGGGGACACCGCCGTGATTCGGGTGCACAACCAGATGCACATGGAAACCAGCATCCACTGGCACGGCCTGCTGCTGCCCAACGAGCAGGACGGCGTACCCTACCTCAACACGGCCCCGGTCGAGCCGGGCGGCACCCACACGTTCGTGTTCCCCCTGATTCAGAGCGGCACCTACTGGTACCACTCCCACACCATGCTGCAGGAGCAGGACGGCGTGTACGGCTCCATCGTCATCCACCCCAAGCGCATTCCCTACGAGATGAAGGAGTACGTGCTGGTGCTCTCCGACTGGACCGACCACAAATCCAAGGAGGTGCTGCGCTACCTCAAGCGCACCGGCGAGTGGTTCGCCGTGCAGAAAGGGGCCACCCAGAGCTACGGCGAGGCCCTGGCCGCCGGCTACTTCAAGGACAAGCTCAAGCAGGAGTGGGGGCGCATGCCGGCCATGGACCTGACCGACATCTACTACAACAAATTCCTGACCAACGGGCAGGAAAAGGGCTATTTCAAGGACGCCAAGCCCGGGGAGGTGGTGCGCCTGCGCATCATCAACGGCAGCGCTTCCTCCTACTTTTACCTGCAGTACGCCGGCGGACCCATGCAGGTCATCGCCGCCGACGGCATCAACGTGGAGCCCTTCCCCGTCACCAAGCTCGAAATTGCCACGGCCGAAACCTACGACCTGCTGGTGACGGTGCCCGCTGTGGGCGCGGCCGAGTTTCGGGCCACGGCCAACGACATCACGGGCTACACCTCCACCTATATCGGGCAGGGCGAGCCGATGAAAGCGCCGGATCTGCCCCGCATCAACTACTTCCAGATGATGCGGGAGATGAACAGCATGGAAGGCATGAGCGGCATGGACATGGGCGGCGCCGGCATGACCAAAGAGCAGGGCAGTGGGGAGATGAAAGGCATGGACATGGCGGGCCACCAGGGCCCGAAGCCGGCCCCTCCGGCTAGTGGTTCGGCGATGCCGGGAATGAATATGGAGCACGGCGCCGCGCCCGCCACCACGGCCCCCTCACCGCAGAGCCGGCCCGCGAATGCCCAGGAAAAAGCCGGCAAAAGCATGGGCAGCATGCAGGACATGGGCGGTATGGCGGGCATGGACATGGGAGGAATGGCCGGGATGAGCGGCATGGGGGGCAGCGCCGGCGACTTCAACTACAACCTGTTGCGGGCCCTCAACCCCACCACGCTGGATTCGACCAAGCAGTGGCGGGAAATCAACCTGACCCTCACCGGCAACATGCTGCGCTACGTGTGGTCGTTTGACAACAAGACCCTCTCCCAGGCCGATAAGATTCCCATCCGTAGGGGCGAGAACGTGCGCATGACCTTTACCAACACCACCATGATGCGCCACCCGCTGCACCTGCACGGGCACTTTTTCCGGCTCGTGAATGCCCAGGGTGCTTATTCGCCGATGAAGCACACCTTCGACATTCAGTCCATGGGCAAGGTCACCATCGAATTCGACGCCAACGAGGAGCAGGACTGGTTTTTCCACTGCCACATCCTCTACCACATGATGGCCGGCATGGCCCGCATCGTGAGCTACGAGGGCACTCCGCAGAACCAGTACGCCCGCACCGACTACAAAGAGCTGAAAAAAGAAGACAACCAGCCTTACCTCTGGGCCGACCTGATGGCCCACTCGCAGGGCGCTTTTCTGGAAAGCACCCTGTCCAACAACCGCAACGCGCTCGAATTCGAGGGCCGCGTGAACTACCAAGGCAACTTCGAAACCGAAACCCACCTGCTGCGCTACCTCGACAACCGGCAGTTTATCGCCGCCTTTGTCGGCTTTGACTACCGTAACAACCGCACGCTGCTCGCGGAGGGCGAGCGCAACACCAAAAACAACCGGCGGGTGTTCGACGTGGGCGTGTATTACCTGCTGCCGCTGCTCGTGCGCTCGGAGCTGCGCCTGGACAGCAACGGCAAGGTGCGCCTGCAGCTGGAGCGCACCGACCTGCCGCTGAGCAACAACTTCTTCGCCGACCTGCTGGTGAACACGGACCGGGAATACAATGTCGCCTTCCGCTACATGGTCAGCAAGTACGTGTCATTGAGCACTAACTACGACAGTGACTACAAGTGGGGCGCCGGCCTGACGCTCCACTATTAATCGCCCAGAGGTTTAGCGTTAATTGCAGGCCTTCACCAGGGCGGTCACGCTGAGCGTGGCCGTGGCGTCGGTGGTGTAGTTGTCGTTGTTGACGCACACGAAGAAGCGGCGTGTCCCGGGGGGCAGCGACATTGGCCGGGTTTCCTGAGGCGTGTTGGTTTCCATGCGCAAGCACGAGTTGGGAATGGTTATCGAGCCTTTCGTAGCCAGGAATTGCTGCATGGCCGCCGGACTGGTGGTGATGTACCAGTGGCACTTGGTGGACGTCGTGGGCGGCTTGGTGTCCTGCTTCGACAAAGTGGAAGCGGCCATGGACAACAGGGCCACCGTACCGGTGGCCGGATTGCTCAGGGCCGCGGCCATGCTCAAGGCCGTGGACCAGGAAGCGGGCTGATGGCCGTCGCGGATGTCGAGCTTGTACACGATACCCACCGTGCCCTCGGGCACGTCGACTTCAAACACCTTTCGGCTTAGGTGCATGCAGTTGCTGCAGTGAATCTCCGCGCTGCTGAGCGGCAGGGCATCTTCCACTGCATACGTGCACTTGATTTCGCGCCCGTCCTCGTGCCAGCTGCGAAAATCAGCCTGCTGGGCGCCGTTGACGTAGGTACCCCGAAAGCTCAGCTTTCCGTTCTCGTGCCAGCCCGTGCACAGCCCTGAAGGCACGTCGGGGTGCTCTTTAACCATCTTGCCTTCCCACTGCTTTTGCCAGGAAGGGTAGAAATAGTCGCGCACGGTGCCCACGGTTTTACCAGCCGCGTCGTGGCGGGCTATACGGGCGTAGGCCACTTCTTCCAGCGTCTCGGTGCGCTCCCAGTCCCGGTCGAAGTAGACGGTATCGGCTGGAGGAAGCGATACCGCGGCCGGCTTGGGACGCTGGGCTAGCGCGGTAATAGTACTAATAAGGAGTAGGAACTGCAGAAAGTAGAGTTTTACCATACAGAGTAAGCCAGCGGAAAAGACAGAGTAGCGGTTGGTAAATGTACTGACAAGTCGCTTTCTGTCTAATCCTCACATGGGGCTACATGAATGAGTAGGCAGCAAGTTGAGACGTCATACTTGTTACCCGAGATGCCAAAATTGTCACATAACGCTCAGCCTACTCTTTTTTCGATAAGGTATGACAAGTCTTAGCTAACATACCTGAAAGGCCGCCCTTTCGAGCGGCCTTTTTCTTGAGGTAATAGGTATCGATTAGTAAGTTTTATCGCTACCTATCCGCTATCTTGCTGACCCACCCAAAATCGGGCAACTAAACCTTATATATAAGCTGTATGGAAAACTCCGTCGCGCTCACCGTGAATCCCGTGGGTCATGCCCTGGCGCACCACACCGGCGCGGCGGCCCGCTACGTCGAGGCCGGGCTTACCGGCGCGCCCAACACGGCCCGGGCGTACGCCGCGCACCTGAAGCGCTTCAGTGCCTGGTGCACCGAGCACGGCTTCTCGGCATTGCCAGCACCTGTAGATGCGCTGGTTGGGTTTTGTACCCACCTGGCCGAAGCGGGCAAGAAGGTCGGCACCTTGGAGCAGCACTGCGCCGCCATCAGCAAGGCCCACGCGGTTCGTGGTGTGGACTCGCCGACGGACGACAAGCAGTTCAAGATTTTCATGGACGGCGTACGCCGGGTCCACGGCGTGCGGCAGAAGCAGGCGCCGGCATTTACGCTGGCGCAGCTCAAGCAGCTGGTGCGCAGCCTGGATGTGCAGACGGTGACCGGGCTGCGGGACCGGGCCATTCTGCTACTCGGTTTCACCGGGGCGTTTCGCCGCTCGGAGTTGACGGCGCTCAATGTGCAGGACCTGCGCTTTACCGAGGAATGCTTGGTCGTGTCGCTGGGCAAGAGTAAAACCAACCAGTTGGGTGATTACGAGGAAAAGGCCATATTTTACTCCCCTGAGCCAGCAGTGTGCCCCATCCGCTCTTTAAAGGCGTGGCTAGAGCAGCTGGAACGCAGCGAAGGCCCGGTATTCGTGATGCTGCGCAAGGGCAATCGTCTCACCACCAACCGCCTCTCAGACCAGACTATTAATACCCTTGTGCAACGTTACTTGGGATTAGGCTATACGGCCCATTCCCTGCGGGCGTCCTTCGTGACGGTGGCCAAGCTCAACGGGGCTGATGATAGCAAAATCATGAACCAGACCAAGCACAAGACCAGCGCTATGATTCGTCGTTACACGCGTTTAGACAATGTCCAACAGCATAACGCGGCTAAGGAACTAGGCTTGTAAAACCCGGTAAATCCAAACTACTCGTACAGGCATCGTAGCTTGCGGGACGGCCATTTCGGACATGTTAAACCACTGTTCAAACCTCTTTACTTGATGCATCCAGAAACGCGAGAAATGTACGAAATGAGGTTTAAACTTCGTGTTTACGAAAGCAAGGGCGATGTATACCAATCTCTGTTTTCAGATGTGATGCAGCGGGCCCATCCAGAAGACTTCATGAAAACGCGGCCATGGGGTAACCTCGGTGACAAAAAGAACGATGGGTTTTTAAAATCCGAGCGTCATTTGTACCAAGTTTATGCTCCAAACGAAATGACCGCGGCGCAAGCCATCAAGAAAATTGAAGAGGACTTTTTGGGTGCCTTACCCCATTGGGGCTCTGATTTCGACAAGTGGTCCTTTGTGCACAACGCATTTGATGGCTTAGGACCTCATATACAGCAGACAATACTGGCTTTAGAGAAACAGCACCATCCTATAAAACTTACTCCTTTCAGCCCTATTGACCTTTCCAAGAAGCTGTTTAGCCTTGATGAGGATGATATTATGGCGGTCCTGGGACTGCCCTACAAACCAACGAGGCCTTCACAAATAACCTTTGAGGAAATCAAGCATGTTTTAGAACAACTTGCTCACTCACTTCCTGAGCAACCAGCCCATATACAAGAAGTGCCTCCAGGAAAACTCAATGCAAACAGCTTGAGCTCCAATAGTCGAAACTTGGTTCGCATGGGGATGGGGCTTGCTCCACGCGTTGGCGATTTCTTTGGCACTCATCGATTCGACCCTGAGCTTGGCAACCGAGTTGCTCAGGTGCTTAGAGAAGAGTACATCCGATTAAAAGGGTCTCGCATTGGGCCTGATGCTATTTACAGTGCACTATTTAACTTGATAAGACAACATCAGCATTCATCTGAGGCAGCAGCTTTGGCAATTTTAGCCTACTTCTTTGAGCGTTGTGACATTTTTGAGCCTCTTAGTAGCACCCCATCTTTGCAGGAGGCAGAGGCATGATTCTACCCACCAAACATCTTCCGACCGAACGTGCCTTGCTTACTGTTGGTGCGCAACTGCTAATGCATCTGCAAGAACCCAAATCAGTCTCGCGGCTTTGGTCAGATATTAAGCATGACCCTTCTCAGGATAATTCTATTTCCTTCGACTGGTTCGTGCTCGCTCTTGACCTCTTATCCGCAATGGGCATCATTCATTTCGCAAACGAGCGCATTGCCCGGACAACCTCTGCATGATTTATTCTATTTTCAGCTCGTTGCCTAGTTTTAAGTCTTACGCCTTTCGCTCAGGCTTAAATATAATTATTGCTGATAAAGGCGAAGCTTCAGGGGCTGGCCAAACACGTAATAAAGCGGGCAAGTCAAGTATTGTATTATTAATACATTTTGCGCTCGGTAAAGAAGGAGACCCTAGTTCTCTTTTTCGCAAACCTGAGCTGAAGGACCATAATTTTGGGATAGAATTTGACCTGCGCGGGGTACGTATCCGCGCAACCCGCTCAGGTGCAAATTTTGGCAAGGTGCATTTAACACAAGTCGACGCATCTGAAGCTGTCAAAGATTGGCCCGTTGATGCATTAGATGGAGAATGGGAGGCTACTGTTTCTAGTGCAAAGTGGGAGTCTGATTTAGGGAGAATTATATTTCAACTCCCTGAAAAACCCGAAAAATTTGGGCCTAAGTTTGGCATGCTCTTCAACTATTTCGCTCGCCGAGCAAGCAGTGGAGCCTTTCTCAACCCACAGCAGCAGTCAAGCAAGCAAAGCCCGGCGGACACTCGGGTAGCGCTCTCCTACCTACTGGGATTGGATTGGCGCATCAGTACGGAGCGGGAACAGCTTAGACAATCTGCGGAGAACACTAAAAAGCTACAGAAAGCTGCACAAGACGGTCTCTTAGAAGGGCTCACTGGTGACCCGAAGCAATTGCTTACGCAATCTGTGCTCGTCCAGGAAGATGTCAACAGAATGACGGAGGCTGTTCGCAGCTTTCGAATGCTTCCCGATTATGCGGAACGGGAGAAAGAAGCAAATGCTCTCACCCGTGAGATAAATAAATTAGCGGACGAGAATGCCCAAGACAGTCTGTACATCCATGATTTGGAAGTCTCGCTGAGCTCAGAGTTGGCCCCACAGCTTGATGATGTGCAACGAATGTACTTGGAGGCAGGAGTATCCTTGCCGGGAATAGCATTGCAGCGATTTGAAGAGGTGCGCAAATTTCACGAATCGGTAGTGCGCAACCGAAAAATGTACTTAGAAGAAGAATTAACGCAGGCTCGCCTAAATGTTGAGACTAGGCTACGCAAAATGACTCAACTCGATGACAGGCGAACTGAGGTAATGACACTTTTAAAGACACATGGTGCCTTACAGCATTACTCGAAGCTACAGAGCGAATTAAGTAGAGCAGAGGCCCGGGCTGAACAGATAAAGCAACAGCAGTCTATTTTACATGAAGTCGCTGAACGTGTTGCTCAGTTCAAGATTGACCAGCAACGCCTGTACTTACGGCTACAACGCGACTTTATCGAAAACGAGCAGTTACTAAAAGACGCCATTTTAGCATTTGAAGAAGCTTCACGAGCGCTGTATGAAAATGCAGGTAATCTCAATATTTATCCGAGTGAAACGGGGCCCAATTTTGAGGTGACCATTCAAGGAATGAAAAGCCAAGGAGTTAACAACGCACAGATATTTTGCTTTGACATGATGTTGATGCGAATGGCTGCGAGGCGCGGAATTTCTCCTGGATTTTTGATACACGATAGTAGCCTGTTTGACCCTATCGACGAACGTCAGAAAGAAAGAGCTTTAGAATATGGAGCCAAGCTGGCGGAGCAAATTGGCTTTCAATATATTGTAACACTGAACTCTGACCAATTCCCGAAAGAGAAGGTTACTGCTTTTCCTCTGGAAGACTACATAATTCATCCAAGGTTGACTGACGAACCTGGCGGTGGTCTGTTCGGGTTCGAGTTTAACTAGAGTGTGTGGACAGCAAGGATAGTATTTTTACGCCATGCGCCGTCATGAACTAACCGAACGCGAATGGAAAATGGTCGAACCACACGCCCTCGGCCGGCTGGGCACGGGGCGCGACAACCGCTTGTTTGTCAACGCCGTGCTCTACCGGGTGCGCACAGGCGTGGCCTGGCGCGACTTGCCCGAGCGGTTTGGCCCGTGGAATACGGTGGCGCGGCGTTTCCGCCGCTGGGCACAAGCGGGCGTGTGGGAAGCGCTGTTTCAGGCCGTGCAGGAACCGGACTATGCCTGGGTGCTGGTCGACTCGACTACGGCCAAGGCCCACAAAGCGGCGGCCGGGCAAAAAAAAGCACGCCCGCAGCCGAAGCTCTAGGCCGCTCGCGCGGCGGTTTCTGCACCAAAGTGCATGCCGTCGTGGACGCGTTGGGCAACTGCCTGCACGTGGCTCTAACGCCGGGCGAAGCAGCCGACAGCCCGCAATTGCCCGGTTTGCTGGCGGCCTTGTCAGAACAACCCGGCGCAGTAGTCGCCGACAAGGCATATGACACGAACCACGTACTCAGTACGTTGGCCCAAGACGAAGTCGAAGCCGTCATCCCGCCCAAAGCCAACCGCCTCGACCAGCGCGACTACGATGAAAACCTGTATGCCGACCGCAACAAGGTGGAGCGCTTCTTCGGCCGTCTCAAAGAGGCCCGTGGCTTTGCGACCCGATACGAGAAAACTGCTACCTCCTTTTTAGCCGTGGCCCACCTGCTCGCTGCCCTCGATTGGATGCGCTAGCTGTCCACACAGCCTAAGTAAAAGCATTTTATACACCTTAATCACTTATTAGCTAATGCCTTTATCGCTGATTATTGAGAAGGTGGATTTGTATAGTGACTGGGTGAAAATTGCGAAGCAACGCCTAACAGCTTACGGTTTCAATATCAGTCAACTTGTCCGCGACGAAGAGGTATCACTAGAGTACTTTAACGTGCTGCTGCACCTGACCATACCAGTACACTCTCGTCAGGTATTTTACGCGGACACATTCAATTGCCCTCCCGAGCTTCATGCGGGATTGCTAGCCTTTATCGAAAAGATTGAGTCTGGGCGAAATCTGCGGCCGCACATGAGTCGAGGAGTAAAAAAGGTGGCCAACCGGGATGCTTTACGATACGACTGGGGCATTCATCACTTTCATCTTGGCACTACCTTAGCCCCTGATGGTTTTATCATTCGGACCGAACCAGTTCTATTTGCTTGGGTCGCTAACAATGCCGTATACATGCTCGGACTCTACCCACATGGGGCTTGGAGCCAGCAAGAAGTTCTCCAAGTGCTTTATCGCAACTGGCCTGCCCTGCTCTCTCCTTATACCATAAAGGGTGCTAGTCTAACTCACGTTTTAACCGACCAGGAAGTCGCGCAAGCGCGCAAAGCGGGCGTAACGGTGGCCTTTCAAGTGGCTGAAGGTGTCGCCGTTGTGCCCCCAGGGGGTGGAATGCCAACGTCCAAGCATAGCTTTCGTGCAGTAAGAGATAATGACAAGCTGCTCGACAACTTGGATAGCATGACGGAACAGTTGCGCGACCCTAACTCAGCCTTTATGCAGGAGTATGAAAGGAAAGGAGCTTTCAAAAAAAGAACCCTCTCATTTTCTTTAGTAGAACACAACACTGGGTGCATGCTCATCGAAAAGCACAACACCCTTCATTTTAAGGTAGACGGAATTCCTTCCTTGCCGCTGCCTTAGCCTTCTATGGCGGTAAATTACTAAATGGACCTCGACTACGACAGCTTATGGCCGCCCGACTTCTTTCCGGATTCATTGGCATCAACCGCCATGCTGACCAGGACATTTCTGACTTGAACTGTGCTCGTCGGGATGCTACGGCCCTGTGGTCACTTTGGCAAGACACTCTTCCTGACACCACACCAGTACTGCTCGTAGATGAGCAGGCCACCAAGTCCCGTATTGAAGAATTGCTAGCATTGACATTGGATGCCGCGACGGATGAGGATGTGGTACTGCTAACCTTTTCTGGCCACGGCACCCACAACCACCGCTTAGTAGCCCATGATACCAACTTGGAGGACTTAGCGGGGACAACTATCTCCATGGCGGACCTAGCCACACGGTTTCGCCAAAGCAAGGCCCGCCATATTTTGCTGGTTCTTGACTGTTGTTTCAGCGGGGGGGCGCCAGCCAAAGTGATTGAGGATGGCTTACAGCCACGCGGTACCGGGTTTTCTTTAGAATCGGCTTTTTCCGGACGTGGGCGCATGCTCCTAGCCGCCGCTAATGTTGATGAAGAGGCTTGGGAGGCAGCGGGCCATGGTCTATTGACTTCGGCCCTAACCGCAGCTTTACGGGCTGCTACTGGTCCGGTGGAGGTGGGAGCGCTGATGGCCGATGTTGCCGGACGGGTACGCGCCGAAGCGCAACGTCTGGGCCTGACGCAAACCCCAAAATGGGTAGGAGATATCGATGGGGGCTTTACCATTCCCCCGCTACAGGCCGGACAGCATTTTTACCAAGCCTTTCCTGAACAGACCGGACTGAAGGTTTCAGCCAACATCAGTGAATTAATAGGCTTCGGCTTGCCCGAAGAGGTTATTCAACTCTGGGACCAACAGTTCTCCCAAGGGCTCAACGAACTGCAAATTGCTGCGGTCAACGACTATCGGATACTGGATGGGGAATCCCTACTGGTAGTGGCCCCGACCAGCAGCGGCAAGACGTTTATTGGAGAACTAGCCGCTGTAAAAGCTGCTGTTAGCACCCAGCGAGCTGTTTTTCTAGTGCCTTATAAGGCGTTGGCCAACGAGAAGTACGAACAGTTTTCTGACTTGTACGGCACGCGGTTGGGCCTACGGGTGATTCGGTGCACTGGCGACTACCAAGACGCTACCAATGCTTTTGTACGGGGTAAGTATGACATTGCCCTACTCACCTATGAGATGTTTCTGAACCTGGTGGTGAAGAATCAGGGCACACTTAGCCGCATCGGGGTAGTCGTCGTGGACGAGGCGCAGTTCATTACAGACCCCAACCGAGGCATCAGCGTCGAATTGCTGCTAACATATATTCTGTCTGCTCGCGAACGGGGCATCACCCCGCAGCTGGTAGCGCTGTCGGCGGTCATCGGCAACACCAACGGTTTTGAGCATTGGCTGCGCTGTCAAGCGTTGATTACGACCCGTCGACCCGTGCCCCTAGAGGAGGGCGTCATTGACCGCTCGGGCGTTTTTGAGTATGTAGACCCGGACACCGGGCTCCAGCAGAAACGGCAGCTACTACCTGCTCATGCCGTGCGGATACGCCGCGATAAAGCAAGTACTCAGGACGTGATAGTGCCTCTAGCACAGTCCTTGCTGGCGCAGCAGCCAACAGCTAAGCTCATTGTGTTCCGCAACATCCGCGGCAAAGCCGAAGGCGTTGCGGGTTATCTGGCTAAGGATTTGGGCTTGCCCAGTGCGGATGCGGTGATGGCGGCCTTACCAGCTCAGGACCGCTCCTCTACCTCCGCTAAGCTACGCGACTGTCTGCGGGGCGGTACAGCCTTTCACAACAGCAACCTGTCCCGAGAAGAGCGGGAGGTGGTCGAACGCGCTTTTCGCGACCAGCAGGGTCCTGTGCGGGTGCTGGGAGCCACTACTACTGTCGCGGCTGGCATCAACACGCCGGCATCAGCAGTAATCCTAGGCGAAACGGAATTCCTTGGAGAGGACCAGAAGCCATTTACCATTGCCGAATACAAAAACATGGTGGGCCGGGCTGGCCGGCTGGGCTATAATGAGCGTGGCCAGTCGTTCATCATCGCCAATACCCCCATGGAGCGTCGTCAACTGTTCCAACACTACGTCCTTGGGCAGCCGGAAGCCATGCGCTCTTCCTTTGTCAGCGGCAATCTGTCCACATGGGTGTTGCGCCTGCTGGCCCAAATCCCGCGGGTTGGCCGCCGGGATGTAGCCACCTTGCTGGCAAACACCTACGGAGGGTACGTGGAGGGCCGTAGCAATTCAAACTGGCGGCCCCAGATGGATGCGCAGGTAGAAAATATCATAATATCATTGATTCGGGCTGGCATCGCCGAGCAGGAGGGCTCCATGCTCCAGTTGACCTTGATAGGGTTTGCCTGCGCCAATTCTTCGCTGTCTTTTGAATCTATCCTGCGCCTACTGCACTTTCTGAAATTGTTGAACCCAACCACCATTACACTTGAGCGGCTGATGGCTCTGACGCAGGCGCTGCCGGAGCTGGATGAGACCTACACGCCACTCTTTAAAAACGGCAACAAGGAGAAGACGTGGCCATATCACGCGGCTCAAAAAGTCGGCAACGACCTGGTGCAACTCTACCAACGTTCCCTTCCCGACCAGCTAGCCTATTTACGCCGAGCTAAACGGGCCCTCTTGGTAGAAGCTTGGCTTGAGGGCGATTCTTTGGAAAGTCTGGAGCAGGCGTACACCAATTCCTCATTCGTGCCGGTAAGCTACGGGGATGTGCGTCGTATTGCAGATGCAACACGCTATCATTTCCGCTCAGTTGTTCCCATTGTCCAAGCTTTGCACCCTATGTTGCTCTTGGAAGATGAGGCTCTGAATTTGTTAACCACTCGTCTGGAGGTTGGCTTACCAGCCTCGGCGCTCCCCTTGCTGAAGGTACCGACTCTGAATCGCGGGGAAATACTGTTGCTTGCGCGCCATGGCATTGTGGACCCGTCGCTTCCATGGGCAGCAGTTGAACCGGCTGCCATTGAGTTATTCGGCCTTGAAAGAAGTCAAGCAATAGGGCCTGTATGGGAAAAGCAGCATCTCACTAGATTGTCCAAAACATCGAGGGCATCCTAGCCGTGTGGAATTGGTGAATTTGCAATCATCTTGCTTGTGGAAGCAACGGTTAACCCCGCATATTTACCTTGTATTTGCTTCACTTCCACACTTTAACCTTACTATTCTCGGCTGCTTATGAAGTTTATTGCTATTGATTTTGAAACTGCTACGGCCGACCGCGACAGTGCCTGCGAAATAGGCTTGGCTTTCGTGGAAGACGGTCAGATTACCGGCACCAAATCCTGGTTGGTAAAGCCCCCTTCCTATCCTTACTTCGACCCGTTTAACATCTCCATTCACGGCATTTATCCCTCCGACGTAGCTGACCAGCCTACCTGGGCCGAACTGTGGCCAGAATTGCAGCCACTGCTGGAAGGTCAGTTATTAGTAGCTCACAATGCTGGCTTCGATTTCAGCGTGTTGCGCCGGACGTTAGAAGCGTATGAGTTGCCTTTCCCTTCTTTGCAGTACGTCTGCAGTTATATTTTCTCGAAGAAAGTATGGACTGGGCTTCCCGCCTACGATTTGCATACTCTCTGCAAATTTCACGGCATCCCGCTGCAGCACCACCGCGCGGCTAGTGATGCGCAAGCTTGCGCGCAGTTGGCGTTGAAAACCTTTGCCCATGCTGGCGTCACGTGTCAGGACGACTTTGCTGAAAGGCTGCTAACTAACATAGGTCAGCTGCGTCCAGATGGCTACAACCCCTGCATAACGCGGCGTATTTACCTGTCTAAAGATCCGAGCCTGATTAAGGGGGACCCAGCCAAGCATAAACCTGACAACCTGTTCTACGGCCGCAGTGTGGTATTCACCGGTACCCTCTCTTCCATGCAGCGTGCCAGTGCGCAGCAGCTCATTGCCAACATTGGTGGAATTAACAGTAACGGCGTCACTAAGGACACCTGCTTTCTGGTGGTTGGGCAGCAGGATTACCGCATTGTCGGTGATGACGGCATGAGTAGCAAACAGGAGAAAGCCGTTAAGCTCATCGAGAAAGGCGCTGGGTTGGAAATTCTATCTGAAGTAGACTTCCTTCGTAATCTGTAGAAAGCCTAGATGAAACAACCAGCTGATTTCTCCCCTTCCTGGAAACGCTTGACTGCTTTGCCGGATGAACGGACGATGTGGGAGTTTGACGCATACTATCAGCGTGTTCATCCCTTGGTGCCCAACGTACCCAGAGCGGTGCTAAAGCAGTGGATTCATGGGCTGCAGGGCGAATACGTTACGCTACGAAACTATGCTTGGCTGGATTTCGACCACTTACTCTTTAGCTTGGAGCAGTGGCCGACGCAGGCTCTGCTGAGCTTGTACGTAGTGGAAGAATATCGAGATTGTGTCCAGACCCGAGAGCGGTGCCAAGACTTCGAGGAGTTTTGCTGCACTAACCGGGACCTAGTCCACTGGAAGGAACATGGCACATGGCGCACCCCACCCGTAGTGCTGGATGTAACCTCGATAGGCCCGTTGCCACCGGATAAAGAGTTGGTAGTGCCTCACCAGTTAATCGAAGGTCATAATCGGTTCGGCTATTTACTGGCGATGGCAGGCATGACGCAACGAGGTGAAGCCATAGTGGCTGTCACGCACGATGTATGGGTGTTACGGCAACCTGGACCAGTTGAGTTGCCGTAGCCCGGCGGTTTAATACGTGGTTCATGTGCTGTGGTGTTAGTTGCAGTGTGTTCCTCTCACCAACCACCCGCGGTTCCTTAAGCCTTCGATGCCGTGAGGAAATGGAGCTGCGCCTGAAAGGAGGCCAGCGCCTCAGCATCCGGCAACACAAACCACGTGGTCTTACTTGTCAGGGGAAAGCGCAACTGCTGCGCAGGTATGCCCAGGCTAACGAGCACGCGCTGCACGAGGCGGGGCTCCTCGCGCTTAAGCTTGCCGTTTTTCAGGTTGACAATGTTGGTGTAGGTAAGCTGGTGCGTCTCACAAAACGGCTTCAATTCCCCGCTGCCCAGCATTTTCAGCCTGCCCTGTGCATACAGCAGTGCATCGGCGTAGGAAACGGTCAAACTCAGGTCCGGAAAGGGCAGCGGAGCTGCTTCGACCAGGCTCGTTACTTCTTCTTTTTCATTCATGGGTGGTAGGTGTTGGTTATGGCCCTGCCCTGCTGAGTTCAGGAGCCATTGTAAAGGTGCTGAGCCAGGTTAATCCTCGTCTGGCGTGGATGATTTTAAGGCTACTGAGTAATACGGGGCTGCTCTACGAAGCTGGTGTGGCCAGTGCCCGCCAGTTAGGGGCCGGTGCCTTGCCTTGCTGCAGGGCCTGCACCAGGGCCGCGACGTCCTCGGGGCTGAGCATGTCCCGCCGCGGGGCCAGGAAGCTCACGTCGTTGAACAAGTCCCGCTCGCCGTGGCCAAAGCGCACGGCGTACACGTTTTCGTAATTCGAGGAATAGGCGTAGCGGGTAAAGAGCGAGAGCGCGCCGGGCGCAATGCCATACTGCTGGCACACCTTGGCCGCGAGCGTGACCGGGCATTGCATCAGGCTGCCGACGGCTCCCTGCTCCAGCTCCGTGGCCACGGTCCAGCCGTGGGCCGGGTGTACCACCAGCTCGCAGCGGGCCGGCTGGCGCTTTACATCATCGTAGAGGTAAAACGGCAGGGCATGAATGACATCGGGCAGGGTGTACAGGGCGTCAAGGTCGATGAGCATGCGGCAGAAAGGAAGCTTCGATTTGATAGCCGGCCCCGGGCATCCGCAGTAAAAGGCGCGTAAGCAACTGGCCAGGACGGGGACAGAGGGTAATTCTAAGGCAAAGGAAACAGGTCAAATCGATGCTACCTACGGCCTAATGCCCTTTTCGGGTATGCAGGAGCCCTTTTTTAGCCCTTACCACTACACCTGCTATGGTTAGGGCCGGCGGGTTAACTCCTCCGTAAGGCCTTGCATAGCGTTCAATAACCGCCCATCAGGTGCTACTACTTCGCTTTCCGGCTTATAAAACCTATTAGTTCACGAAAACGCTTAGCTCGACTGTAGGCTGGTAGGTCTGCTAAAAAATAGATTTTATAAGCCCTGGGGTTCTTGTGGGCACCATTTTCATGGTTAGGGGCTCCCTACTGGCCTGCTGCAGCAGCCGCTGAAGATGCTGGCGAAGCAAACCTGCGAGACTTATAAAATCTATTAATGAGGCCTTGGTGAGCTTTCAGCGTAGTTTTCAAGTACCTTTGGAGTTAATAGGAATGTTCTAAATAGTAGAAAAAGGTAAAAAAAATCTTTAAAAAGTGCAATCCCATTTTGTGCTTATTTAGACTCACTTTTTTGTTGTTTTCGTTCGGGTATCGGCCTAAACCACCACTTTAAAAGCTTTTGTACTCCAGCTTCAACAAGCTTGTGAGTATTTTAAGTATTTAAGGTATTTGCAGGGGCCACAACTTTTTGTACTACAGCAACTTAAGCCGCTTCAGTAATAGGTTTTATAAGCGAGCTAATAGGTTTTATAAGCCAAGTAATAGGTCTCATAAGCGGACTAATAGGTTTTATAAGCCCAGCTAATAGCTTTCATAAGCTGATTAATAGAGCATCCTCTCATAGGCTATTAATTCGATGCCTGGGCCCAACTAATAGATTTTATAAGTCACTCCGGGTGTGGACTCGGTAGCAGCCCTACCCTGACGGCGCTGAACTAATAGCTTTTATAAGTCTCGCGGAAAGCTCGCGCCGCGCTAACTAATAGGTTTCATAAGTCTAACTAATAGCTTTTATAAGCCGCCTCGGTCCCGCGCCTGTTCCTTGCTCATAGATTCAGGATTTGGCTCTATTAGTTTCCGATTTAAGCCGTATGTTTGCTTTGTATCACCCCAGTAGCTGCGTATGGCCGCGCCCGAATCCACCGTTCCGATTGAAATCCGGCAGCACAACGCGCTGACGACGGCCCGCTACGAGATGAGCGCCTGCGAGATGGACATCGTCTTTTCGCTGCTCTCCAAGCTCACCAAGCAGGACAAGGCCGGCACCATCTACGAAATCCGGGTGCAGGAGCTCATGGAGATGACCGGCCGCACCTGGAACTACAAGCAGCTGCTCGAATCCACCGAGAACCTCAACAGCCGCGTTTACCACATCGAGAACGGCAAGACCCTGCTGCAGGTAAGCCTGCTGGCCTCGGCGCTCTACCGCAAGGGCGAGGGCACCATTGAGCTGGAAATATCCGAGCGCATGCGGCCCTTCCTGATTGACCTGAAAAGTAACTTTACCTCCTACCGCCTGCAGGCCGCTTTTAGCCTGAGCAGCAAGTACGCCAAGCGCATCTACCAGCTGGCTTCGCAGTGGAAGGACATCGGGGAAACCAAGACCTACTCCCTGGACGAGTTCAAGGGCATGCTCAAGCTCAAGGACCCCACGGGCAAGGAGCCCGAGCAGTATTCCCAGATTTCGGCCCTGCAGAAGTACGTGCTCGACGTGGCCACCACGCAAATCAACGAGCACACCGACCTGCGCATCAAGTACGAGCTGCTCAAAAAGGGCCGCTCCTACCAGAGCATCAAGTTCTACGTCAACACCCAGGTCCCCCAGCAGCTGCCCATCCCCTTCGAGTTGGAAGCCGATGACGCCAAAGTGCAGCTGGCCCGCAAGCACCTGGACACGCTCGGCATTGCCGAGCCCAAGCTGGTGCAGGACATTCTGCTCTCGCCCAAGCACGTCGATGCCTTGTTTGCCTTTATCTACAAGCTGAAGACGGATAAAATCAAGGCTACCAAGAATCCGGGCGGCCTGTTCCTGAAAATGCAGGGCTTGCGCTAGCACCATAAACGCCTTCATCCGCAAACTTTTTGGCGAGCTTACGCTGGCCAGGGTTCAGGCTACGGAAGCGGCCCGCTCATTGCTCCACTCAGCCAGCAATGAGCGGCAACCCTGGCAAAGCGCGGCCGTTGCTGGTGCTGGGCGACCTGTCCTTTCCCTAACCCGCCGCTACACCCGTTCTCATGCGCATCGCCGGAGCCGCTTTAAACCAAATTCCCTTTGACTGGGAGCATAACCTGCGCAACATCCGCTCAGCCATTGAGATGGCCCGGGAAAACGGGGTGGAGCTGCTCTGCCTGCCCGAGCTGTGTCTGACCGGCTATGGCTGCGAAGATTTGTTTCTGAGCGACTGGCTGCCGGAGACGGCCCTGGCGCATTTGCAGCAGGTGCGCGCGTGGACCCACGGCATCTGCGTAGTGGTCGGCTTGCCCGTGCGCCTCAACCACCGTACCTACAACACGGCCGCGGTGCTCCGCGACGGCCAGATTCTGGGCTTTGCCGCCAAGCAGTTCCTGGCCAACGACGGCGTGCACTACGAGCCCCGCTTTTTCGTACCCTGGCCCGCCGCCCAGACCACTGCGGTGGACTATCGCGGGGAAACGTGGCCCTTGGGGGACCTCGTGTTTGAGCACCGGGGCGTGCGCTTCGGCTTTGAAATTTGTCAGGATGCTTGGCAGCCCGCCCATGAGCGACCCGCCGGCCGGCTGGTGGGCCGGGTTGATTTGATTGTCAATCCTTCGGCCAGCCACTTTGCCATGAGCAAAACCGACGTGCGCTACCAGCTGGTGATGGCGGCCTCGCGCACCTATCACTGTACGTACCTCTACGCCAACCTGCTGGGCAACGAGTCGGGCCGTATTATTTTCGATGGAGAAGTGCTGGTGGCGCGCAACGGGCACTTGCTGCTGCGCAACCAGCTGCTGAGCTTCAAGGAAGTTGACCTGGAGTGGATGGATGTGGACTTCACCACCGACTTGGAGCCCGCGGCCGAAATCGTGCCGCTGCCCGCCCCCGACGAGTACCTGGAGCTCAACCAGGCCATGAGCCTGGGTTTGTTCGATTACCTGCGCAAAGCCCGTAGCCGGGGCTTCGTGCTGAGTTTGAGCGGCGGCGCTGACTCCTGCTTTTGCGCCGTGGGCGTAGCCGAAATGGTGCGCCTGGGCGTGGCGGAGTTGGGCGTAGAGCTGTTTAAAAGCCGGAGCGGCTGCTTTCCGGAAACCGAAACGGTGGTGCAGCAGGAAGGGGCCGGCGGCAAGGCCGGGCAAGTAGTGGATGCCTCCCCGGCCACCACCGAAGCCTCGGTCTTAACCGTTAACCAGCAGCTGGTGCAGCAGCTGCTCACCTGCGCCTACCAGGGCACCGTCAATTCCTCGGATGACACCTTTAATTCAGCCAAAGAGTTGGCCGACAGCATTGGCGCGCGCTTTCATAACTGGGAAATTGATGAGGAAGTGACCGGCTACGTGAGCAAAATCCAGCAGGCGCTGGGCCGGGAGCTGACCTGGCAAACCGACGACCTGGCCCTGCAAAACATTCAGGCGCGGGTGCGGGCGCCGGCCATCTGGCTGCTGGCCAACGTGCAGAACTGCCTGCTCATCACCACGTCAAACCGCTCCGAAGCCAGCGTGGGCTACTGCACCATGGACGGCGACACGGCCGGCAGTATCTCGCCCATTGCGGGCGTTGATAAAGACTTCGTGAAAAAGTGGCTGCGCTGGGCCGAAACCGAGCTGGGCTACCCGGCCCTGCGCCACGTGAATGCCCTGCAGCCCACGGCCGAGCTGCGCCCCCTCGAAGACAAGCAAACCGACGAGCGGGACCTGATGCCCTACACCCTACTCAACCGCATCGAGCGGCTGGCGTTTTACGACCGGCTCAGCCCCCAGCAGGTGCTGGCCATGTTGGAAGGCGAAGGCACCGGCTTCGACAAGGAGCAATTGAAAACCTACGTGCGTCGCTTCTACAGCCTCTGGAGCCGCAACCAGTGGAAGCGCGAGCGCTACGCCCCGAGCTTCCACCTCGACGACTACAACGTGGACCCGCGCTCCTGGCTGCGCTTTCCCATCCTCAGCGGCGGCTTTGCCCAGGAGCTGGCGGCATTGTAGGCGGATTGGCAACTAGACATCGGGAGGTCACTTACCGCAGCAGGTGGTACACCCCGTACGCCGCCGCGTAAGCCAGCCCGGTCATGTAAAGCAGCTGCAGCAGCGGCCACTTCAGGCCCTTGGTTTCGCGGTAGACTACGGCCAGGGTGCTCATGCACTGCATGGCAAAGGCGTAGAAGACGAGCAGCGAAAACGAGCGGGCCGCAGTGAACACGGGCTGGCCGTTCACGTCTTTCTCGGCGGCCAGCTTCTGCTGCACCGTGCGCATGTCCGCGTCCTGCCCCACGCTGTAAATGGTGGACATCGTGCCCACGAATACCTCCCGGGCCGCAAACGAGGTGAGCAGGGCAATGCCGATTTTCCAGTCGTAGCCCAGGGGCCGGATGGCCGGCTCCAGCGTGCGCCCGAACACGCCGGCGTAGGATTCCTGCAGCTTGGCCGAGGCCACCCGCGTGTCCGTCTCGGCCGGCGCCCACCGCTGCTGCGCGGCCTGGGCCCGCACCCGCGCTTCGGCCCGCTGCTGGGCCTGGCCGGGGCCGTAGGAAGCCAGCACCCACAGGATGATGGACACGGCCACGATGACCTTGCCGGCCTGAAAGAGGAAGGTTTTGACCTTCTCCACGATGGTAATGCCCACGTTCTTCCAGCGCGGCCACTTGTAGACCGGAAACTCCATGATGAAGTAGCTGCGCTCCTTGGTCTTGAGCAGTACCTTCATGAGCAGGGCCGAAAGCAGGGCCGCCGCCAGCCCGAGCAGGTACAGGCCCATCAGGGCCAGGCCCTGCAGGTTGAAGAAGCCGAGCACTTTCCGGTCGGGCACCACCAGGGCGATGAGCACGGTGTAGACCGGGATGCGCGCCGAGCAGGACATGAGCGGCGTGACGAAGATGGTGATGATGCGGTCCTTCCAGTTCTCGATGGTGCGCGCGCTCATGATGGCCGGCACGGCGCAGGCCACCCCCGAAATCAGGGGCACCACGCTCTTGCCGTTGAGCCCGAACTTGCGCATGATTTTGTCCATCAGGAACGTGACGCGGGCCATGTAGCCGGTTTCCTCCAGCACGGCGATGAAGGCGAAGAGCAGCGCAATCTGCGGCACGAACATGAGCACCCCGCCCAATCCCGCCAGGATGCCCTCCGTCACCAGGTTCACCAGCGGCCCGTCGAAGCGGGCCTGAATCAGCCCGCTCAGGCCGGCAATGCCGCGGTCGATTAAATCCATCGGGTACTGGGCCCAGGCAAAGATGGCTTGGAACAGCAGCAGCAGTACGGCGAAGAATATCCCGTAGCCCCACACCTTGTGGGTGAGCACCTTGTCCAGCCGGTTGCTGTAGGACTCATTCTGCTCGGTGCGCGTCACTGTCACGCAGTCGAGCAGGATGGCGTTGATGCGGGCGTAGCGGGCAATGGTTTCCTGGGCCTGCCGGGGCGTGGGCTGAAAGTCGTACCGGGCCGTGAGCTCCTGCAGGAAGGCCCGGTCCTCGGCCGTGAGCAGCTTGATGTGCGCGCCCTGGTGGGCGTAGTGCAGCGCCAGGTAGTCGTTGTGCAGGTCGAAGCGGGCGCGAATCTGCGCCACCAGGGGGGCCAGGTCGGCCTCGGGCGCGTAGAACCGGCTCCGGGGCGCGGCCAGCTCCCGGGCCATCACAATCTTGAGGGCCGCCACGCCGACGCCCTTGCGGGCGTTCATCGGGATGACGGGCACGCCCAGCTCGCGCTCCAGCGCCGGCACGTCGATGTGCACGCCGTGCTGGGCGGCCACGTCCATCATGTTCAGAGCCAGGATGACGGGCAGGCCCAAATCCACCACCTGCGTAAACAGCAGCAGGTTGCGGCGCAGGTTGCTCGCGTCCACGGTCACCACCACGAAGTCCGGGTACTGGGCCGACGTGCGGTCGTAGAGCAGGTCGGTGATGACCTTCTCGTCCAGGCTTTTGGGGTAGAGCGAGTAGGTGCCGGGCAGGTCAATGATTTCGGCGCGGTGCTGGGGCGTGAACTGGCTCACCCCCGTTTTGCGGTCCACCGTCACGCCGGGGAAGTTGCCGACTTTCTGGTTGAGGCCCGTGAGCTGGTTGAACAGCGACGATTTGCCCGAGTTGGGGTTGCCGATGAGCGCCAGCCGGGAAAAAGCGGCCCGCCCGGTGCCCGGCTGGTCCACGAGGGGCAGCGGCGCAGCGGGGGGGGCCAAAGTAGATGCGGACATGAACCTGAGTCTTATTTGTAATCTTTCTAAACAAAGTTAGCGGAACCCCGTTTCATTCGTTCAAAAAAAACACTGCCCGTAAGGAGCTCTTTCCCGGGAGCTTCGCGGCAACTTCCGGTCATTTTCGGGTGTTCTGCAACCACCCTGGGCGGCCGTTGGCTTACGCCGCGCTGCGCCGGCTGCAACCCAAAACCCGCCGCCTATATATCCTTCTTTCGGCAGACTGCGTATGTTTGCACCGTCCCGTAATTAAGCAATGCGCTTCTTCTCCGTCTTTTTTGCCGTCTACATTGCCGTGCTGGCTTGTCTGCCCTGTGCGGACGAGGCCCCGGCGTGGGCCTTCGGCAGCCGGACGCAGGTGGAAGCCACCGAGCACGGGCCGGGCAGCGATACGCACCTGGAATGGTGCTCCCCGCTGTGTCAATGCCACAGTTGCCCGGGCACTACGCTGCCCGTGACCATTGCCGTAGCAGTGGGCGAGCCCGCGCAGGAATACGCCGGCCCGCGCTTTTTCCCGCGCCTGGCGTCCCCCGCTGCGCGGCAGCGGGCCGGCAGCATCTGGCAGCCTCCCCAAGCCTAGTTTCCTCCTATTCCGGTTGCCTCGCGCAACCGGGCACCCTGTCGTGCCCGGTTGCGTGGGCACATGCGCACCGTTTCAGCGCACCGCCGGACCTGCCGCCGTCGAGCCCTTGTGGCTCCGGCCGCCCTTTTTCAGGATTTCTAGCCTTACCCTTCAGCCAGCATGTTTGACCGGCTCATTCATTTTTCCATTCACAACAAGCTCATTATCGGGATACTGACCCTGGCCCTGGTTGCCTGGGGCGGCTATTCGCTGAGCCGGCTGCCGATTGACGCGGTGCCCGACATTACCAATAACCAGGTCGTCGTCTACACCGTGGCCCCGTCCCTGGCCGCGGGCGACATCGAGCGGCTCGTCTCCTTCCCCGTCGAGCAAAGCCTGGCCACCATTCCGGACCGCAAGGAAGTGCGCTCCTTTTCCCGCTTCGGCCTTTCGGTGGTGACCATCGTCTTCGAGGACGACGTGGACATCTACTGGGCCCGCCAGCAGGTGGCCGAGCGCTTGCGCGAAGCCGAAAGCCAGATACCCGAAGGGGTGGGTCGTCCCGAGCTGGCCCCGGTCAGCACCGGCCTGGGCGAGGTCTACCAGTACCTGGTGCGGGCCAAGCCCGGCTTCGAGAAAAAGTACGACGCCCGCGAGCTGCGCACCATTCAGGACTGGATTATCCGGCGCCAGCTGCTGGGCACGCCCGGCGTAGCCGACGTGGCCAGCTTCGGCGGCCTGCTCAAGCAGTACGAAATCCGGCTGGACCCCACCCGCCTGCGCTCGCTCAACGTCACGACCGAGCAGGTCTACCAGGCCGTGTCGCGCAACAACCAGAACGCCGGCGGGGCTTACCTCGACCAGAAGCCCACGGCGTACTTTATCCGCACCGAGGGCCTGGCGGAGAACGCCGCCGACCTGGGCAACATCGTCGTGCGCAACACCCAAGGGGGCCTGCCCGTGCTGGTTCGTGACGTGGCCGACGTGGGCCTGGGCTCGGCCGTGCGCTACGGGGCCATGACCCGCAACAACGAGGGCGAAGTCACCGGCGGCATCGTGCTCATGCTTAAAGGCGCCAACGCCAACGAGGTCATCAAAGCCGTCAAGGAGCGGATGGTGACGGTGGAGAAATCCCTGCCCGAAGGCGTGACCGTCGACGTGTACCTGGAGCGCTCCGACCTGGTGGGCCGGGCCATCAATACCGTCACCAAAAACCTCATCGAAGGGGCGCTCATCGTCATTTTCGTGCTGGTGCTGTTCCTGGGCAACTGGCGCGCGGGCCTGGTGGTGGCCTCCGTGATTCCGCTGGCCATGCTCTTTGCCATCAGTATGATGCGCCTGTTCGGGGTGTCAGGCAACCTGCTCTCGCTCGGCGCCATCGACTTCGGCCTGGTCGTGGACGGGGCCGTCATCATCGTCGAGGCCATCGTGCACCGCCTGCATACCCACGTGGGCACGGCCTCTCACCCGGAAGGGGCGGACGGCAAGCTGACCCGGGAGCAGATGAACGACGCCACGTACGAGGCGGCCAGCAAAATCCGCTCCTCGGCCGCTTTTGGCGAAATCATCATCCTCATCGTGTACCTGCCGCTGCTGGCCCTGGCCGGCATCGAGGGCAAGATGTTTGGTCCCATGGCCCAAACCGTGGCCTTTGCCATTGTGGGCGCTTTCATCCTGAGCCTGACCTACGTGCCCATGATGTCGGCCCTGGCGTTGAGCCGCAACACGGCGCATAAACCCAACTTCTCCGACCGGATGATGCGCTGGCTCGAAGCCCGCTACCGGCCCGTCTTGGAATGGGCGCTGCGGCGCAAGGTGGTGGTACTGACCTCCGCCGTGGCCCTGTTCGTGGGCGCCTTGCTCTTGTTCCGTACCCTGGGCGGGGAGTTCATCCCCCAACTGGCCGAAGGCGACTTTGCCATTGAGATGCGCACGCTCACGGGTTCCTCGCTGAGCTACACCGTTGACAAAAGCCTGCAGGCCGCCGCCGTGTTGAAAAAGCAGTTTCCCGAAGTCAAGGAGGTCGTGGCCAAAATCGGGGCGGCCGAAATCCCCACCGACCCCATGCCGGTGGAAGCGGCCGATGTGATGGTGATTCTGGAAAAGGACCAGGACAAATGGACCTCCGCCCGCACCCAGGAGGAACTGGCCGGTAAGATGGCCGAAGCCCTGGAAGTCATTCCCGGCGTCACCTTCGGCTTTCAGCAGCCCATTCAGATGCGGTTTAACGAATTGATTTCCGGCGCCAAGCAGGACGTGGTGCTCAAAATCTACGGCGAAGACCTGGCCCAACTGGCTTCCTACGCCGAGCGGGCGGCCCGCCTGGTCGGGCAGGTCGAAGGGGCCGAGGACGTGTACGTCGAGCAAGTCACCGGCCTGCCGCAAATCGTGGTCAAGCTGGACCGCAACCGCATGGCCCGCTTCGGCCTCAACGCCGAGGACGTGAACCGCACCGTGCAGACGGCCTTTGCCGGGCAATCGGCCGGCCAGCTCTTCGAGCAGGAGCGCCGCTTCGACGTGGTGCTGCGCCTGGCGCCCGAGCTGCGCCAGAACATCAACCAGGTGCGCCAGCTGCTCGTGGCCACGCCCGGCGGCGAGCAGATTCCGCTGGAGCAGGTGGCCACGGTAGACTTGCAGGAAGGCCCCAACCAGATTCAGCGGGATGACGCCAAGCGCCGCATCACGGTGGCCTTCAACGTGCGGGGCCGCGACGTGGAAAGCGTCGTGACCGAGCTGCAGGGTAAAGTCGACGCGCAGATGAAGTTTGCGCCCGGCTACTACACCACCTACGGGGGCCAGTTCGAGAACCTGCGCCAGGCCACCGAGCGGCTTAGCATCGCCGTGCCCGTGGCCCTGCTGCTGATTTTTGTGCTGCTCTTTTTCACCTTCAAATCCCTCAAGCAGTCCGTCATGATTTTCACGGCCATTCCGCTTTCGGCCATTGGCGGGGTGCTGGCTTTGTGGCTGCGCGACATGCCGTTCAGCATCTCGGCCGGGGTGGGCTTCATTGCCCTGTTCGGGGTAGCCGTGCTCAACGGCATCGTGCTCATCGGCTACTTCAACCAGCTCAAGGAAGAAGGCCACGCCGACCTCTACCAGCGCATTCTGGAAGGCACGCAGGTGCGCCTGCGGCCCGTGCTGATGACGGCCACCGTGGCCTCACTGGGCTTCCTGCCCATGGCCCTGTCGCAGTCGGCGGGCGCCGAAGTGCAGCGCCCCCTGGCCACCGTCGTCATCGGGGGCCTAGTGACGGCCACGCTGCTGACCCTGCTGGTGCTGCCCGTGCTTTACGCCCTCTCCGAGCGCAACAACAGGACCAAGGAAGAAGACCTGCCGCAACGAACGCCGGCCGTGCCGGTGTCGGTGCTGCTGCTCGTGCTGGGTGGGCTGCTGGCCGCAGCACCCGTCCGGGCACAGGGACCCATCACGTCCACGCAGGCCGTGGGTCAGGCCCTGCAGGCCAACGGCACGGTGCAGGGTGCCCAGCGCGCCCTGGAAGCCCAGCAGGCGTTGCGCCGCACGGCCTTTGACGTGGGCCGCACCACCATCCTGGGCACTTACGGGCAGGTGAACTCCCCGCTCTCCGACAATGTGCTGAGCATCGGCCAGTCGCTGGCCCTGCCCGGGTACTACCGCGCCCAGGCCGGCCTGAGCCAGGCCCAGATTGGCACCCGCGAACAGCAATTGGCCCAAGTGCAGGCCGAGCTCACGCGCCAGGTGCGCCTGAGCTACGAGCGGGCCGTGCACGCCCGGCACCGCCTGCGCACCCTGCGCGGGCAGGACAGCATCTACACCGAGTTCTTACGTTCAGCCCAGCTGCGCTTCAAGACCGGGGAGGTCGCCCGCCTGGAACCGGCCAACGCCCTAATTCAGCAGGGCGAGACCCAGAACCTGCTCGCCGAGGCCCAGGCCGACTACGCCGTGGCCCAACGGCAGCTGCAGGCCCTGCTGCAAACCAACGGGCCCGTGGCCATTGCCGACAGCATCTTACGCCTGCTGCCCGCCCCGGCGGGGAGCGGGGACACGGCCACGTTAGCGGCCACCCCGCAAGCCCGGGTGCTCCAGCAGCAAATAACCGAGCGGCGGGCCGAAACCCGCGTCGAGCAGGCCCAAGGCCTGCCCCAGGTCACGGTGGGCTACACCAACCAGTCGCTGCGCGGCACCTACGAGCTGGACGGGCAAACCTCGACCTACGGGGCCGGCGACCGGTTCCAGAGCGTGCAGGCCGGCGTGGCCATCCCGCTGCTGCGCGGGCCCCAGAAGGCCCGGGTGCAGGCCGCCAAGCTGCAGGAGCAGGCGGCCACGACGGCCTACCAGCGCTACCAGGCCGAAGCCGCCGCCCAGCTCGATGAGCTGCGCCTGCGCCTCGTGGAGCAGCGCCGGCGGGTGCAGTTCTACGAGCAGACCGGCCTGCCCCAGGCCGACGTCATCGTGCGCCTGAGCCAGCGGGCCTACAAAGCCGGCGAAACCACCTACTCCGAGCTCCTGCTCAACCTGGAGCGCGCCCTGAGCGTGCGAACGGCCTACCTTGACGCCGTGCTCCAGCACAACCAAACCGCCATTGACCTGGACTACCTGCTTGGCTCCGCGGCCCAGTAATTCCTTCCTCTTGACCTCAACCCCATGAATAAGATTGCATCCCTGGTGCTGCTGCTGGCCCTGACCTTCCAGGCCGGCTGCAGCGCCGATAAGAAAGAAAGCGCCGAGGCAGAGCCCGCCACCGAAGCCAAAGAAGCCGGCGGTGAAGCGGGTGAAGCTGCCGAGAAAGGTGAAGCCGGAGAAGCCGGTGAAGGCGAAGAAGCGTCCGACGTGGTCACCCTTTCAGCTGCCCAACAGCAGGCCGGCGGGCTGAAAACCGGCAAACTGGCCTCCCGTCCCCTGGGCGCGGGCCTGGCCGTGACGGGCACGCTGGACGTACCGCCCGAAAGCGCCGTGTCCATCACGGCCCCGCTGGGCGGCTTCGTGGAAAAGACCGAGCTGCTGCAGGGCACGCGCGTACGCAAGGGCGAGGTGCTGGCCACCATCCGCAACCCCGAGTTTGTTCAGCTACAGCAGGACTACTTGGAAACGCGCAGCCGTCTGGACTACGCCCGCGCCGAGCTGGCCCGCCAAAAGGAGCTCTACGAGCAGGAGGTGGCCCCCCAGAAAAATTACCAGCGCGCCCAGGCCGACTACCGGGCCCTGCAGGTGCAAACCAACGCCCAGGCCGCCCGCCTGCGCCTGGCCGGTCTGCCGGTGGGCGGGAAGATAGTTACTACAGCTACGCTGCGCGCCCCGCGGGCCGGCTTCGTGCGCGCGGTCAACGTGACGGTGGGGCAAGCCGTGACGGCCACCGACGCGCTGTTTGAAATCGTGGACCCCGAGCACTTGCACGTGGAGCTGACGGTGTTCGAGCGCGACGTGGCCCGGGTGCAGAAAGGGCAGCTCATTCACTTTACGCTGGCCAGCGACTCCGCCGGCTCCCGCCGCGAGCGCACGGCCCGGGTGTACCTGGTCGGCCGCGCCATTGGCGAAGACCGCACGGTGCGGGTGCACGGCCACCTCGACAACGAGAAGGACCGCAGCCTGCTGCCGGGCCTTTACGTGCGGGCCACCATCGAGACCGGGCGCACCCAAGCCTCCACGCTGCCCGACGCCGCGCTGGTGCGCTTTGAAGGCAAGAACTACGCCTTTGCCGTCGAAGCCCCCGGCCGCTACCGCCTGGTGCCCGTGACGCTGGGCCGCAGCGAGGACGGCTACACCGAAATTACCCTGCCTGAGACCGTTCCCGCGACGACCACCTTCGTCACGAATGGGGCCTACTCCTTGCTGGCCAAGATGAAAAACGCCGAGGAGGAGGAGGAATAAGCACTTCCGCTACCCTTCCGTACTCATTAGCTCTACTCACCCGCCCGATGACTTATCTACGGCCCCTACTGGTCTTTTTTCTGGCCGGCCTCTGCGAAATCGGAGGGGGCTACCTGCTGTGGCAGTGGCTCAAAGCGGGCCGTCCCGGCTGGACGGGGCTGCTCGGCGCCCTGCTGCTGGTGGCCTACGGCTGGGTGGCCACCTGGCAGCCGACGTCGTTTGGCAAAACCTACGCCGTGTACGGTGGCCTTTTCGTGGTCATGTCCATCGCCTGGGCCTGGTACTTCGACGGCTTCCGGCCCGACCGGGCGGACGTGCTCGGCGGCGCGGTCACCCTGCTGGGCATTGGCATCATCTTGTTCTGGCCCCGGGCCTAGTCGCTATGGTCGAACTCCTCACCGGATGCCTGCTCCTGAGCCTGCTGCACGCCGCGATTCCCAACCACTGGGCGCCGGTGCTGGCCGTGGCCCGGGCCGAGCGCTGGCCGCTGCGGCGGGCGGTGGGGGTGACGGTGGTGGCCGGGGCGGCCCACGTGCTGAGCACGGTGCTGCTGGGGTTGGCGCTGGGGTTGCTGGGCTGGCGCCTCTCGGCCCGGTTCTCGCAGGTTGCCGGCGTGGCGGCCCCGGCTTTGCTCGTGCTCATCGGCCTGCTGTATGCCTTGTCGGGGCCGGGGCATACCCACCCCGCGCGGGTACCGGCCCATCGGGGCGGCCGGGTGGTGCTGGGCTTGGCGGCCACCATGTTTCTGGCGCCTTGCCTGGAGATTCAAACCTTCTTTCTGGCCGCCGGCACCCGCGGCACGCTGGCCCTGGCGCTGGCCATGGCCACCTACCTGGTGGTGTCCGTGGGGGCCATGAGCGCACTGGTTGCGGGGGCCTACTCGGGCATTCGCCGCCTGAACCTGGACGGCTTGGCCCACCACGAGCGTCGCCTCACCGGGGCCGTGCTCGTGCTGGTGGGGCTGGCCGGCTTTTTCGTGGACTGGTAGCCCCTGGCCGGCTGCCGTCTTATTCTTTCACCTGAAACCTTCTTCTTATGCCTGACCCAACCTCCCCCAATACCGACGAAGAGCTCAACACCGCCAAGCAGGTGAAGCTCGAAAACGTGGGCGCACTGAACCGCGAGCAGCTCACGCCCGAAGCCGCCGCGGCCCCCGAAGGCCACGACGTGCCCGGCCACGACCATAATGCCCCCCACCGGCCCGCCGGCAAGGCGGTCGTGAACCTGGCGGGCCAGCCCGTCATCGCACCGGCCGGCCACAGCCACGGCGACGAGGCGGCGGGCCCCAGCCTGTATATCTGGCCCGGGGTGAGCCTGGTGCTGCTGCTGGCCGGCATCGCGCTGGACTACTATAAGGTGGGCTTTTTCACCGGCTACGTGCGCCTGGCCTGGTACGGGGTGGCCTACCTGCTGGTGGGCTGGAAAGTCATCCGCTCGGCCGTCGTGAGCATTCCCTCGGGCAACATCTTCAACGAGTTTCTGCTCATGAGCCTGGCCACCATCGGGGCCTTTGCCATCGGCGAGTACCCGGAGGGCGTGGCCGTGATGCTGTTCTACACCGTGGGCGAGCTGTTCCAGGACGCGGCCGTGAACCGCGCCAAACGCAGCATCCGGGCCCTGCTCGAAATTCAGGCCACCGAAGTCACCGTCATCCGCAACGGCCAGCCCCAGGTGCTCGACCCCAAGCAAGTGGTGGTGGGCGATACGATTGAGGTAAAGCCCGGCGAGAAAGTGGCCCTGGACGGCACGCTGGTGAAGGGGCCCGCCAGCTTCAACACCGCCGCCCTGACCGGGGAGTCCGTGCCCCAGACCAAGCAGGCCGGGGAAGTGGTGCTGGCCGGCATGGTCAACCTCGAAAGCCTGATTCAGGTGGCCGTCACTGCCACGTACCAGGACACCAAGCTGGCCAAAATCCTGGCCATGGTGCAGGACGCCGTGGGCCGCAAGGCCAAAACCCAGCAGTTTATCACCAAGTTTGCCAAGGTCTACACGCCCATCGTGGTGCTGCTGGCTGCGTTGCTCATTGCCGTGCCCTACTTCGTGGTCGACGACTACGTGTTCCGCACCTGGCTCTACCGCTCGCTGGTCTTCCTCGTGATTTCCTGCCCCTGCGCGCTGGTGGTGAGCATTCCGCTGGGCTACTTCGGCGGCATCGGCGCCGCCTCCCGGGCCGGCATCCTCTTCAAGGGCTCCAACTTCCTGGACGCCATGCGCGAGCTCGACACCGTGGTGATGGACAAAACCGGCACCATGACCCAGGGCGTATTTGCCGTGCAGCAGGTGCAGCCGGCCCAAGGACTTGACGCCCCGCAGCTCTTGCGCCTGGTGGGCGCCTTGGAAACCAAGTCCACCCACCCCATTGCCAAGGCCGTGGTCCAGCACGTGGGCGCCGCGGTGCAAGGCGTGTCGGTGGAAAGCGTGGAGGAAATCAGCGGGCACGGCATGCGCGGCCGCGTGGACGGGCGCGACGTGCTGGCCGGCAATACCAAGCTGCTCACCAAGTTTAGCATTGCCTACCCGGCCGAAGTCGACCAGGTGCTGGACAGCATCGTGGTGGCGGCCGTGGACGGCAAGTACGCCGGCTACCTGACCGTGGCCGATTCGCCGAAAGAAGACGCCGCCCGCACGGTGCAGGAGCTGCGCGCCGACGGCATCACCAAAATCGTGATGCTCTCCGGCGACAAGGACAGCATCACCCAGCGCGTGGCCAAGGAGCTCGGCATCGACGAAGCGCACGGCGGCCTCTTGCCCGAAGACAAGGCCCGCTACGTGCAGGAGTACAAGGACGCGGGCCGCAAGCTGGCCTTCGTGGGCGATGGCGTAAACGATGCGCCCGTCGTGGCCCTGGCCGACGTGGGCATCGCCATGGGCGGGCTGGGCTCGGACGCCACCATCGAAACCGCCGACGTGGTCATTCAAACCGACCACCCCAGCAAGATTGCCACCGCCCGGCGCATTGCCCGCGCCACCCACACGGTGGTGTGGCAGAATATCTGGCTGGCCTTTATCGTGAAGGGCATCGTGCTGGCCCTGGGCGCGGGCGGTCTGGCCAGCATGTGGGAAGCGGTGTTTGCCGACGTGGGCGTGGCCCTGCTGGCCATCCTCAACGCCGTGCGCATCCAGCGCATGAAGTTCTAGGCACCCTCCCGCCGGCGTTACGCGCCACGTGGCCTGGAGCTCCGGCGGGCTTTGTTCCTTCACCTCTTCTTCTTGATATGACTTCCTACGACGTAATCATCATCGGCGCCGGCCCGGGCGGCTACGTGGCTGCCGTGCGCTGCGGCCAGCTGGGCCTGAAAACGGCCATCATTGAAAAGTACCCCACTCTGGGCGGCACCTGCCTCAACGTGGGCTGCATCCCCAGCAAAGCCGTGCTCGACTCGACCGAGTACTACCACAAGGCGGCTCACCAGTTCAGTGAGCACGGCATCGACCTGGACAACCTGCGCGTGGATTTGCCCCGCCTCATGGACCGCAAGGACCGCGTGGTGCAAAAAGTTTGCAAGGGCGTGGAGTTCCTGATGAAGAAAAACAAGGTGGACGTGGTGCAGGGCGTGGCCTCCTTTGTCAACGCCACCACCGTGCGCGTGCAGCCTCCGGAAGGGGGCAGTGGGGAAGAAAAGCAGCTCACGGCGCCCAACATCGTCATCGCCACTGGCTCCAAGCCCAGCACCTTGCCCTTCATCACCCTGGACAAGGAGCGCATCATCACCAGCACCGAAGCCCTGGCCCTGCGCCAGTTGCCCAAGCACTTGATTATTGTCGGGGGCGGGGTCATCGGCTTGGAAATGGGCTCGGTGTATGCCCGCCTGGGCAGCCAGGTGTCGGTGGTCGAATACACGGACGGCATCATTCCCACCATGGACCGCACCCTGGGCAAGGAACTGCTGCGCTCGCTGAAAAAGCAGGGCCTGGCGTTTTACCTGTCGCACAAGGTCACGGCCGTGACGCGCGAAGGAGATACCGTGAAGCTGACGGCCACCCCGGCCGCCGGTGGGGCCGACCTGCAGCTGGAGGGCGACTACTGCCTAGTGGGGGTTCTTCTTCCAAAAGGGCGGATTTACACGCTAAGCCATCGGGTCACCGGGATGGCGCAGTGGACGGCGGTGTAGCGGGTCCAAGTGAGCCGGGTTGGTAAAGGAGTATTTGCCCAGTCGGTTGATGTGCTCGTAGCGGCTGGGCGAGAGGTACTGGAAGTGGGCCTCGTCGACTGGATAGCCTTCGGCCCGCAGTTGCTGGAGGACTTCCTGCATGTAGATGGTGTTCCAGAGCAGCACGCAGTTGGTGAGCAGCGTCAGGCACCGGGCCGCCTCGGTCTGCGCCTCCTGCTGCTTGCGGCGGATAACGCCTTCGCTGCCAAACCAGAGCCAGGCTCGCAGCGCGTGCAGCTCTTCGCCCTTGTTGAGTTGGGCATGGATGCGCTGGCGCAGGGGCTGGCTTTGCAGGTAGCGCAGGATAAAACGGGTTTTGATGAGCTGACCGTAGGCCTGCAAGACGTAGGTGAGGTGGTTTTGGCGGGGGTAGGCTTGCAACTTGCTGAGGAAGAGCGAAGCCGTGACCCGGCCGGATTTGATGGAGCCGGCCAGCCGCAGCAGCTCGTCCCAGTGCCGCCGGATGTAGTCCGGGTTGACCGTGCCCGTGAACCGTAGGTCGGGATAGGTCCAGTCCTGGCCCCGGATTTTGTAGAGCCGCTGGTCGGCCAAATCGCGCATCCGGGGACAGAAAAACAGCCCCAGCAGGTCAAACAGCGCGAAGATGATGTCCGAGTAGCCGGCCGTGTCGGTGGTGTGCTCGGCCAGGGCCAGGTCGGTTTCGTTGTCGACGATTTCATCGAGCACCACCGTGGCGTCGCGCAGCGTGGCCGGCACGACTTTGCTGCCGTACTGCGCATATTGGTCCGAGGAATGGGTTTGCATCGTCACGCCCCGGCCGGTGCCAAAATAGGTGGGCAGGGCGCGGGCGTTGCGCACCTTGCCGCTGACGGCAAACCGCTGGCCGTCGGAGGAAGAAAAGGTGCCGTCGCCCCAGTAGGAGGCCAGCCACTGCCGGTGATGCTCATTGACCAAGAGGTTGTTGGCCGCTTTGAGCGTGTCATCGCGCAGGTAGTTGGTGGCCGTCCACCACAGCGACTGGTAGGGCAGTGCGGCACTACGGGCCATATCGGCCAACGGGATATTGCAGCCCGTGGCCAGCAGGGTCGCCAGCAGCCGCGTGTCGTGCTCGTCGCCGCGCGGGGCGTGCACCAGCCCGGGCAAGTGCGCCGTAAAGCCCAGCCAGGCGTTGACTTCGACCAGAATGTCGGTCAGGTCCACGGCCGGCAGGCGACGACCAATCTCCTGTTGCAGCGCCTGCGCGCCGGCGGGGACCTCCTGCGCGGCGGGCCGCGTGACCACCAATTCGCCGGCTTCCAGGCGCACGTCGCCGCCCGCCTCGAGCAGGGTTTTCATGGGCCCGAGCAAGTCGGCCAGCTCCTGCACGCGCTCGGTGAGGCGGTCCGTGGTCATGGGCGGCAAGCCCAACTGGGCGCACAGCTCGGGCCGCACTTGCTCCCATTCGGCCGGGGGGATGAGGTAGCTGCTCAGGTCGGCGTAGCGGTGCGAAGGGGCCACGTACACGTCGCCCGAGCGCAGCCGGTCGCGCAGGGTGGCCAGTACGGACAGCTCGTAGGCCGGCCGCTGCTGCTCGGCGCTGAGCGCATCGCCCAGCACGAACTTGCGCCAGGTCGGTTTCAGGAACCCGGTCGGGGCCTGCTCGGGCAGCTTGCGCCGCCGGCCCGCCTGCAATTCGCTGACCAGCTGCAGGGCGGCCCCGAAGTCGTCGCCGGCAAAGCCCTGCTGAAACCCGAGCTGCTCCAGCAGCCGGGGCGTGAACTGCTTGAAGAGCGGGTAGCGCTTGGCCAGGAAGCTTAGGTGCGAGTGGCGGGTCGGGTAGAGCATGGTTTGCACGGCCTCCCAGGCCAGCACCAGGTCTTCGCGCGGCACCTGGTCGTAAATGCGCGGGCGCACCTGCCCGGCCGGGGTCTGGTCCTCGTCGAGCACGATTTCCACGGCCTGGGCCAGCGTGCGCAGGGCCGTATCCTTGGCCGCGACGACCTGCTGCTGGTACTGGTCGTGGGCCCGGCGGGCCTTGGCCAGGCTCTGTTCCCAAAAGGCATCTACCATGCTCAGCACCTCGTCGGTCAGCGTCAGGTAGCTCTCGCGCACAAACGCCACGAGCACGGGGTAGCGCTTGGCGGCCGGCAGGCGTTCCAGGTTCCGATTCGAGCGGCTGCGGGCCAGCAGCGCCAGGCGTTTCTGCCGGTTCGGGTGCAAACTGCTGACGTCCCAGCTGGCCACGCCGAGGCCGTCCAGGTAGCGGAGCTTGTCCAACGCGATCACGATGGCCGCCGGATTGCTGACGGTCGCCGGCTGCACCAGCCAACGATGCCTGGTCAATTGCCGTCCCGTTTCGGGCAGCAGCAGCGTATCCAGCTGCTGGCGTACCTCGTCCGTGAGCAAGGGGGCCAGCCGCCGGTAGGTTTCCTGGGTAGCCAGGTCGCTAATGCCGCCCACCAGGCGCTCCAGCGTGCCGATGGCCGGGCGGGCGATGCGGGCCTGGTGCAGCTTCTGGCACGTCATGGCCAGCAACACCCGGTCGCCGTCGTGCTCCAGGGCCCGCTCCACCAGCCACGGTTCCAGCCACGCCGCATCCAGCGGCTCCCACTTGCGATACTCCAGGTGCCGGAGCACGGCTAAAAAATGGTCGCTGCGCGTTTGCTGCCGCGCGCCATAGTCGGCCAAGTGGGTCGCTTCCGTTGCGAGCTGCGTGGCCACGAAAGCCACCGCTTCGGGTGGCAGCTGGCTGGCCCAGGCCTCGGGCAGAAAGCCCATCAGCCGCAGCACACCCACCTGCAGAGCCAGGCCCAGGCGGTTGGCCGCGCCGCGAAACGACGTCAAAAAGGTGCGGTCGGCTTCTGTCAAATGGAAGTGCTGGCGGATGTCGACTTCGAGCAGACTGGCCGGCACGGTCTGGTAGCGCAGCCGCTCGGGGGTGGTGAGAAACTCCTGCGGCATGGGCTATCAAAAAGGGTCGGCAAAACGACCCGCGTTTTTGGGGGCGGCAAGGCCGATTTTACACCCGAAAAAGTAGCTTTGCAAAGGAATTCCTTTTTGATAACCCCCGATGCCCGTCAAACCGACCGACCAGCCCACACGCGTCGCCCTCTACGCCCGCGTCTCCACCCTTGACAAAGGCCAGGACCCGGAGACGCAGCTGCGGCCGCTGCGCGAGTACGCCCAGCGGCGGGGCTTCGCCATCGTCGAAGAATACGTCGACCAGGCCTCGGGAACCAGCGAGGAACGGACCCAGTACAAACGCATGATGGCCGCCGCCAAGAAGCGGCAGCTCGACGCGGTGCTGGTCTGGCGCTACGACCGCTTCGCCCGCTCGACCCAGGCGCTGGTCAACGCGCTGAAGGAATTCCAGAGCCTGGGCGTGGACTTCATCTCCTACCAGGAAAACATCGACACCACCACGCCCACGGGCGAG
>NZ_CP095850.1 GCF_023101345.1 Hymenobacter sublimis
TTTTGCCGCGAAATTCGCTGAACTCGTCGGGGTTGTCGTTCGAGCCGTCGTTGGTCGGGGCCTGGTAGTGGCGGGGCGCGGTGGGGTCGGCGGGGTGGCCGAAGTCGCCGTAGTGCGGGGTGCCATCGTGGGCGGCCGGTTCGGCGGCGGGTTGCGCATCGGTTGGGGCGGGCTGCGGAGTGTTTTCCATGAGTATAAGTAAGTCGGGTGAAGATGGGCGAACCACCCGGTCCGCACTACGCTGCAATGGTACGTAAGCTGCTCATAAAGTGGTGCTTTCAGCGGATACCGAATAGTTATCCAGCATCACCATTTTTTATTTGCCCCCCTTCAGCTGCCCCTGCACGAAGCTCAGGAAGCGCTGCGCCGGCCGGGCCAGCACCTGTCCCTGCACCGATACCGCCTCGAACTGCCGGGCCAAGTGCAGCCCGGCAATGGGCACGATTTCGAGCAGCCCGGCCGCCAGCTCGCGGTCCAGGGCCCGGCGCGACACGAAGCCCAGGGCGGTGGGCGCGGCTTCGAGGTAGCGCTTGATGGCCTCCGTATTGTCCAGGTAAATGGCCACGGGCAGGGCGCTGAGCTTGATGTGCTGCGCCCGCAGGGCAAATTCGAGGATTTCCAGCGTGCCCGAGCCCCGCTCGCGCAGCACCAGCGGGTGGGCCAGCGCCTCGGCCAGGGGCAGCGGGGCGGCGGGCGGGCCGCCGGGTGTGGCGCGGCGCACGGCCACCAGCTCGTCGGGCAGCAGCAGCTCGTAGTGCAGGTCGTGGCTCTTGGTGCGGCCCTCCACGAAGCCTAGGTCCAGCTCGCCGCGCAGCAGGGCCTCGGCAATGCGCTCGGAGTTGGCGTTCAGAAACGAGAGCTGCACCTGCGGGTAGCGGGCCTGGAAGGCGGGCAGCAGGCCCGGCAGCACGTACTGGGCCAGCGTGGTGCTGGCCCCCAGGCGCAGGCGGCCGGCGGCCTCGTCGGGGTCGCGCAGGGCCAGCAGCTGGTCCTCCAGCTGCTGCTGAGCGGCGGCGGCGGCATCGGCGTGGGCGTGCAGCAGGCGGCCGGCCTCGGTGAGGGTCACGCGGTTGCCGCGCCGCTCCAGCAGGCGCTGGCCGTACTGTGCTTCCAGCTCCCGGATGTGCTTGGTAACGGCCGGCTGGCTCACAAACAGCTCCTGGCCGGCCTTGGTCAGGCTCAGGTGCCGGGCCACAGCGGCAAATACGCGCAGACGGAAATCGGACATGGCGGCAAAGTACGCAGATGTGACATTTTGATATGGACAACTAAAGGTCGCGGGCGTAGACCGCCTGATTTGGGAAAAAATCAGCGGCACGCTCACAGCGCCCGGTGCTCACCGAGCGGCTGGCCACGTTGCGTGCCGGGGACACGGTGACTTTAGCCCGCCTGAACCGGCTGGGCCGCAACAGCACCCACATCATGTAGGTGGTGGCCGCTCTGCACGCCCGGCAGGTCCGCTTCGTCGCTCTGGACCTAGGCATCGATACGGCCACCCCGGCCGGGCGGGCGGTCTTGGGCCTCTTCGCCGCGCTGGCTGGGTATGGCCGCGAGAGTATCCATGAGCGGGCGACGGCGGGCATGCGACCACCCACGCAAGCAGGCCCTTGCAAACGGCTGGTGCAGAACGTAATCGTCTGTTGGAATTGCCTTTGTCCCAACCAGTAGCTGCTTCATGCCCCGGCGGCCGAGCGCTAGTCCGTGGCAGATTGATGTACTGCCAGCTCACGGGCGAGCTGGCAGCACATCAATCTGAACGGCGAGTTCGATTTCTCGGACGACGCCCTAAAAGATTCACTCCCCTTCGATTTGGAGGCCCTTTTTGCCTTCGACTGGGAGTCTCCTGCGGCCCCGCCCGTTTAACCTTTGTACCAAACTTTTAACCAAGGCCAACCTTGGCCAGCAGCTCGGGCAGGCGGCGCTGCCCGGCGGTGCGGCGGGAAGACATTTCTACTTCAATCCACTCGTCGAGGGTCCAGCGGTGCTCGACCAGATAGCGGGCGATGAGGCTCTTCTGGCTCTCGGCCGATTGGGCGCTCGTGGAGACGCGGACGTAGCCAAATAGCATGGGCAAAACGGGCAGGTTAGCGATAAGGTAAATGCGCTTCGTAAAGGTACCGGTTTTCGATGCCTTTACATGGACGTTAACGCTATCATTGGTGGGTAGAAATAACGGTCATTAACACTATCGTTTTGGTCACATACCGGGTAACACACTGTCAAACAGAATACTAATCATGAAAACCAGATAGCTGTGCGCCTGGGTCGGAGGTTTTCCCCTATTTGTTTAACAACACCCCACCCACGCCGGGCTGCAAGCGGCCCGGGCCCGCGGGCGGCAGGGCGGCCGCCCGCCGGGCCTGGCCCCGCGCTACCAGAAAATTGCACCCGCCGTCAAGGAACTCTACGAAGCCGGCCAGCAATCCACGCGCCAGCTCATGGCCTACTTTCAGATTGGCTCCCGCCGCACCCTCTACAAAATCTTGCGCTTCGCCGGCTGCCAGATTAACGAAAAGCCCACACCCCTCAAAGCCAAGTAGCATGGCCATCCCTTCTCAGCCAGACCTGACTGCGGCGCTGCACCGCTACAACGACACGCCGCAGCCGGATTTCTGCGGCTTGAGTCCGGTGCAGATGCACGCGCTGCTTTACCAGCCGCTGGGGCCGGCCAGCGTGGTGCAATTGCGCACCAACGTGCCGAACGACGTGCTGGACCAGGTCCCGTTTCTGCGGCTGACGGAGGCCTTTTTGCGCCTGTTGCAGCGCGAAACCCCGCTGCGGCTGACGCCCTTAGGGTACCTGCCGCGCAAGTACCTGCGCGAACTCTACGCCCACGGCTTCCTCCTCGAAGAAGGACTGGAAACGGGCCTGTTCACCCTGAGCCGGGAAATTGATTCGCTGGCCATCACCACGCTGCACCAAACGACTCGGCTGGCGGGCCTGGCCCGCCTGGTACGGGGGCAATTGCTGCTGACCAAAAAAGGCACCCAGTTGCTCGACCCAGCCCAACGCCCGGCCCTTTGGGCGCTTGTGTTGGACACCTTTACCAACCGCTTCCTGTGGGCCGCGCACGACGGCTACCCCTCGCAGACGGTGGGGCAAACCGGCTGGGCGTATTCGGTCTACCTGCTCGCCCGCTTCGGCGAGCAGCCGCACCCCGTCTCCTTTTACGCCGAGCTTTATCAGCGGGCGTTTCCGTTCGTGCTGGCCGAGTTCACCGACCCGGCGTACCGGACGCCACTGGAACAACTCACCCACTGCTATGGGGTGCGCACGTTTGAGCGGGGGCTCAACTGGTTTGGCTTGCTTGGTCCCGAACCCCAGTCGGCGGTACTGCACCGACCGGACCAGCAACTGCGGGCATCTCCGCAGCTGGCCCAGCTCTTTGACGTGCTGCAAGGGCCTGCGTAGGTCTTGCTCGCCAGATGCGACTTTCGGACCACCCTTTTAACCAAGGTCAGCACTGGTAGCCATGTAACATTTGGACCAAACTTTTAACCAAGGCCGGCGGTGAAGGATAGACGGGTGGTAAAGAATTGCTGGTCACGCATCGGTGCTACGACTTCGGTTTAAGGGTTTTTGTGGTTTGTCAACTTACCCATTCACCGTTGGATTACGGGGGGGCAAGGTAGGTAAATCCGGTGTCTGCCGCGCGCTATGCACCGGATTAAATGGACTCTATCAAGCGCCCTGCGAGGGGTGGTAGCGGGAGCCAACGTTCAGCAAAAGGGCCCTCCGGCAAAGTGGTTAGTAGTCCAGCCGTCACGCGCGATATTTTCCACGGATTTGGGCGGTGGAGGCAACTTTAAGAACGCGATGGGAGTACTACTGACCAGTCATTCTTTGCACTTTTTAAAGCGTCTTCCCATGTTAGCAATGGATTTCCGGGGCCCCAGAAGGGTCCGCGCCGTTCAAAAACCCATGCCCGAAATTTTGCATCCCGAGGATGCGATTGTGAAGGTTTTGCGCACGTGCATTTGCGGGTCCGACCTGCACTTGTACAACGGCAATGTGCCGGACACCCGCGTCGGCATGACGTTTGGCCATGAATTCATTGGGGAAATCGTGGAGATTGGCTCCGAGGTGACCGAGGTGAAAGTGGGCGACCGGGTGATGGTGCCGTTCAACATTGCCTGCGGGCGGTGTATCTGCTGCAAGCAGGGCATGTACGGCAACTGCTACGAATCTAATTCTGAGTCTACGGCCGGTGGCGGCTTTTTGGGGTATTCGCATACCGGGGGCGGCCACAACGGCGGCCAGGCCGAATACGCCCGGGTACCCTACGCCAATTTCGGCCCCACGGTGATTCCGGCGGGCATGGACCTCGACGACGCCGTGCTGCTCACCGACATCACGCCAACCGGCTACCAGGCCGCCGAAATGGCCGGCATTCAGCCCGGCGATACGGTGGTGGTGTTTGGCGCGGGGCCGGTGGGCATTATGGCGGCGCGGTGCTGCTGGCTGTTCGGCGCAGGCCGCGTCATCATCATCGACCAGTACGACTACCGGCTGGAATTTGCCAAGAATTTCGCCAAGTGCGAAGCCTACAACTTCCGGACCGACATGGACGACCCGGTCATGTTCCTGAAGAAAATCACCGATTGGATTGGCCCCGATGCCTGCATCGATGCCGTGGGGGCCGAGGCCGAAGGCAACGTCATGCAAACCATCACCGGGCGCAAGTTGCTGCTCCAGGGCGGCTCGGCTACGGCGCTGCACTGGGCCATCAACGCGGTGCGGAAAGGCGGCGTAATTTCCATTGTGGGCGTGTACGGCCCGACCGACAACCTCATCCCCATCGGCAACGTGCTCAACAAGGGCCTGACCATTCGGGCTAACCAGGCCTCGGTGAAGCGCCACCTGCCCCGCATGATTGACCACGTGATGAACGGCATCCTCAAGCCCAGCTTGTTAATAACCCACCGCATTCCCTTGGAGGAAGTCGCCGAAGGCTACCACATTTTTTCGGCTAGGCTTGACAATTGCATCAAGACGGTCCTCATCCCCCCCACTGCTAATCGCTAAGCCGCGCCTCATGAAAAAGACCGCACAAGATTTTGCCCACATCCCCGGCTGGGGCATCGATGCCGACCCCAAAAACGACCCCACGTATCCAAACCGGCATCGCACCGGCGAGGAACACGACGGCCGCTCCTGGGAGCGGCCCACCCAACAGGTCCTCGACCGGGAAGTGCTGCACTCCATCGAGCGGCCCGATTACACGGCCGTGGTCGGCAACTCAGTGCCCCCTTCGGGCCTGAGCGGCATGATTCGGCGCTTCGCCTTCAAATACAGCGAAAACAGCTACCTCCACTGGCTGCCCCTGGTAATGGCCGACAAGGTGAATGTGGTGGAAGGCCTGCTGGATGACCTGGCGCATGGCACGGTGCCCAACATCTGGGCCGAGAAGGGGTACAACTCCGAATGGAAACACGACAAGAAGAGTCTTTTCATTAAGCTCGGTACCGTGGCCGCCCTGACGGCCGGCGTGGTGTACTTAATGACCTCAAATAACAAGGGTTCAAAGCCAAAGCGGGGCTAGCGCGTGGTCCGCTCGGGCGACCACCACAACCGAAACCGTGGATAGTAATCCTTGCGATTGGTGAGAAAACAGAAGCGCCGGCCCCAAAGGACCGGCGCTTCTGTTTTCATGAAGTCAGGTTTATCCGTTTAGTAAAACGAGGGTGGCTGTTGCAGAACTCTTGGCAATGACCTAAAAAGCCGACTAAGGGGGCGGCAAGCGAATGGAAAGGCCCAGGCAGGGCTCTTTTTGGCCTTCTTATAGCAGCGGGGGGATAAAATTACTCTAAGCCTACTGCCTGTTGAAATAGGTGTCCATCAATCTTGGTCGTCACGCTACTGAGTAACAGTCGCCAGGTTCAGAAACTGCGTTCATAGCTGAGGGCTGGCAGAATGGGAAACAAACTCAGCTGATAAAGCCGCCGCTGCCCCTTTGTGAAATAGCTGTCGTTCTCGCCTGAGCTGTAGTAGATGTAGTACGAATTGTGCCGGCTGTAGGCATTATAGGCCCCCACCCGCCAGATTCGTTCCCCGTACTTGACGGACTTGGTAAAGGTGGCGCCCAGGTCCAGGCGGTGGTAGGCCCGCAGCCGGTAGCTGTTTTTGTCGCCGTACACCTCGGCTTCGGGGTAGAGGTAACGGTCCGATGGGGCCCCGGCGATGAGGCCGTAGCTCTGGTCGATGACCTGGTAGTTGCCCTGGGCCAGCGTTAAGGCATTGCCAGTCCCATAGGTCCACGTTGCCGAGAGGGTGCTATGGGGCCGCACCTGGTAAATGAGCACCACGGACGCGTCGTGGCGGCGGTCGTACTTGTAAGGGTACCACCGGCTCTGGTTGAGCTGGTCGAATTGCCGCTCATTACGGGCCAGCGTGTAGCCCACCCAGCCCGTGAGGCGGCCGGTTTTGCGCCGCACCAGCACCTCCAGCCCCTGCACCCGGCCCTGGCCTCCGGTCACGACCTTGTCCTGCTAGTTCTGGGAGCTGTTGTAGAAGGTTGCGCCCTCCCGAAACTCAATCAGGTCTCGCATCGACTTCTGGAAGGCTTCCACGCTGACTTCCAGCCCCCACTCGGGGAGCGTGTGGGCCACGCCCAGCGCCAGCTGCTGCGCCCGCTGCGGCGCCACGCGCCGGGTGGCGGGCACCCACAAGTCCGTCGGCAGGCCGGCCCCGTTGTTGGAGAGCAGGTGCAGATACTGCTGCATGCTCGCGTAGGAGGCCTTCACGGCGGTGTGCTCGCCCACCAGGTACGTGGCCAGCACCCGGGGCTGTAGCCCACCGAACCCCTGCCCCTCCACCCAGTAGCGGACGACCCGCAACCCCAGGTTGGCCGACAGGCGGGCGGTCAGCCGGATTTCATCCTCGCCGTAGAGGGCCACTTCCCGGGCTCCCACCCGCTGGGAGCCCAACGTCGTATCGAGCGCCGCCACCGGGGTGCGGCTCGTGAAGAAGTTGCTGCCGGGGGTGAAGGCGTGCTGCACGGCAGTTGCCCCGAATCGTATCTGATGGGCGGGGCTGGGGTAGTACTCGAAGTCCGCCTTCACCAGCACGTCCTGCACGCCGGAGGTAAAGCTGGCGCGGCTGTCCTCACTCAGCTTACCGGCCGGCGAGCGGTCCTCCAGTTCGAAGGTCTGCTCATTGGCGTAACGAAAACGAGTAGCGGCCAGCGTCGCGTTGCCGAACAGCTGAGGGGTCAGGGTTCGGTTCCAGCGCAGCGAGGCCAGGGCGTTGCCGTAGCGCAGGTTGCTGGCGTTCTGGTAGCGCAGCTCGCCCTGCGGGCCGGCAATGGTTTGGGGCTTCTGCGTCACAAACAGCCGGTCGCCGCCCAGGTAAACGGCGGCAAAGAGCTGGTCGCGGGGCGTGAGCTGGTGGCTGACCTTGGCGCTGGCATCGTAGAAAGGGTGTTGTTAAACAACACCCATAAATCAAGTAGCTATCTGCCTGACTCGGAGGTTTTCCCCTATTTGTTTAGCAACACCCTAAAAACTGTTCACACGCCCTAGCCACTTTTGCGCGGCCATCATGCCGCTGGCCGTTACTTCGTGCCCGCCTTCGAAGGCTTCGTAGTGCGGGGTGATGTTCAGGGTCTGGAGAAACGTCACGGCCTCATCGGCATAGAAAGCGGGCAGCTTGTCGTCGTGGCGGCCGTGGCTGAGGAAGAAGTGCACCTTCCGGATATCGGCCGCTGGGGCGTGGTGCTGGCGCGACTCAATCAGCATGCGGCCGCTGAAGGCCAGCACGCCGCGCACCTGGGCCGGGTGGGTCAGGGCCACGTCGTAGGCCATGATGGCGCCCTGGCTGAAGCCCAGCAGGTACACCTGGCCGGCCGGGATGCCGTACCGCGCCGAAGCCTCGCGGATAAAGGTGAGCAGCAGGCGTTGCCCATCGAGCTGCTGGGCTTGGTTGAAGACGGGCTTGCCCGACGAGAAATCAACTTGGTAGAACCCGAAGCCCATCGGCCCGAACACCAGCGGGGCGCGCACCGTGAGCACCAGCGTGTGGCCGTCGGCCAGCTGCTCGCCCACGGGCAGCAGGTTCAGCTCGTTGCCGCCCACGCCGTGCAGCAGGAGCAAAAGTCGTTTGGCGCCGGTGGCCTGGGCCGGGTTCACCAGGCGGTAGCCCAGGGATAAATCGGTGAGCAGCGCGGGCTGCGTAGCGGATGCAACGGTCATGGAAGTAATTAGATAAAACGGGAGAAAAAAGGCCAGCCACGCCCAGCGTGGGCGTTTCCGGTGGCAGTTCATACTGCTGGCTGCGTCTCAGCCCCCAGCAGCACCCGGATGCCCCACGGGTCGGTGGCAATGGGGCCTTCAGGCGTTGGCTCCACGGCGTAGCCGGCCGCTTGCAGGCGGGCGGCGGCCGCGTCGCGGGAGCCGGCATCGGGCAGCCACAATTCCCAGCGCAGCAGGCGGGCATCGGCCGCCGTGGCCACGGGCGAGCCGGCGGCCCACACGTTTAGACCCAGGTGGTGGTGGTAGCCCCCGGCGCCCACGAACAGGGCCCCCGACAAGCTCCAGGTTTCAATGTCGAAGCCCAGCGCCTGGTGGTAGAAAGCCGCCGCTGCGGTCAAACTGCCGGTATAAAAGTGCAGGTGACCGATGGTCGTGCCCGCGGGCAGACCCTCCCAGTGGGCTTTGCCGGCCGCCTGCAGCACCCCGGTCTCGTCGAGCGGGTCGAGGGCCGACTGGATTTCGCCTTCTGAGCTCACCTGCCACTCCGAGCGGGGCCGGTCGCGGTATACCTCGATGGTAAAGCCGTCGGGGTCGGTCAGGTAAGTGGCTTCGCTGTAATTGTGGTCGGAGGAGCCCAGGTAGACCCCCAGGGAATGCACGTGCTTGATAAAGCAGCCCAAGTCGGCGCGGGTGGGCAGTAGCACCGCCAGGTGATAGATGCCCAACCGGCCGCGCCGGGGGATGGGATTCGCCCCCGGCTGCTCCTGCAGGCGCACCAGCACCTGGGGGCTGCCGGCTACGCCCAACTCCGCCCCAGCGGACTGGCCTTCGGTGGCCAATGTTTGACTAAGCAGCGCAAACCCAAGCACGCGCTGATAGAAGTCCAGCGAGCGAACCAGGCTGGCTACCGCTAGGTGCACCGTGCCCAGGCGAATGGTCGTTGGCAATTCTGTCGGCGGGTGCACGCCGATGCGTTCGGCGGGCAGCGAAGAATAAGGAAGCAGGGCAGTAGTCATCAGAAGCGGGGAGGTAGCGGTTGAGAGCAATTGAAGCGGCGGCAGCGGGATTCCTTACTTGGCCAGCCCGAGTTGCGTCATGAAGGATTGGTTGTCCCAATAGAGGTATTCTTCCACCATTACACCATTTTTCCACACGCCGACGGTGGACATGGGCAGGCTGAATTTCTTGCCTGTGGGCTGAATGAACTTGCCATCGCCGGTGGGCATGGGCTTGGTGAAGGTGCCGGTCATGATGCCCGATACCGACGTCAAATTGCCCTGGCCCAGCTTGAAGGGGTGCTGCTTAATTTGGGTATCGGGGGCGTACACGAACATGGCTTTCAGGTCCGAAATGTGGCGAGCGATGCCGGTGGTGGTGTGGCCATCGGGCCAATGCACCAGGATGTTCTGGGCGTGGCTTTCGTGCAGGCGGTCCCACTTCGCGTTGCTGAACACGTCGTAATCCAGCTCATCGAAGGTTTTCAGGTGCTGGGCCACGAGGTCGCCGGATTTGGCGGCGGGCTTGGCGGCGGGTTTCTGGGCGGCAGCAGTCAGCGAGGCGGCGAACAGGGCGAGGGGAAGCAGGATTTTTTTCATCGGGAAGACAACTACTTGTCAGGATTCTCTCCCAGCGAGAGAACATGACAAAGGTCCCCCAGGGCCTACCCCCGGCACATTATCCTAGGATAAGAAACGCGGGCGATGAGCCTAAAAACAAAGTGCCGGCCCAGGGGCTGGCGCTTCACAGTAAGCACGTAGAATTAGCCCCCGAAGCATTTAGTTGAGTGCCAGAAAGGCGTCGGACTAAGATTTCGTTACAGTTGCCGCCGCACCCGGCGGTATAAGCTTTCGGGAACGGCCAGCCCCAAACCAGGGGGCACTAGCACTATCCTCGCAAAGTGCTGCAGTATCCTAGCAATCACGGGATTTCGCGTAACCAGCTAGCGGGAAGCGCGGTTCACACAGCGGCCTGCTACTCCGGCTGGTCAGTTTTCATACCTTCCTTACCCCTCCAAACCCATGGGCATTTCCCTCGAACAGGCGCAAGCTGCGGTGCAAGCAGCCCACCAAAAATCGCTCGAAATCGGCGTCAAGATGAACATTGCCATCGTCGATGCCGGCGCCAACCTTGTGGCGTTTGCGCGCATGGACGACGCGTGGCTTGGCTCGCTCGACATTTCGATTAAAAAGGCCAAGACGGCCCGCTACTTCGACATGCCCACCGGCGCCATCGGCGGCTTGTCGCAGCCCGGCGGCCCGCTCTTCAACATTGAGGTGTCGAACGGCGGCCTCATCACCTTCCCCGGCGGCCTACCCATTAAGGACGGCAGCGGCAAAGTCATCGGCGCCATCGGCGTATCGGGTGACACGGTCGAGAACGACCACACCGTGGCTGAAGCGGGCTTGAACGCCGTGGCTGGCAAATAAGCAGTGTTCTACATTTTCAGGACAAAGCGTCGGGCCCGGCTGGCTGGGCCCGACGCTTTATTCTTTCATTCTCTAAAACCATTCCCATTATGGCTAGCAACAGAGGCGTTGTGTACCTGGGCCCCGGCAAAGTCGAGGTGCAGAGCATTGATTTTCCCGAACTGAAAAACCCCAAGGGCAAGAAGATTGTCCACGGCGTGATTCTGAAGGTCGTATCCACCAACATCTGTGGCTCCGACCAGCACATGGTGCGCGGGCGCACCACCGCCCCCGCTGGCCTGGTGCTGGGCCACGAAATCACGGGCGAAGTCATCGAAGTAGGGGCCGACGTGGAGTTCCTCAAGGTGGGCGACCTCGTGTCGGTGCCCTTCAACGTGGCTTGCGGCCGTTGCCGCACCTGCAAGGAACAGCAAACCGGCATCTGCCTGACCGTAAACGAAGGCCGCGCCGGTGGCGCCTACGGCTACGTAGACATGGGCGGCTGGGTCGGTGGTCAGGCCGAGTACGTCATGGTACCCTACGCCGATTTCAACCTGCTCAAATTCCCGAACAAGGACCAGGCGATGGAGAAAATCCGCGACCTGACGATGCTGAGCGACATTTTTCCGACCGGTTTCCACGGGGCCGTGAAGGCGGGCGTGGGCCCGGGCACGACGGTGTACGTGGCCGGCGCTGGCCCCGTGGGCCTAGCCGCCGCTGCTTCGGCGCAGTTGCTAGGGGCCGCCGTGGTGATAGTAGGCGACATGAACAAGGCGCGCCTGGCGCACGCCCGCTCGTTCGGCTGCGAAACGGTGGACCTAAACGAGGACGCCAGCTTGGCCGACCAGATTACCCAGATTTTGGGCGTACCTGAAATCGACTGCTCCATCGACTGCGTGGGCTTTGAGGCCAGCGGCCACGGCTCGCAAGCCAAAGTAGAGGTACCCGCTGCCGTGCTCAACTCGCTCATGGAAATCACCCGCGCGGGCGGCTCCATCGGTATCCCCGGCCTGTACGTGACCGACGACCCCGGCGCCACGGACGCCGCGGCCAAATCCGGCAACCTGAGCATCCGCTTCGGCCTGGGCTGGGCCAAGAGCCACTCTTTCCACACCGGCCAAACGCCCGTGATGAGCTACAACCGCCAGCTCATGCAGGCCATTCTCTACGACAAAATTCAGATTGCCAAGGCCGTCAACGTGGAAATTATTAGCCTTGACGACGCCCCGAAAGGCTACGCGGAGTTTGACAAAGGCGTGGCGCGCAAGTTTGTGATTAACCCCCACAACCTGATTCCAAGCGCTAAACCAAAAGCCAAAACTGAAACAGCTACTGCCTAGGTAGCCTCGCCTCCTCAGCTTTCAGCCGGACTACCCGCAGGGGTGGTCCGGCTGTTTTGGTGATGCGAAAGCGGGGGGGTGCACAATGCTAGCAATCGGTGGCAGTATCCTAGCAAAGAACATTTTTAGCCTGCTGACAGGTTGTTAGGGCATCTGCCGTTGAGTTAGCTTCGCCTTGGTCGCTGCTACCCGCCCTCTTTTCCCGCCTGTTTTTCGCCCCGCTCCCTTGCTGCCTTCCATTCCGCTCACCGACCCTCACGAGCTGACCACGCTCATCGACCACCGCCGGGTGCAGACGCTGGAGAAGTACGAGTTGAGCATTCTCGAAACGCTGGCGCCCGGCGACCAGGTGGCGCAGTCCTACAGCGACCTGGTGCTCACCAACATGCTGCGCGGCAAGAAGGTGATGCACCTGCGCGACCAGCAGGCGTTCGCCTACCTGCCCGGCCACACCATGGTGGTGCCCCCGAACCTGAAGATGCTGATTGACTTTCCTGAGGCCTCGGACGAAACCCCAACCCAGTGCGTGGCCCTGGCCATCGACCAGCTTCAAGTCATCGACACGGTCAACTACCTCAACGAGTTCTACCCGCGCACCGAGGGCGAAAAGTGGCACCTTGGCCTCAGCCAGCACGCTTTTTATAACAACGAGGATATTACGGCCCTCATCTACAAGCTGGTCCGCATTGGCTTCGACGACTCGCAGAACAAGGACATGCTGGCCGACTTCGCGGTGAAGGAGCTATTGCTGCGCCTCATGCAGCTGCAGCGGCTGCATACCATCGAGCACAACACGGCCGTGTTGGCCACCTCCAACCGCTTTGCCCATACGCTGCACTACATCAAGGAGCATATGGCCGAGAAAATCAGCGTTGAGAAGCTGAGCGCGCAGGCCTGCATGAGCCAGGCCAATTTCTTCCGCGCCTTCAAACAGGAGTTTGGCCTCTCGCCCATCGACTACATCATCAAGGCCCGGATGCGGCTGGCCAAGCGCTGCCTGCAAAACCCCGCGCTCAGCATCACCGAGATTTGCTTCAAGTCCGGCTTCAGTAACCTGGCGTATTTCACCCGCATGTTCCGGCAGCTGGAGCACATGACGCCCACCGAGTATCGGGCGCTCTGTCAGGGGCAAGCGTGATATTGCCCCATCTTACGTTAAGCCGCGAGCTGATTGCCAGCTAGTGACGTTGCTAAAGCTGCCGACGCACCCGGCTCAACGACTCAGGCGTCAGGCCCAGGTAGGAGGCAATAACGTGCTGGGGCACCCGCTGCACGATGGTGGGATACTTACGGAGAAAGTGCTGGTACTTTTCCGCTGCCGTCTGGCTCAGGGCAGCATTCACTCGCTCCTGCAGCACCACGTAGCGGCTCTGCATCAACAGCCGGAAGTAGCGCTCGAACACGGGGCACTGGGCGTATATGGTTTCCAGGTCGGCCTGGTCGAGTAGCAGCAACTGCGAATCTTCCAGCGCGTCGATGCTCATGGTGCTGGGCTGCTGCGTAAGCAGGCTGTAGAGGTCCGATATCCACCAGTCTTCGGGCGCAAATTGCAGCGTGTGCTCGTGCCCTTCCGCCGTGAGCGAGTAGCTGCGCAGGCAGCCCTGGGTTACGAAAGCGTAGTAGTTACACACCTCGCCGGACTGGAACAGGTGCTGGCGCTTGCGTAAAGCCAGCGGGCGCAGGTAGCCCCAGAACGTGGTAAAGTCGGCGTCGGTCAGCGGCACGCGCACTTGCAAGTGGGCCCGGAGCAGTTCGTAAGGGGGGCTATGGTCGTGTGGGGGAGGGCTGACAGTCACGGTTCGTGAATCTTGGCTGAACTGGTGGAAAGCATCAAAAAGTGTGGGGCACCTCTACAGTGTAGGTGACCCAAAGGAAGATGCAGTAACCCGTTGATGAGGTGCCCCACACTTTTTGATGCTCTCTCCCTATCGGTAAACGGATCCTCAGGCAAGTTGCTATGCATTTGCTGTATCATTCATCTGACCTTTAAAGCCAACGATGTACTGAGTGCGGCAGTGAACGCGGGCCTGTTGGCCCAAACCAATATTGATTACCGGTAGGCATTATGCTAATACAAACATCGAGCTGGCTAGCTAATGGCATGAATACAGGGTTCTACTGCTACTAGGGCAAAATGATTAGCTATATCATTGTTGTATAAGCGCAACAAATTGGCTATATTCCCCCATATTTGTTGCGCTTATACAACATGAATTGGTACTCACTCTCAGATTTAGCCATCCTACGCGAACTCGGTAGCAGCCTGCGGCAGATGCGCGTTAACCGCAACCAATCCCAGCAGTCCGTGGCGGATTCCGCCGGCATTGACCGGGCCACCCTGAGCCAAGTAGAACACGGCCGGCCGACGTCATTGCTTACGTTCATTCAACTGCTGCGCACGCTGGAGCATCTAGAGCTGCTGGAGCCCCTGGTGACCAAAGCGGAAGTTAATCCGGTCACCTTGGCCCGGCTGACGCAGAAACAGCGCCGCAACGCCTACCCCACTGCTCCTGACTCCACTACTCCCCCGCCTGCTGAATGGTAGAACTCGCCGTTGTCCGTCTCTGGGGTAAGCCTGTGGGCGCCGTCCGTTGGGATGCTGGCCGCGCGCTGGCCACGTTTGCCTACGACCCCGACTTTATCCGGTCGGGCCTGAATGTGGCCCCGCTGCTCATGCCGCTGCCCGCGCGCGCCGATCAGGTATACTCGTTTCCGCAACTCAACCCGGACACCTACCACGGGCTGCCGGGCCTGCTGGCCGATGCCCTGCCCGACCGGTTCGGCAACCAACTCATTGACGCCTGGCTGGCCACGCAGGGTCGCGCCCCGGCCGATTTCTCGCCGGTGGAGCGCCTGTGCTACATTGCCAACAGGGGCATGGGCGCCCTGGAGTTTGAACCGCGCGTGGGCAATGTGTCTGGGGCAGGGGCGGAATCCCTGGAAATTGCGGCCCTCGTCGATCTGGCCCAGCAGGTGGTGGGCCAGCGCGAAGCCTTCCACGTCAAGATGGGCGACGACGCCGAAGGGCTGGCGGCCCTGTTGGCCGTGGGCACTTCGGCCGGCGGCGCCCGTCCCAAGGCCATCATCGCCTTCAACGAGGACACGCGGGAAGTACGCTCCGGCCAAGTGACGGCGCCCCCCGGCTTTGGCTACTGGCTCCTTAAGCTGGACGGGGTGCAAGACCGGGCTCTGGGCGACCCGCAGGACTTTGGCCGGCTGGAGTACGCTTACTACCGCATGGCCGTGGCCAGCGGACTGGACATGATGGAGTGCCGCCTCTACGAGGAGGGCCCGCGGGCACACTTCATGACTCGGCGATTCGACCGCACGGCCGCGGGCGAAAAACTCCACGCCCAGACGCTGTGCGCGCTGGCCCACTACGATTACAACCAGCCCGCCGCCTATTCCTACGAACAGGCGTTCCAGGTGATGCGCCAGCTACGCCTGCCCTACACGGCGGCCGAGCAGTTTTACCGGCGCATGGTGTTCAACGTGGTGGCCCGCAACCAGGACGATCACACCAAGAACATCTCCTTTCTGATGGATGCCACCGGGCAGTGGCGGCTCGCGCCCGCCTACGACGTGGCCTACGCCTACCAGCCGGGGAACCGTTGGACCAACCAGCACCAGATGGCCCTCAACGGCAAGCGCGACGGCTTCACGCGGGAGGACCTGCGGGCGGTAGCCCGGGAAATGAACATCAAACGGGCGGACGATTTGGTTGATGAGGTCGTGGCGCAGGTAACACGCTGGCCCGAGTTTGCCGCGGAAGCGGGCGTAAACGACGCGCGCACCGCGGCAATCGCCGCGGCCCACCGGCTGCTGCAATAGCCGCCGTTAATTACTTGACCGACTATTATGAGTGGAAGAGCTACTTTTTCCGGAACATCCTTTCAATCCGAAGTTGCGGCCTGTATCGCGGGGTTATTGCTGACGGAGCGTCCCCTATCGCGGCTGGGGGGACGCCTGCCCGGGACGCCGCAAAAGATCTACGCCGAAATTCCCGCCGGCGGTGTTGATGACATTGTGGTCGATACCGACTTAGGCCAAACCTACATCCAGGCCAAAAACACCGTTCCGCTTTCGGATAATGCCACAGGCGAATTAGCCTCCGTGGCGGCGCAGTTCGTGCGCCAGTTCCGGGCCGGGGTGCTGGAAAACGGCACCCGGCGCCCGCTGGTGCCGGCCCGGGACCGGTTAGTACTGGCCGTCAGCACGGGAGCCACCGGGACAATTAAGGAGCATCTGCAGGAAGTGCTGGACCGCAACCGCACGGGGGCTGCGACGGGCTTGCCTGCTAATCAGCAGCATGCCCTGGACGTGTTCACCGGGCTATTGGATGCAGCGTGGCTTGCAGAAGCCGGGACGGCTATTACGGCTGCGCAGCAGCAGGCGCTGCTGGCCGTGTGCTCGGTAATCGTGGTGGGCAGTCCCCAGCACCAACTGGTTACGGAGGCCCTGCTGAGTATTGTGGCCCCCGGGTTGGAAGACACCCTGCTTATTCTACTAGACCATTGGGCACACCAGGCGGCCCGGCAGGGAACCGGCGGTGACGCGGCCGCCATTCGGCTGGCCTTACGTGGCCGGATTCAGCTGACGGAACCGCCAAGTTTCCGCCAGGACATAGCGCGGCTTCACACGTATAGCGCCGCCACGCTGGCAGAATTGGCGCGTTTCACAACCATTGACGTAGTGGAAGGCACGATTACGGTTTCCCGGCCCGTCGTCAACGATGTGGTGGATGCTGCCCTGGGTGGTTCGCTGGCCATCACGGGCGAACCGGGGGCGGGTAAATCCGCCATCCTGCACACAGCGGCCAGCATTCTTGGCCAGCAACACCCGGTATTCTGTTTCAAAGTTGAAAACGGTCCGGGTACGCTCGACGAGCTGCGCCGGGAGATTGGTCTAGAGCATCCCCTGCTGGAGGTACTCCGGCAAGTACCGGGCGACCGCCCGGCTTTCGTGCTGCTCGATGCTCTGGACGCATCCCGGGGCAATCAGGCAGAAACCACGTACAAAAAGCTGCTGCGGGAGGTGGCCGCCCTGCCCGGCTGGCACGTGGTGGCCTCGGTGCGCACGTTTGATTTGCGCGTGGGCAAGGAGTGGCAGCAACTGTTCCACGGCCTGCCCCCGATGCCGCAGCACGCGGACCGAAGCTTTGGCCGGGTGCGCCACCTGCACATCGGGCTGCTGGACGCCGGGGAACGGGCGGATCTGGCCCGCCAGTCGCCCAGCCTGCACACGGCCCTCGCTGCCGGTGGACCCAAGATGGAGGCGCTGGCGTTGAACCCGTTCAACCTGGCCTTGCTGGCCGACTTGCTGCGGGGCGGCACTCCGCCCGAATCGTTGGCGGGCGTGAGCACCCAGGGGCAGCTGCTGGATCGGTACTGGCAAGAGCGGGTAGGTGACTCAACCCCGGTGATTGTGGGCCTTACCCGGCTGGTGGAGCAGATGCTCGACGCCAAGGCCCTGACCATTGCGCAGGGCCGCATTGACGCGGCTACGGGCACGGCGGTGGATGAAATGCAGGAAAACGGCGTGCTGCTGCTGGAACAACCCCGCCGGGTGCTGGGCTTCCGGCACCACGTGCTGTTCGACTATGCCGTCGCCTGCCTGGCCCTGTTGCCCGACGTGGCCAGCGCCCGGGCGCAGTTGGTCAAGAGCAAAGGAGCGGGGTTGCTGCTGGCGCCCTCGCTCAACTACTGGATCGACGGCCTCAAGCACAACAGCGGCCTGTCCACTGACGAATTCTGGGGGTTTGTTGGGACGCTGGTGGCCGATGAGGGCATGGATCCCATTGTGCGGGTGGAAGTCGCCCGCCTGTCCGTGGAAACGGTACAAGCGGACGAAGATCTGATGGGTCTGGTGCGAGTCTTCAACCAGGGAGACGCCGCGGCCACCCGCAGCTTGCGGCATTTTGTGGTAGCCCTGGTGATCAAAGCCCAACGCCACCAGCCTTTCCAGGCCGGACCCTGGGCACGGGTGGTGGCTGAACTACGTGCCGGCGCCGACCAACTGGGCCTGCACCAAACGCTCGTGGAAACCCTTCTGGACGGCAACCCGACCGCGGATGCCCTACCCTTGCTGAGCCAGGCGGCGCGTCAAGTACTGACTAGCGTGATGGCCGCTGCCTTCCTGAACCGCTGGCAGGTGCGTTCCGCCATTGCCAGCGTGGTGCGTACCTACGGCACTAATCCGGCTGCGTCGCGGCAGCTGCTGACCCAACTGCTGGAACCAGAACGCTTCCGCCGGTATGGACACGTGGAAATCCCGGCGCTGGCCGAGCACCTGGATTTGCTCGCGGGCCAGGATGAGGCGCTGGCGGTGCAGTTGGTGTACTGCGTTTTCGGGTCGCATGAGTTTCGCCATGACCAGGCCACGCCCATGGTATCAAGCTTTATCCTGGGAATGCAATCCAATGCGGCCCAGGATTTTGAGCTGGCCCGGCATAAGGTGGAGAAGCATTTTGCCGCGTTACTGGCCGCCTACCCCCGCACGGCCGTGCGGGTGCTGGCTGCCGCCTTGCGCGGGGCCCGTGACCGGAAGGAATGGTCCTCGCCAGAGCCGCGGGTTGAAAACCTGACCGTCGGCACTACTTCGTACCGCTTTGAGGACGATAGCAGCGCGTATTGGGCGCATGATCTGGAGACAAGCCGCAGCGATGACCACGCGGAAATGTACCAGCGGTTTCTGCAGTGGATTCCCGGCGTGCAAGACCCGGCTCTGCTGGCGGATATGCCGGGCCTGCTGCTAGAGCACACCAGCGCCGCTATTGTGTGGCGGACGCTCTTTGAAGCAGGCGCCCGGCAGCCCCAGTTGCTCGGCCGCCAACTGTGGGCGGCCGCGTCCAGCCCCCTGGTGCTGCAGTGCCAGAGCACGCGCAAAAGTACCATTGAACTGCTGCAGGTACTTTACCCACTGGTGCCTGCGGAAGCCCGGCAGGAGGCGGAACGGGCCTGGCTGGCCTGGGGCTTTGCTGATTTTACCGAACCTGAATGGATGCGCACCTCCGTCATTGGCACCGTGCTGAAGACGCTGGGCGCGCAGCAACTAGCCACCGACGAAGCGCGTGAGTTTTTGCAGGTAGCCATAGCAAGCGGCGAGGCGCTGGTCAACAGCAAGCCGCTGGAAATCCACAGCACGTTCATTGAGAGGGAACCCTTTGAAGCAGAGAACAACGCTGGAACAGCTACTGCCGACTCGGTGCCGGGACTTGCCCGAGCGGTTCACCACACGCAGCAGGCCGTCAGAGCAGCCCCCACCGAAGAAATCCTCCGCCACCTGCAGGAAGCGCTGCTGGCCTTCGACGCCGCCGTGTCCCCAGCCGGTGCTCTGCCCGAAGCGGAAGCCGCTGCCGTGCTGTCTGAAGGACTGGGCGTGCTGCTGGCTTACGCACCGGCATCTGCCACCAGCTACCCCGAGGCCCTCACGCGCCTGCTGGAGCTAACCCATCATCCGGAGCCGTTCACCGGACCGGATACGGAGGAAGACTTTGCTCAGTCCGTACCATGGGGCTACTCTGCCGCCCGGATAGAGGCCGCCAAAGCCCTGGCCCATCTGCTAGAAATCTCCTCTCTGTGGCCGCTGATACAAGACCGGGTGGAGGAGTTGCTGCTGCGCGACCCGCATCCGACCGTGCGCTTTGTGTTGATCACCGCGCTCTACAAGCTGAGCTGGCACAACACCGAGGCCACTTGGGAACTGGCCGAAAAGTTTGCGGAGCAGGAGATCAATCCCCAGGTTATTAACCACGCTACCGCTGTTCTCCGCAACCTGGCGCACGAGGATGCAGCCCGCTTGGAACCGCTTCTGCTGAAACTACTGACGAAAGCAAGTGGCCCCGGCGAGGGAAGCAGGATAATGGTGGAGCTGCTGCTGCGCCTGGCGCTGGAACGACAACTGCCGGCATCCCAGGCACAGTTGCGGGAGTGGGTAAGCGCGTATTCCGCACACAAGAAGCAGCTAGGGAGCGTAATGGCGGTTTTACGGGTCTACTTGTCTATGGGCTACGACCGAGCGCAGGATCCACAAGAGGACGCCATTCGGCAACGGTCCCAGGTATTGATGCAGGAACTGGTGGATGCAGTGGAGCCTGCAGTTCGGAATTGGACTTCCGATAACCACCAGCCCACCGAAGAAGAAGAAGAAGCGCACTGGATTTTCAACGAACTGGCCGGCCAACTCTTTTACGCTATCGGCCATGACTTACCAGAGAACATCGGCACCCTAGAGGCGAAGCGCCAATGCCTGACGGAGTACGCGCCGTTTATTTCTCGGTTCGCCACTTTGGGCACGCCCGGTACGGTGCACCACATGCTCGACATCCTACTCAAGTTCGTAGCGGTTAACCCAACCCAATGCTTTGACCTATTTGCTGAAGCGATGCTGCGCACAACCGGTGTGGCCAAGTACGAGTATGAATCGCAGGGAGCCAAACGCTTCGTGGAACTAGTTGAAGAGTATCTAGCTGATCACCGCGCCCTCTTTGCGAAAGAAGACCGCCGAACGAAGCTGATCGATTGCTTGGCAATTTTCTCCGATGCGGGCTGGCCCGAAGCCTGGCAGCTTTTCCAGCAGCTACCAGACCTATTCCGGTAAACCTGCGTGGCGGCCTAGACTACGGGGAGTAACCGCGCTGCCAAATCTGCCGTGACTTAGACCTGGTAAGCCGAGCCAGATCGTAGAGTTGCGCCCAGTAGCTTCCTTCTTGTTGAAGAGTATCAAAAAGTGTGGGGCCGTCCGATTGGGGGCTTAGCAACGGGTCGCGTTATTTCCGTTCAGGTTGGCTGAGAAGTAGGGCTGCCCCACACTTTTTTACGCTCTCCTCATTGAACTGATTACTAGTTAGCATTTACGGCATTTCGGATTCATCTGAGACTTATTTATTAAGTGCGTCGACAGCGGTTGCAGGGCCACTATCATGATCCATTCAACTGTCTGGATATTCTTTCAGGGAGTAGTGTTTTATCTGTGGACTTTTGAACCACCCAAGTTTGTCTAAATCATGCCTGAGGTGCATTTCCTCCTCTTCACCCAGAACCTTGATATCCTGCATGTAGCCAAATTTGAACTGCGTCAGCCAATTATTGGCGGCAATCAAGATTGATTTACTCGTCTGGTAGCCTTCAAACGAGGAGTATCCCTGCAAAGCCACTTCCAGCATTGTATCAACCACTTCTGGCTTCATATCACTGCCATAGATAATGAAGGACACTAATAGGTCAGCAACCTTGCCGTGCCTTCTCGCCATGTACCAACCACTCTTGTGCTTATTCTCCTCGAATAGTCCGAAGAAGCCCTGCCCGATTATCCTTCTTTCGAACCTGGTTAACGAGAGTAATTCTTTGGCAAGGTCGAGCCTCAAATCATTCACATCAACCAAGATTTCATTCCGCACAAACTCATCGACAAAGTAGCTGTACCGGTCGTGTTTCCTTTTCAAGATCACCTCTTCCCGCTTTTGATAAAAGTCCCAGGCGCCGTCAATGTCGAACCAAGCACCATTGTATTCTGAGGAAGAAAAGAGTTCTGGAAATTTCTTGTCATTTTCCAGGTACTTGGCCAGCAAATCGTATTCGGTTCCTGAAATCAGAATGGACGTTTTCTCTGCTGGATTACGGTTTTCTGCGCTGTATTTAAAGAATTGCTTCCCCGTATTATTGTCAAATAAGTGCTCTTCGCCGGGTAGGATCAGCACATCCTTGTCAGTAAACACCCTTTCTCGTTCCTGCAGATAATTCACCAAATCAGGTATCGTGTCAAGCTCCTGCATAATGGCCTTGAAAGCCTCTTTATCTAGGACATGAACAAACTTTCCGGCTTTGGTCAACGAGCCCGACGGATAGAACTGCACACTCTCTCCCAGGTTGACTATTATCCGATGAATAGCAGTATAATCGGCTGGTATAACCTGCTCCTGCTCCCTGTCTGGGTGCTTAATAAACACCTCGTGCTTGCTCGCTAGCAGCTTTCTTTCAGCTCCGTATATCTGGCTGGCTGCTTTGTCAAGCGTTCTTCTGAAATACCGGTCGTACTGCCCCTTAAATTCGTAGTTTTTGACCGACAGAATCAGCAGTGTGTTTTTAAATAATATTAGCAGGTCAGCTATCTCCTTCTTATCGCCACGCTCATCTTTGGGGCCCGGATAACACCAGAATTTGAGCAAGGACGAGTAGGCCAGTTCGTTCACAAATTCTTCCCCTTGTAGGCCTTTGTCTTGCGCTTCCATATGTGTAGTAGGTATCAGATTAAAAGGCTTTGGTAGTAGCAACTGATGCGTTATTGGTACCAGTCGTCCACTTTAAAGACTTTATAAGTGGGATTTTCGGCCAGGAAGTCTCGGGTAGCTTGCGCTTTGCTCACGTTCTTGACCTCCTTTCCATAGATGCCATCGTCATCTGGCTTCCCAAAAACGAGGTTGTAGGGTTTTAGCTTACGTACCAGTTGCTCCACTGCCACTACAGCGGCTTCTGGAAAAGCCGGGTTAGGGGGCAACTGCGGGTTGACCTTTTTTAATGCCTCTGCCCAATACACCATTAATTCCTTGCCGCCTGCTTGTGACCGTACCTGTTGCGTCAGAATTTCCCGCATAGGGGCCGAGTACTCGCTGAAATGTCTCATAGATTGAATTTAAAAAGCATAATTTCTGGTGCGTGCCGCACTAGCACCGACTCCGCCAGCGACTGCAGCAGCAACTGCACCTGTCCAGCCCGCACCTTACCTAGAATGGCGGCGGTCCATCATCAAAATTGCTACGAGGAAAAGGCTGGGGAGCTTTTTTCCCTGACGGTGAGGTATTCAGTCTACTGGCCAACCGGATGGTGTTTGGGGCGAAACCTCCTTCCTCGTCAAAAGAGCTTTCACCAAAGCGGGGCTGCTCCTGATTGCTGAATCGACCACAAGCCGATTTAAATTCCACTTGGACAGTTTCAGTGCGGCCAAAAGCATTCTTGGCCACGATCAGCTCCGCCGTGTTGTAGGTGGGATTGCCCATCTCGTCTTCCGTCTGCTTATAGTACTCCGGACGGTGAAGCAGGATAATCACGTCGGCCTCGTATTCCACCGTTCCGGAATCCCGCAGGTCACCTAACTGCGGCCGATAGAAGGAATAAGATCTTTCGCGCCCCGACCGATTCATGTGAGATACCACGATGACGGGAGCGTCTAACTCCCGGGCCAGTGATTTCAGGCAACGGATAATGTGGGAAACCTCCTGTTCCCGGTTCGGACAAAAGGCGCGAGACTCCTTGCCCAGCGTAATCCGGCTCAAATTGTCAATTAGAAATAGACTAACTCCTTCCTCCCGTAGTCGCCGGCAGTCGTCCATTACCTTTTCAATCGTTGGATTAGCATCATCCAGTACCCGGATAAACGCCTCCGCGTGGCTGGTCCAGAGAGCAGTGCTGGTATTGAGCTTCAACCACTCGTGGTCATGAAGATTTCCGGATTCGATCTTCCCGTACGGAATCTCTGTTTCTGCACTCAACCACTTGGTTAGCAACTGCTCGCGGGACAGTTGTAAAGAGAAGAGTGCCGTGGTCTTTTTAAACTCCACCACCGCATTGCGCAGGAAAGCCAGCAGTAAGGACGTACATCCCATAGAGGGAGGGCCGGCTATAACCGTCAGCGTAGAGCCTTTCCAGCAGTTGGTTACTCTGTCGAGGTCTATAAATCCGCTGGGCACTCCAGGCAGCCCCTTTTCCTCTGCTTTCGTGATGATTTGCTGGATAGCCCTGCTGTCAAGCAAGGTATCGTACGGTGCTTGCTGCGCCTCTTGCGACATAGTACCTGTCTGTAAGATGATAAATCTACTGTAAATGAATAGCCAATCTACGAGTGCGCGGCGGAACACCATCCAGCAAATAGGCGAATTATCCACCAGCTTAGAAGGAGGAAGAAACAGGATTGGGCAGGCAGTGGGGGAGAGAGTAGTGTACCCCGAGCCTCGGTTTTATCCCTTAATCTATTATGGAGTATAATAGCCTATTGGAATCCGTGCGGTTTCTCGCCCCACGGCCCTTACATGCGGAATGTGACACTTTTCCGCTGATAAGGTTACTATTCAGCCTCCTGGAATATTACCTTTATCGCCATTCATGTCCCTCTTGACTTTCTATGGCCACCACTTTTAAGAGCCTCATCCCAAACGACTATAATTACGCGTTGAGCAAGCTTTACGAGGGCATTGCGCGTGATTATCCCTTGGCTCGCATGAACTTTGACCGCATTAAAGGTGCGCACGACAAGATTCAGCAAGAGTTAATTGCCCGTTATGGGAGTCTTCAGGCAGCACCTGGATCTGATGTTGTAAATAGCATCAGATATATTCTGGACCGTTTCGCCGGCTGGTTTAACCAAAATGATATAGCGGGCAATGAAGATGCGTACGTGTTCCGTGACGCGCTCGACTTCCATAGCCAAGAGTTGTTTCAGATACTGCAGGAGCTGGACATCAAAAAATAAAGAACAGACTACCAGAATATTATGCCCAAAGTATGCTTGATGGAGTTTGACCGCGAAGCGCGGCATTTCCAGTTTTTAGCAGAAGTCGAATTATCCTCCGTGCCTACCAAGGGGGACAAGGTGACTCTTAATATTGGAGAAGAGCAAGAAGGATTCGTATTTGAAGTCTACGACGTTCATTACACCGACCATTCTCTGACGGATGTCAATATCATCCGAATCAGTAATGTCAATGACTACTTTTCTTCCCGCTTTCCCGACATCGTTTAACTAAACGCCTGGCGTTTAGAAAACTTGAAAGGCATTTCCCGATTTGCGCGGGGTATCCTCATTGGCCAATGTCAGTGCTTTGTCTAGGATGTGGGCCACTAAGGCCTCGTTGGTCAGATTTGAGGGCGCATGGGCACTTGGGCTGAAAACGGCTGCTCTGACCCGTGGGGCAGAACCTCCTTCGTACTTCCACTGCCACAGCTCTTTGTTATCCAGTTCAAGCCGGTACCGTCCGTGGTCCTGGCTGGCGCTCTCTTCGCGCATTCGCGGGTTGTTCTGGGCCGCGAGGTTGTACACGTCCAGCGTAACGGCTAGCCCGCTAAATCGAACCGTCAGCAACCACTTGTCCCGTACCACGATTTCAATCTCCGCGCCCTTTTGAGAGTGTGCAGGCAAGGAGAAAATCCGACCTACTGCCTCTATTTGCGCTTTAACCTGCTGAGCAATCTCGGCGGTTAGTTGCTGGTAGATGGCAGAGCTTTCAGCGGCTAACCGTTCCCGGCGACGCTCCGCCGTTTCATGCGCAGCTGCTTCTTTGGCTTTTTCTGCATCTTCTTTAGCGAACATTGCGCGAGCTTTCTCCGCGAAGGAGCCGGTATTAGAATCACTCATCTGTCTACTTTTTAAATAACTAAGACTTACCTGCTCTCGTCGGTCCCGCACACCTGTAAAGGCCGACAGGACGAAGATAGAAGTCCTTTTACTCAATAACTGGCTAGTGAACATAATCATTGGATACGCCTTACGTATATATATCCATTCGATAGCGAAAAACCTATGAACCAGCATTTTGAGGGCGAACCAGAAGACGCAGGCCTGATTCAGTCCAAGCCGCCAACCAAGCAGGAGTTGCAGGAAATTTCGCGCTTTATTGCCCAGAGCAAGCAACGGAACACGGGCCAGCTCAACGGATTGTCGCCATCCGTTGAGCACCAACAGTCTCAAGAAAAAGAGTCGTAGCCTAGCCAAAACCCGCCTGTTACTTAGCTCTTGGCTACACCCAGCCTTGAATCAGCCCATGAGGGCTAGCCAAGCAGCTACCAGTCGATGGTTCGGGCCTTTACGTGTCCGCTGCTGATGCGCGCCACGACGCTTTCAACGGATTGGTCATACTCGGCTTCTGAAGCGAATATGGGGTGCTGAAAAGGGTGCGAGGAACCAGCAGGCGAACACGCTTCCGGAGCCGGTTTCCTTCCGATGCCAACGACCCGAAGACGCTTTCTGGTTGCCTTTTTCATTGCTTGAGCTGCCTGAGGCGCTAGGATTCAGAAGTGAGTGATGTATATAGAGAGCCCCCCAGTTGATGGAACAACCTGGGGGCCTGCAGCGGGTGCTGGTACACCCTGGCTCCTACTCACTGAAATGGGAGTATCCAAAGATAACCCGCATTTTCAGATTCGGTTAAAGCGTATCTGGAAGCCTCAGTGTCTACTCCAATGGGGGGAAGTATCGCTTCACCAGCTTCGTGGTTGCTCGTGCATCCTTGGGTGTTGTTAAACAGATAGGGCCGTAGGGCTGATATACGCGGCGGTGGGCTAGGCCGGCAACATCCAGTGCTAGTGCGTTGCGGCACGAAGTCGCCCGTCAGTTGGACCTTGGCCCAGGGGTAGAGGTTGGTTGAAAACAGCAGAGCAGATTGTTGGCGGGTGGTTAGTGGTAAGGCAGTTGCTGCAACCTTTCGTCCGCTTTGCCACCCCGTCCACCCACTAGCGTAGCGTGTAAATCCGCCCTTTTGGGAGAAGTTCCTCTAATAAGGCCCGAACCCAGTGCGGCTCAATGGTTCTGAGTGTGGGGTAGGGCAAGAGAAGGAACAGAAATTTCCGTTAGGGCCGGGTCGGCGAATCCTGGCGCGGGTTAGAGCATCTCAGAATACAGGTGAGGATTACATCCGGTAGGATGTGGCTCGCATCGCGCGAACACAGTGATATGTTGGGCCGCTACGATTTCACGCTGCCCGAAGCCAGTGCGGCGGGTCAGGTACGCCCACTATGTATCCTAACAAATCGGGAAACGTCGCTCAGCGAAGTAGCCTAGCGATACTTTCCGTTCCTACTCTTGTGCTACCACTTATGCTACGAACGATTGAGGCTGGTTCCGCTCGAGCACTGTAGCATTTACGGTTGCGGTGCAGACGGCGAACTGGCAAAGTCGAAGAGTTCGCGCACATCCACCTGTAAGGTGTCAGCCAGGACAAACACGGTACTCAGGCTCGTATTAATGATGCCCCGTTCAATGCGGCCGATCTGACTAAACTCGAGTCCTGCCTCAGCAGCGAGCGCTTCCTGGGTAAGACCCTGCGCAAGGCGAAGGTGCCGTAAACGCGCCCCGAACCGGTTAAGCTTTTCCTGATCGCGCACATACTTCACCCAGCAAAGGAGGAAGTCTTTTGCACTCCACAGTAGGGCAAATTTGCCCTATTATGTATCTTCGTGTTGCGTGGCCGGTAAATCTTGAGCGATGGCCGGGCGTATTGATTGGGTACTGTCGTTCTACCTCAACTCCATGGCTCCGAGTGTGCCCTATGAATCTGTTGCGCCAGCGTCCTGCCTATCCGCCCGCAACTAATCACCCCACCGGTCTATTTGTAGAAGATAAGCCTGGCCTATTTCGAGATGATTCTGCTCACTATGCTCCCTACAAGGTCGCTTCCTAGATCTGCCTCACGACGCCTCATTCCACATATGCCTGCTTCATTCTTTTCTTATGCAACCCGCTCCTGCTAACCGTCTTGACCTCCGCGCCATTCCCTACCGTTGGGCCACGCCCAGCCAACACGCCCAGGCCGTGCTCTGGGTGCAGCAACAACTCCACGACCACTTTCCCACCCTATCCATGACCGAGTTGTCGGAGGCCTTCCACCAGTTTCAGCCCGACCTGTGGGAAAGCCGCGCGGGAATCGACCTTGACTACGTGGATCTGGCCCGACTGACCCAGCGCCTAGCTCACTCGCCGCGGGTGCCCGAACTCGATCCACCGATCTATTGCGGCGACGCGTGCTACCTGGCTGAGCTCGTTGACCGCCTACAGCAGGTAGCCAGTAGCCTGCGCCCCGAACTGGAAGCCGGCCCCCTGGCCGGTCACTCCCGGTTGATGGCGTTGCTGGAGCAGCTGGCAATCGGGAATGCAGTCGCCGAACGCGTGCTGCGGGAGACTAGAAACAACCCGCAGCGGGCAACTATTGACCCGGATCAATCTGCGCCGGCACGCGTCTAGCCCCTTCCTCAGTTCTCATCCTTATTAGCATCACCTCTGCCTGCCGTTGTAACGAGAGTCCCAACTGGAAAGGGGAATGTGTGCTGGTGGTGGACTTCGAAAAGCTGACATCTCTGGTGCAGTGCCAATTGGAAGTGTACAGCAAGTCGCTGCTGGTCGTGAAGCAGGCGAAGCAGCGCGCGCAACTATACGCAGATAACGAGGTGTGCAAGCCCTAGTAAGGGGCCGTACGGTTTTAGAGTTTCGCGTTTTCCTCCTTATGAACTCAGTACATATTGGCGAACGTCTCACCCAGCTCCGGGCGATGCTGGCTGCGGAGGCCCTTGCATCCGGTGCTTGGCCCCGCACACGGCTGGCCCGGGAGGCCGAGGTCTCGCTCGCTGCGCTCACTCGGCTGGAAAACACGGGCCGGGGGAGCACAGAAGTTCTGACGGCAGTACTTCACTTTTACCAAGGCATGGGGTTTAACATGGCCTGGGTGCTGACTCCCGATAACGCGGACATTCCTCTGCAAGGGTTCCGCGACATCTTCCAAGACGAGAAACTGCCCCGGGCCAGGCAGCCGCTTTCCGACCTGCACCGGCTCCTACAGCCGGTGATGGCCGGACTTGACGCGGGCCAGTCGCCTTCTGCTGACGCCCTGCGCCCGCTGCTGATGCAGGTCCGACAGGGAGTTCTCCACGCGCTCAATCACTTGCTGCCTCCCCGGCGGCTGGTGCTGAGCGAAGCGGACCTGCGCGCGTTCCAACGGCAATTGCCCCCGGTACGGGCACAATCATCTGGTTGGCGCTCGGCGTCGCTCTATACGGTGCCGTACCACTACTACGAAGCGGGCGATTCCCTCCCCCGGTGCGGCGACCCCGTTTCCTACCTGGCGTATGACCCGGGCCTGGCAGAGGCTTCTACCCTGGAAAAGACTTCCGATAGCGACAAATGCGGCGCCTGTAAGCACCGGTTGAGCATGGCTTCTTCCGCTGCGCCTTCGGATACTCCCGGTGCTGCGTCGCGATAGCCCACCGCCCTGGCTACCTTGCTTCAACCCGTTTCTCCCACTTCCTGTCTGCACGCCCCCACTCTACTTCCGTTCGCGTCTTCAGGCAGACCTTACGGGCTTACTGCCTAGCGGGTGTATCCCCTGTGGGCGCGAAGGCCCGCACCCCAGGGCACGAATTGATTTAACGGTTACTATTCCTGTTCTCACCATGAATGCTCCCAAGTCAAGCGCCGAGCACGCTGCGCTTCCAAGCGATTTGCTCGTTCGCTGCCCGCAAGCCCCCCAGCAGGTGGAAGCCCGCCTTTTTTATCCAGGCCCTGAGTTTCCTGCACCAAGATGCCCAACGGCTTACCTTCGAGATTACGTTTGATGACGTTCTGTGGGATGGGGACGCGGACAGCCGCTACGCCCAGCTGGAGGAAGCTCAGACACGCCTCACGCAACCCATCAAATACGAGACGCTGCGCTTAGGTAAGCGCCACAGCCAATACATCCCCATTTTCACCGATCTGAGTATCGACCAGAAGACTGAGCTGATAACAGGCGTGTTCAACTATTACTTGAAAGACTATTTGCTTGACCTGAGCAGCAAGCTTACCATAGATGAACTGGAATCGTTGCTCATGATGCGCCAGTAGGCTCAGCACAAAGGCGTTCTTTGAATGCTACCTTGCTGCAGGCCTCCCCTAATCGAGGTGATGTCATCTCTTGATCTCACCTCAGGTTCACTTGCTGCCGACTTCCGGCAGCAAGCGAAGAGAAGCCAGCCGCGGATTTTCAGTTCCTCTTGGAAGGGTTGGTAGCTCTCCCGCCGCCCGTATGCCGGCGCTCTTGGCTTGGTACGGAGCTGGAGCGCGGGCCGCAGGTGGAGCGTCGACTATCAAATCTAACGCCATAGGGCATACTGCTTGATCTTCCAAGGTTTTTGACGACTCGACCTACCCTCACGAGTCTATAGCCAATGCGCAAATCGGCCGGTTCATTGCCTGGCTTAACGGACGTATGCAGTGGATTTGTAAGCATCGCTACACTATGATGCTCCACTATGCCTTGTTCAGGGGCTTCCCTAAATCAAGCAGCGTCGTTTGCTTGATTTTCTTCGTTACGCCGCAGAATAGCTTCCATCTTTTCATTCAGCGCTATAGCCTCTTCAATGGCCTGGCGAATTTCTTTCGATATCGGTAGGTGGTGCAGCATGCGTACAAATTGACTCTTTACTTCATGCAGTTGGCTTAAAAGCGATGATTTTGGCTTATAAAACGAGCAACCCGTGCATGGCTTTCGCTGACCGCATTGGTCGAAGAAAGCATACGTGCAAAAGCCATGGCCAAGATCGACAGAGGGCATCAACTTGCCTTCGGTTGGCAACTTACCCTCATTCGTAGCAGGTTTTTTTAACTGCTCAAGCTGACGTTTGTCAATACTAACGTGATTCGCCGCAGCATAGGCTTCCTCAAGCTTGCGAATATTTATTCCAAGGTACCAGCGGAGGGAGTCTTCGGAGAGTTGTCCAAGCCAATCCTGCAAGTCGGAATCACTCATTGGTGTTGGCGCATTACTCAACAGGTAAGCAAGGGTATGTCGAGCCCGGTGGCTGTTGAATTTCCCCAAGACGTCTTCGTTGGGAACGCCGGCTTTTCGGCATAACATCGGAATAATTATATTATTTAAACTTCTAGGCCCTACTTGTTTCCCCTTCCAGACAAATAAAAAGTTGACTGCTTCAGCTGTTTTATAATCCCAATGTTTGGGAACAGCAGGACGAATTTTCTCCCAATTCTTAATAGCCTCTCCTACCACACTAGGGATTGGCTTTGTAAAACCAGAACCTGACTTGCCCACGGGCACGGTCAAATCACAGATGGTGGGGGGTGACGAGGAATTGTTCTTGTTTTCTTCCCCGAGTGCAGATCGTATGCACCCTACTTGCAGCCGACGGATTTCATCAGATCGTAACCCGGTAAAGAGCCAAGCAAGCGCCATCGCGCGCACCATTTCCAGCGGATACGACTTGTAGGAAGTTGCGTTGTTTCGCTTGACCAATGCTAAATTAGAAATTGGCAAGTCTTCCTGCGTGAGCGACAATCCGGCTTCCTCCAATCTGGTCCATTCGGCCGGAGCAATCGGCCGGGGCCTTCGCATCCGATTACGCAAAACGGAGTTGGGGCTAGCCAAGGCGTCGTTTGGGTTGAAGGGCAAAGAAAACCAATCCCATTTGCGACAGTCTATGAAAAACGCCCGCAGGGCAAACAGCAAGCGGCCCTGATAAGTAGCTATTAGCGGCTTGCCCCATTTGGGGGTTGGAGTAGCTTTCGGATGAAGCCATTGTCCCACTTTCATTCTTGTCACAGCCGCTACATAGGCAACAGCCATGTTTTTGGTCCATTGCTGAGGACTTGCCGCGTTGGGATACTTTTCAGCCGCCCACCTTGCCGCTTTGGCAACCAAACTTTGTATTTGATTACGCACGAACGCCGGTTTAGGCGAAGTGTCATGCCATGCCTGAAGCCATTTTATCCAATCAGCGGATAAAGTGTCGTCTATTCCGGTTACCCATTTCTTCCTCGTATGAGGAGTGGGTAAACAATTCGGTACTGCTTTCAGATTATATAATAATTCTGAAATTAAAATATAATCTCTTTTAATATGTTTTTTACTTGAATTCGTTTCGTATAGCTTCTCTAAAGCAGGTAGGGTGAGCTTTTTTACCTCTGGGCTTCGATTGGCTAGCAGTGCGTAGCAGGTGGCCGTGCGCACCAGCCGGGATACGCCCCCTCCGATTCGCACGTTCTCGGTCGTAAGGACCTTCAGTGCTTTCTCAACTGCGACTCCTCCAAAAATATGCTGAGCGGAATTGTATGCCTGATAACCAGCAACTAATTGATAAATGGGAATTTCACCCACTAGATACGCGCAGGCTAAAACGTACTGCCGGTAAGTAAGGCTTGAAATTTGATGGGCGTCTTCGAAAACACGGTGGGTGCTTTTAAACTCCTTGTTCGTGTGACCAACTATTTCTACCCAAGCGCTCTCGTCCCAAGCCCAAAGACTTGTTTGCCGTCGATGCATCTCGTGCAGCAGCAAGGAAATGCACGCTCGCCGGCTGCCTTCATCTACTTTCCCTGTCGGAATTCCCCAGTGCAGCAGGGCGGCCTCGATGGGTTGAACAAGCCGATTCAACGGCTGCTTGATTCTGCTTTTGAGTGCGTTTGCCCCGCTCTCCCAGGGGCCTTGCGTTTGTGCGAAGTGCAGCGCAACCTTCTCCAAAGGACTTAAGCTAAATTTCCTGTTTGACGGGGGAAGGACAAAGGGCCAGTTTCGAACAGAATTTTTGTTTCTGTCCATGCGTGATTCACCCTTGCTCATAGCAGAGAGATTCTCATCGTCTCCTGCCGCTGGTCTAGAATCGAATTAAGCGTTTGACGGTACCGTTCGTTTAACTCACGTCCGCTCAGGTGGATGTAGCGCATCGTCGTGGCTACGCTCCTGTGCCCTGCAAAGGCCGAAATTATAGGCAGTTCCCAGTTGGCCCTGGCTAAATCAGTTAAGCGCAAATGCCGTAGCGTGTGCGTCGTCAGCATCGGCAGGCCAACTCGTTTCCCCAAGGCTTGAACGGTCTTGGACCAACTCCAGATAGTGATGGGTTGCCCTGGGTTACGCCGGGACTCGGATAAGAAAAGAGGGCCTAGCGGTTGGCCGAATCTCTGGCGATACTCCAGATAAGTTGCGAATAGTTCGGCCGTTACATCCGAATAAGGAACCTCCCGTGCGACACCCGTTTTAGTGGTTTCTGGCCGCAACTTAATTAATTTGCTAGAAGGGTCTATATCGCGGATTTGGAGGGCGCACAACTCTGCCCGACGCAGGCCTGCGTCGTACGCCAACGCCAGCATGAACCGGTTCCGAATGGGTTCGGATGACGCCGCGTCCAGAATTGACTGCCACTCCCTTGTATTCGGAAGCCAGAATTCCTTTTCCTGGCGGGCAACCCAGCCGCGACGTGCCTTCCTGTACCTTTTCCCCCATCCGTATACTCCTTCTTCAACTGGATTCGTGGCTCTTACTTCTTCTCCCTTCAGGTATTTATAATAGAGCCGGACAGTTGCTATTCTCAAACGCACAGTGGCATTAGCAAATCCCTCGTGCGTGGTGCTTCTCACGAAGCCAAGGCGCTTACCAGGCATAGCAGGAGCAGCTGATTTGGAACGCTCGGAGAGGTCTCTGACGTAAGCCACGACCTGGGCCCGCTTGGCACTGATAGGGTTAATGGCGTGAACCGCACAAAACCGGAAGTAGTCCACCAACGCGTAGCCGTAGGCGCTGACAGTGTTGGGTGTTCGAAGAGATTCTTGCTCGGTGAGCCATTCACCCGCGTGGGGCTGCTCAAACAGGGTAGGAAATCGAGTTTGTAGGGTCATTAGACACGGACATGTAGTGGGGAAGAGAGATTACGCCATTATTTCACGCAATATTACTTTACCAATTTAAAGCCCGCAAATTAAGACCACCCATAAACTGCTATAAATATTTGATATTAATGTAGTTAAATACGCACAATCAGAGCTATTCGACGACTATAATAATTGCATCTATTTACGCACAAAGACTGAGTTTAAATACGCACAAGGATTGTGTTTAAAACGGTTAAAATGTAATTCCACATAATGTGGGTTATGTGGAATACGCTGAGTGATAATAGGCCTTCGTATAGCAGCAGGGGGATAAAACGAACTGTTGAGGTGCTACAGGGAAGGCGGGCAGAAAAGGATGTGTATTCCTTCTGCCATGACAGCTAAAAAGAACAGGGCATCGCCCGAAAAATAGCGTAAGTACGATGAGGCTTTTAAAGCGGAGGCCTTGGACCTAGCCAGTGAAAACCGCTGCACTCAAATTTTTAAAAAAAGTTTTGGTCATCCTCCTTCAGCCGACTGCACGAGTACCTATCAGGAAGTTGCATAGCGCGCTGATTAACTACCCGTGCGCCAGCTCTGTCAGGTGCTACGCATGGTCCCGGCATCCTACTGCAACGTACAATGCCGCCGGCAGCCATCGTGGAACTGGCCTGGCAAGTAGCCATGCAAGCAGCATTTGCCGCGCACCGCTCACGCGATGGCACCCGACGACTTGGCGCCGAACTGTAATTGCAGGACCACCATGTGGGCAGCTGGTGTATCCGTCGGGTGCTTTAGTCCCACGGCCAGCAGGGCCAGCAGCCGCGCTCATTTGTTCCGCGCACCGCTGATTTTGATCCACCAGTACATTTAACAGCGGGTATAGGATGCTATCGGCGTGCACCTTGGAGGCTTAGAAGCCCAGCAAGCGAACATGACCATTCCCACGCTGCTCATCCTACGTCGCTATCATGGCATCAAGGGCTGTACATTATACTCAAAGCGTGAGACCAGTGCCATACCAGATGCCTTGCCCAGGGGCCTAGCGGCGCTTTCCGGTGGTGCGCTATCTACCGTGCTGCCGGGCGATCTGTCTTCTCCGCCCTTTCGGAAACTGGAGCATCAGGCAATGCCCTTTCTGCTACTCTACTATTTTTCGTTGAAGTAATCCCGTTATCCGGTTTGTAACAGATCATAAACGCCCGTTTATGGTATGTTACAAAACCATGTATCTTCGTACTTCCCTTGCCCCACCGCCCTACTCAGTTGCCTGCCGACTTCATCTTTCCACAGCACAATGACGGTAGGCTCGGTGATTCACCTATCCTTATAGTAGTATGCGTACCTATATTGCGTATTACCGCGTGAGCACCGCCCGTCAGGGTGCCAGCGGTCTAGGGCTGGAATCACAGCAGTACCTGGTCCAATCGTATGTACCAGCCGGCGCGCGGTTGCTGCAGGAATTTATCGAAGTAGAGTCCGGCAAGAAAAACGATCGCCCTCAACTGAAGGCCGCGTTGGCCGCCGCTAAGCAGCAAGGCGCCACGTTGCTCATCGCCAAGTTGGATCGCCTGAGCCGCAACGCTGGCTTCATCTTCGCGTTGCGTGATTCCGGAGTCGACTTTCTTGCCTGCGACATGCCCGATGCCAATACGCTCACGGTTGGCATCTTTGCCGTGATTGCCCAGCACGAGCGGGAAACCATCAGCAAGCGCACGAAGGACGCGCTGCAGGCGAAGAAGGCGCGGGGCCAACAGCTAGGCAGCCCCCAGAACCTAACGCAGGAAGCCCGGCTGAAAGGGGCTGCCGCTCGCCGGCAGCAGCGCCAGCACATGCCGCAGAATCAACAGGCAACCAGCCTCGTGGTTCTATTACGCGCCCAAGGACTGACATTCCGTCAAATCGCAGCGCACTTAAATGCGGCCATGTTTCGTACAGCCGCGGGAAAAAAATATGCTGCTATGACGGTTCAGCGACTCTTTCGTTATTCATCAACAATAGCAGCCGGTCAGCCTGGAACTATTAGTAACCCACTGTAAAATAGATGAATATCTAATTTGACGAACGACCAAGTATAACCTATTAACTTCCTGAACTTCTTCAAGAAGTCGAAGAAGTTCAGGAACTCTTAATTATTGAACTTCTTCGACTTTCTAAACATGTGTAACTTTTTCAAGAACTTGAACATGTCTAACTTCTTATACTTCTTTAACTTCCTCAGGAAGTTTAGCAGGTGACAGAAGTTGAGGAAGTTTTAATGTTTTATTATTGCTGTCAGATCAAGCCTTTGCTGCACCATGAAGATTATTGTATTTGCCAACCACAAGGGGGGAGTCGGCAAAACTACCTCCACGCTTAGCGTGGCTCAAACTTTGGCACGTGACGGCTACCGCGTACTCTTAATTGACTGTGACGCCCAGCGTAATCTTTCCCTTGCCTTCCGCTTACCGGCAGGCTATCCAGATCTAGGATTGGTTTTAGAGAAAAAAGCTCAGCTGACCGACGTTGTCCTGGCGATAGAGGAACACTTGCACTTAGTGGCCGCTACTCCGGATCTGGACTATCTGGAAAAAATGGTTGGCCAGCAATTAGGCTACGAGAGTATCCTGCGGAAGGGGTTGGCACCTCTGCAGGACCAGTATGACTATTGTCTGATTGATACCCCGCCTTCCTTGTCCGCCCTTACGTACATGGCGCTGGTAGCTTGTAACGCGGTATTTATTCCGTGTCAACCAGAGTACTTCGGGTACGAAGGGCTCAATAAGCTCATGCAAGCCTGCGAGCGGGTGAAAGACCTCTATAACCCCAACCTGATTATAGGAGGTATTTTCTTCACCAAGTACAGTAGTCGGTACCGTAAAAAGCTTCATCACGACGTTGTAGCCCTGATTGACTCCAAGTATTCTGAGGCCAAGCTGCTCATGGAAACAACCATCCGTGAAAACGTTTCGCTGGCGGAAGCTCAAATTAAAAAGCAAAGCATTTATCGGTGGGCGCCCGAAAGCAATGGCGCCACTGATTACGAATCGCTTACCCAAGAAATCATTGCCCGAGTATGAGCAAGCAGAGCAAGAAACCAACTTTTGGGGATGACTTGGATGCCCCAGCACCATCGCTTACGAATGATGCACTCTTGTATGGGGTGAACCGTAGCATCCTACCGCAGGTAGCCTCAACGCCTGCTGTTTCGGCTACCCCGGAAACTCCCGCTGCCTTTGCAACGGAAGAAGAATGGTTGAAATTCAGCAGCTTTCTGCGACGCAGCACCTACGTTCGCTTAAAGCAAAGTGAGTACTGGGACCGACTGGTGCTGAAGAAAGCAGTTGATTCAGCACTTTGTGCTTTTCTAGACACGATGGAAGGGGCTGACCGGCCGCTGCCAGAAGGCGAACAGTATCGACTAAGTGGCAAGAAACTCAAATAGTTACAGTATAAAAAAGCACAAAAAGCGCCGCAAAAAATCTCGGCGTAATACTTTTTTTTGCTTTTAAGATACTCTTCATTTCATGCCTACAAAGTCGCCCTAAACAAGCTAGCTAATTACTTATACTATATTAGTAATTACAGGATCTGTAACTGCCTGATTACATGTGTCATGGAATGGAATAAGCCTACAAAATCGCCTTTTCATGCCTACAAAATCGACGATTAACGCCTACAAAATCGCCCCTTGACGCCTACAAAACCGCCTTGCTGCCTTCCATATGCCTACAAAATCGCCCTTGGTCCCGATTGTTGACAAAACGGTTGCCCAGCACAATGCACTCATCAACGCAAGGTTCAGTTTTGTACCTCTGGAGATGCGACTCTTCATCTCTTTACTCACGCGTATCGAGCCGGGAGATGAGCAGTTTCGGGAGCATTTCGTACCGATGGCTGAAATTATCCACGAGCGCACGGGGGGATCTGCGTATGATGAGGTAAAGCAAATGTGCAATAACATTACCTCCCGACGGCTTTATATCGAGAAGCTAATCGACACGCAGCAGGGTACTCGGAAGCGGAGCAAAAAGCCTGACTTCGAATTCATCCCCTTAATGGCAAAGGCAGCTTACGAGAGCGATAGGGGAGGGGTGGTTGCTTCATTCAACCCCCTGATTATGCCTTATTTACTGCAGTTGCGGGAGAGTGGCAACTTCACCCTCGCGCAACTGGAGCAGCTTAACAAGCTGAAGAGCTTCTACTCCTACCGCATTTACTGGCTGCTGAAAGAGTATGCCACCTTCAAGGAACGTACCATCACAATTGCCCAACTCCGTTTCTTACTAGATCTACAGGAAGGCGAGTACCCACGCTTCAACAATCTACGCACCCGCATTTTGGACAAGGCCCAGACCGAGATGCAACAGACGGATATGCCATTCACGTACGAGCTGCAGAAACAAGGCAAAGTTGTGTCGGAGGTGAAATTTCTGCTGGCTGCTCCTCATGACGGAGAAGTCATGCCTACAAAATCGCCCTTGGCCGAAGTGCCCGCCTGGGCTCGAACTTTAGCAGAAATTGGCGTCGGAGAAAGAAGCCTGGCAGTAGTCCACCGACAACTGGAAGCCGGCGAGTATGAAGTAGACTACATTGCCTACGTAATACGCATCGTAACCAACCAGTTCCGTAAGGGCAAGATCAAGAAGCCCGCAGGCGCTATTTATAAGGCCTTGATAGAGAAATACCTGTTGGTGGATTATCAGCAAGCGAAAGCTGCCGCTGGAACGAAAAAAAAGGCATTGACTCAAGCGCCTTCCGCTGCCGCTACAGTAACCTACCGTCTAAGTGAGGTGCGAAAAATGTATGATAACCCTGGGCCTTACGCCCAACGGCAGAAGCAAGCCGATACTTTCGAACAACATCTGCAGCAAGTATATCTACGTGACGGCTTCACAATTGAAGATCGAGATGGAGAACAGTGGCTGGTCAAATATGACGAGAAACGGTAACGTACTTTAAAGTGCTACATTAGCTTGCGCCCGTTAAAATCAAGCTATAGCCAGCTTAATGAATGGCCAGTACAGCATACTGCGATGGAAAGCTACCATCTGGCTGACATGTTTATCTCTTTGATCCCTAAGGAATGGCCGCTTGGTAGCCATCAGGACAGAATATCGGCCCTGGTTAAAAGTTTGGTCCAAAAGTCGCATTTAGCTGATGCGTGAAACTGCACCAGCAAGAGGAGCGGATTTACCCGTTTTTAAAAGATCAGCTCAACTCAGAAATCATGGAACAGTAATCCTGATGCTGGTCTATTATCCTTGCTAAGTCATTTTAATTGAAATCATTACATTATTCGACTACCTCGTCCGGGGCTAGGCCCAGTGTGGCATGCCTTTGAGCACCCTACTACAGAGGACGGTATTGAGAATACCCATTGCAGGCCTTCACCAAGAGAACTTCCAGACGGGTTGTTTGAATCTTACACTCATTCGTTTGATTCTTATTGTGTGCCCAGAATTGGTAGGCAGAACTTTGCCTTTATCGAACGTGACGTGATTCACGCATACTTTTTTCTCTAGTCTAACCTTACTAGGAACTGAGATACTGAACACCGCTTGGGGTAGTTGCAGCGGCGACCGCCTGCGCATGCTATTGACTTGTGCTACTCGATGCAGCTTGACTACCACTTCCTTACTTATGAAAGGCTTTAAGGTCTACCCGATAGACACCACCACGGATCTGCCAGCGACTTCTGGTCGCCGCGACCTGCATAGGATTTGTCTGCTTACCGGCCCCCACCACCTGCAGTGCGCCGACCAGGAAATTGCGCAGGACGGTACCTACTTGTTCGTTAGCAATCCGCAGGAGGGGAATGGTTTACTGCCGGGCACAACGCAGGAGAGCACCACGTGCCAGACGGGCTACGGCTGTCTGTTCACGGAGGAATTTGTGCAGGAGAACAGCCTGGCCGGCAGCTCGAAGCCCTGGGCCTTGCTCAGCGGTAGCCGCCCACGCATTTTCTCACTCGGTGACACCCAGGCCACCTACCTTACGGGCCTGTTTCAGCGGATGCTGGCTGAGCAACAGTCCGCGTACTGCTATAAACACGAGCTGCTTCGCAGCTACCTGCAGCTGGTCTTGCACGAGGCTGCGCGCCTGCGCCAGCCGGTATCCAACCGTCTTTTTCGGTATTATTTCCAGGGGCCGGGACCAACCGGGGCCTTAGCTTCCGCCTGGGGTGCTCGGCGGCGGGAGTGATTCTCTTCGCCTCTGCCGCGGTTGCAGGCGAGGTGCAGCCACCGCCGTGCACTTACCATGCTGAGAGCACACCTTCCACCTTACACTCTTTTCCATGCGCAAACGACATTTTTGCACGGTCCTAGGGCTGCAAGTTCTCGCTACTGCCGCTGCTTTGCCCAGCCGCGGTCAGACGTCTTCGCCGCCGTCCACTAGCAGCGTACCGGGGCCTATCTTCGCCAAGGGCCAACCGGCGCCAGCGGCCAACTTCACCGGCCAAGTGTGGGTGCAGGGGCTGGTGGGCAAGGAGGACCAGTACCCGTGCGGGGCGGGCAGCGTGCAGTTTGCCCCCGGCGCCCGCTCACACTGGCACCAGCACCCGGCCGGGCAAATTCTGCTGATCGTAGAAGGCACGGGGTATTATCAGGAGAAAGGCCAGGCGCGGCGAGTGCTCCGCAAAGGCGACGTCATCAAGGCTCCCGCCGGCGTCGAGCACTGGCACGGGGCCGCGCCCACCACGGCCATGACCCACGTCGCCATCACCCCCGATTTAGAGGCCGTGCCCGTGGTGTGGGGCCGGGCCGTGACGCAAGCGGAGTATCTGGGCAAGCCGTAAGCCGGGCGGCAGCTGCAGCCCACAGGGGACTAATCCCTCAGCATTCTAATATGAATGGCATGACTCGGTTTTCAACGCTCCTACTGGTTCTTCTCGCTATGCTTCCCCTGCTGGCCCATTCCACCAGCCCACCGGCGGAGGCCCTGTCGCCCCGTCAGCAAGCCATCGTTTCCATCTCCGCGCTCACGGCAAAAGGCGACCTGCCGCACTTGCACGATGCACTAGCCAAGGGGCTCGAGGCGGGCCTCACGGTGAATGAAGAAAAAGAGGTGCTGGTACACCTGTACGCCTACTGTGGTTTTCCGCGCAGTATCCAGGGCCTCAACACCCTGCTGAAGGTGCTCGATGAGCGCAAGGCCCAAGGCAAAAGGGGTAGCACAAGAGTAGGAACAGAAAGTATCGGTAGGGAAAGCTGAGCAGGTAGGCTGTCTCGCGAAACGGCCGTTTTAGCGGCCCACCTGCCTCGGCTGCTTAGCGCCCTGAAAAGCTACCACAGATTGTCTCATTTCCTGTTCTCAGTAATCAACGACTCGCTATCTTCGCCCTCGTTGACTTCTTGAGAAAAATGGCGATGATTTTCGGCTATGCCCGCGTGAGTACCTCCGACCAGCACCTGCATCTGCAGACTGATGCCTTGCAAGCCTACGGCTGCGTGGAGGTGGCCCAGGAAAAAGTGTCCTCCGTGAAAGAGCGCCCGGCCCTGCAGCACCTGCTGACGCGGCTGCGGCCCGGCGATACGCTCGTCGTCTGGAAACTCGACCGCTTAGGCCGCTCACTCAAAGACCTAGTCACGTTGGTGACGGGCTTTCAGGACGCAGGGATTCACTTCGTCAGCCTGCAGGACCATTTGGACACGACCACCGCCCAAGGCCGGCTCATGTTCAACCTGTTTGCCTCGCTGGCTGAGTTTGAGCGCGACCTTATCCGCGAGCGCACCAAAGCGGGGTTGACTGCGGCAAGGGCCCGGGGCCGGCAGGGCGGGCGGCCCAAAGGCCTCTCCAAAGAAGCCCTGTCCAAAGCCCAGGCGGCCAAAACGCTGTACCTGCAGCAGGACAAAACTGTCGCGGAAATCGCCCAGTTGCTCGGGGTCGGTCGGGCCACCATTTACCGCTACCTGGGGCAGCTGGGCGTACCGACGGGCACGCAGGCGGCGCACCAAACGACCTGATACGCGCCTCGTGATGAAGACTTGCTCCCCACCACCGGCTGCCGCTATTTCCCTGCCCGAGTTTGAGCACCGCTACTTAGGAAAGGTGCCGTCGGCGAGCGGGCTGCAGGCGGGCCAGTTTGCGGCCTATTCTCGCGCTGACTTCGGGCAGGTATCCCTGCCCTACCAGCGGCGCGACTTCTACAAGCTCTCCTTGCTGACGCGGGGCACCAGCCAGCTGCACCAGGCTACGCGGGGCTGGGCCATTGCCGGGCCGGCCGTAGTGCTCTCGCATCCGCTGGTGCCGCACGCCTGGGAAACCCTATCGGACGAGCAAAGCGGGTTGTTTTGCCTGTTCACGCCTGAGTTTCTGCACGGCGGGGCGACGGCCGACCAGGCCCTAAGCCCACTGCTGGCCCTGGGGCGCGACCCGGTCTATGTACTGGAGCCCGGGCAGCTGCCGGCATTTGAATCGTTGTTTAGCCAGCTGCTCACGGAGTTGGGGACCGATTACCCGCACCAGGCCACCGTCGTGCGCCACTACCTACACCTGCTGTTGCACCAGCTCCAGCGCCTGCGGGCGCCCGCGCCCAACTTCGTGCACCCTACCGCCGCCGACCGGCTCGCCGCCCTGTTTCTGGAGCTGCTGGCCCGGCAGTTTCCGGTAGCCCGGCCCGACCAGCCACTGCAGCTGCGCGCCCCCCAGGATTTTGCCCCACTGCTGGGCGTACACGTCAACTACCTCAACCGGGCCGTGCGGGCCGTGACGGGCAAAACCACTACCGCCCACCTGGCCGAGTGGCGGCTGGCGGAAGCGCGGCGCCTGCTGCAGCACACGCCGTGGTCCTTGACCGATATTGCCGAAGCGCTCGGCTTTGCGTACCCCACGCACTTTCACAATTTCTTCAAGCACCACACCGGCCTCACCCCGCAGCAAGTCCGTCAGCCCCAGGCCCTGGTGGTTTGAATTTCGTAGCCCTTGGGTGCAAATCGGTTATGTAGCCCCTGCGGGTGCGCCGGACCTTTGCACGGCCGGGTGCTACATTTCCCCGGCGCTACGTCGTATGCAGTATCGCTTGCTGGGCCAGACCGGCTTGAAGGTGTCGGCCCTGTGCCTGGGCACCATGACCTTTGGGGGCAAAGGCCGCTCGGCCGTCACCGGGGCCCTCGACCAGACGGCCGCCGATGAGTTGCTGCGCCGGGCCGTGGCCGCTGGGGTCAACTTTATCGACACGGCCAACGTGTACTCCGAGGGCTTGTCGGAGGAAATTACCGGCCAGGCCATCCGCAACCTGGGCCTGGACCGCGACTCGTTGGTGCTGGCCACTAAAGTGCGGGGCAAAATGGGCGAAGGCCCCAACGAGGTAGGACTTACGCGCAAGCACATCATGCAGCAGGCCGAAGCCAGCCTCAAGCGCCTGCATACCGACTACCTCGACCTCTACCAGCTGCACGCCTACGACCCGCTCACGCCGCTGGACGAAACCTTGCGGGCGCTCGATGACCTCGTGCGCCAGGGCAAGGTGCGCTACATTGGGGCCAGCAACCTGGCCGCCTGGCAGCTGATGAAGGCCCTGGCCACGGCCGATAGCCGCCAGCTGGAGCGTTTCGCCTCGCTGCAGGCCTACTATACCATCGCCGGCCGGGACCTGGAGCGCGAAATGGTGCCGCTGCTACTTGACCAAAAGGTGGGCCTGCTGGTATGGAGCCCGCTGGCCGGCGGCCTGCTCTCAGGCAAGTACACCCGCGATGGCCAAAACCAGGAAGGCGGCCGCCGCGACCGGCTCGACTTTCCCCTCGTCGACCGCAACCGGGCCTTCAATGTCCTCGACGTGCTACACCCGCTGGCCGAAACCAAAGGTGCCACGGTGGCCCAACTCGCCTTGGCCTGGCTGCTGCACCAGCCGGTAGTAAGCAGCGTCATCATGGGGGCTACCAAGCCCGAGCAGCTCGACGCCAACCTGGCCGCCGTGGACGTGACGTTCACGCCGGAGGAGTTGCGCCATCTCGAAGAGGTCAGCCAACTGCCGGCTGAATACCCCGGCTGGATGCTCAACTACACCACCAGCGACCGCACCATCAGCTAACGGGCAGGCCCGGTGCCGGTTGCCTCCTGACACCTGTCGGTCTGGGGCGAACAATGAAAAGGGCCGGCCGCTTATTTCACCCTGGATTCGGTCAGGTTACCAGACCGAGCGGGAAGCGAGCGGCTGGCCCGAATAGGGCCGCCGCCAGCGGGGACACGCGACTACAGGACAATGCCGGTAGAATTTCTGAGCGACGAGCAGGCGGCCCGCTATGGGCGCTACCAGACGGACCTTAGCCCGGAACAACTGGCCCGTTTCTTTTACCTGAGTCCGCAGGACCTACAGTTTCTGGCCGACTACCGCCGGGCGTACACCCAACTCGGGTGTGCTGTGCAGTTGTGTACACTCCGGTTTTTAGGCACGTTTCTGCCCATCCCTACCCAGGTGCCGGCCGTCGTGGTGGCCACCTTGGCGCAGCAGCTTCAGGTAGGCACTGACGCGTGGCCTGCGCGGTATACCCGCCCAAATACGCTCTCGGACCACCAGGCCCGCATTGTGGCGTACCTGGGCTTTGCGGCCTATGGGGGCCGGCAAGCATTCCGCCTCACGCGCTGTCTACCTGAAGCACGGCCCCGCTGCGGGGCATGGCGCTGCCGCGCTCTACCAAGGTAACGCGCAAGCCGGCCCGCGCCAGTGCCAGACTGGCCATCAGGCCCGCCAGCGACGCGCCAACCACAATGGCCGTGCCCGTTGTAGGAGTAAACGCCTTGGAGGGTATTGCTGGGAAGCTAACTTGTTTTGTCTTCTTCATTATTGCTTTTCAAGCTGTTGACCTCACGTGCAAGGGCAATTTCCCAGGGCGAAGTCCCATTAGTTAGCTGGGGAGGCTTGGCGGGCAGCCAGCACCGTTTCCAGCAACTGCTGCCCCGTTGTAGCAGCTTGGGTGCCCACGGCGCCTTCGACGACAACCAGCAGTTCACGCAGCTGCGCCTCGGATATGCCCACGTTGAGGGCGCCATGGTAGTGGGGCAGCGCCAAGGGCTCCTGCATGCTGGTCAGGGCGGCTACCGTCACCAGCTCACGTTCCTGGAAGCTGAGCACGTCACTGCCGAAGAGGTCGGCAAACAGGTGCTCTTTCAGAAAGCCGTCCAGTACGGGATTGAAGGAAAAGGCGGCGGTGAGCTGCTCCGGACTCATGCCGGTCACCACTACCTGGTTTTGCTCGCCCCGCGCGTACTTGCTCGCCGTATCGGTTATGGGGGTGGCTGCCCGGCCCTGGGTGTCCTGAATTCCCCGGGCGCGGCGTTCCTGCACCACGTCCCGGAAGAGGTTTGTGCCCCGCACGCTGGCCGCAAAGCCGCAGTAGGCGTACAGGTGCGCCAGCTCTTCGTTGATTTCATTGATGGTCAGGCCGGCCGCCAGCCCGTCGGCTAAGGCACCTTTTAATTTGGCCACGTTGCTGGTCGCCGTAAGGGCCGATATCGTGACGAGATGGCGCTGCTTGGGCGTCAGGTGCTCCGCGTTATGTTCCATGTTAACAGGGGGGTAGTAGGTGGATAAACGAGCTGCCCAAGCGTCTTGCCAAGGGCTTCATTTACACTAGCAAAGTTCCGGTCAGATTCCCCCTGGCCGTTAAAGACATTCAAACCAAAAACTATGAAATGCAAACCGAAAGCACGCCGCAACTTTTCTGCTTTGTGCAGACTAATGGCATCGCCCAACGCGCAAAAAAGGCGTGGTCAACCGACCACGCCTTTGTCTTGGCAGGTAACTACCCCGGTTGCCTAAGCCTTCGCGGGAAAGACTACCCCGGTAAGCCGGCCGCATTCCGCTAACAGCTGCTCCTGTACGGCCACGTCACTGGCTTGGGCATGGGTGCTGCTGGGCCGCTGGTGGTGCAGGTACTGCCCGGTGATGCGGGCCGCCGGGTCCTCGCCAGCCGCCAGCCAGGCCTGGGTTTCGGCCCCTTTGGTCAGGTTGTCGGGAGCACCCGCCCCGCCCATTTTCGTGGGTACCCAGCCGGGGTCGACGGCGTTGGAAAGCACGGCGGGCCAGTGCCGCGCCACGGCATTGGAAAGCAGCAAGTCGTGCAATTTGGAGTCGCAGTAGGCCTGGGTCGTGTTCCAGGGCCGCTGCTGCCAGGTCAGGTCGTGCAGGCTGGCGTCGCCCTGGCGGTGCATGCCCGAGCTCAGGTACACCAGCCGGGCGGGGCGCTCAATGAGACAGGTCAGCACGTAGGGGGCCAGCGTATTGACGGCCAGCAGGGGCGGCCACCCATCGGCCGTGGGCACGAGCTGGGGCACCTGGTAGAGGCCCGCGTTGTGAATGATGGCGTCGAAGTGACCGAGCTGATTGACCTGCTGGGCCACCTGCTGCATGCCGGCCAGGGTAGAAAGGTCGCCCACTACGGCCGCTTCGGCCTGCGGCACGGCTGCGCGGGCTTGGTGGGCTCGTTCGGCGTTGCGGCCGTGCAGCACGACCTGGTGGCCCTGCGCGACTAGCTGGCGGGCAGCTAGCTGGCCCAGCCCATCAGCCGAGCCGGTGATGAAAATACGCGCCATAGTGAGAGGGTGGTAGGCTAGATGTTGAAATGCGCCTGGCTGATCATCTTTACGAGGGCCGGGTTGTGGTGGTCGAAGATGGTGGTCTTCTTCGTGTCCAGCGTTTTAATGGCGGCTAGGTCTTCGGCCGCCAGCTCGAAGTCGAAAATCTGACTGTTCTCGATGATGCGCTCCTTCTTCACCGACTTAGGAATGACCACGATGCCGCGCTGCGTAAGCCAGCGCAGGATAATCTGGGCCACCGAGCGCTGGTATTTGGCCGCGATGGACTGGAGCAGCTCGTTGTCGAAAATGGTGGGGTCCTGGGCAAACGGGCTCCACGATTCCAGCACGATGCCGTGCTCCCGCAAAAACTGCTGCGCTTCCTCCTGCTGCCAGTAGGGGTGCGTCTCAATCTGATTGACGGCCGGCACGACCTCGTGGTGCAAGATGAAGTCCATCAGGCGATCAGGGTAAAAGTTGCTGACACCGATGGCCCGGATGCGGCCGGCTTTGTACAGCTCTTCCATGGCCCGCCACGAGCCGTACAGGTCGCCGTAGGGCTGGTGAATCAGGTACAAGTCCAGGTAATCGAGGCCGAGGCGCTGCAACGACTTCTCGAACGCCACTTTCGTAGACTCGTAGCCGGCGTCCTGAATCCAGAGCTTGGTCGTGATAAACAACTCCTCACGGGGCACGCCGCTGCGCTGGATGCCCTTACCGACGGCCTCCTCATTCTGGTAGGCGGCGGCCGTATCAATCAGGCGGTAGCCGGCCTGGATGGCTTCGAAGACGGCCGTTTCGCATTCGGCGGCATCAGGTACCTGAAAGACGCCGAGGCCGAAGATGGGCATTTCTACCCCGTTGTTCAATTTGATGGTTTGCATGAAGGTAAGTGTAAGTAGGGGGTGTAAGGAGTCGCCTACTAGGCGGGCGGTAAAATCTCGTTCAGACAGGCCACGGCGTTGAGCGTGCGCGGGTAGCCTACGTAGGGCAGCAGCTGCGTGAGGACGTTGATAAGGGTCTGGCGGTCATTGCCCACGTTGGCATTCCCTTGGATGTGGCCCTTCATCTGGGGTTCGGTACCGCCCAGCGCAATCAGGGCCGACAGGATGACGATTTCGCGGGTTGGGTGGTCCAGCCCCGTGCGGGTGAAGTAGTCGCCGAAGCAGTTAGCCGACAGAAAGTGCTGAAAGTGCAGCAGGTCCTGGGGCGCGTTTTTGTGCAGGTCGTCCAGCTTGGGTCCCACCACGATGCGCTGCACGGCATAGCCCTCAGCAAACCGGGTTTCGGGCGTGGTCGTCGACTGGCTTTCCAGCGGCAGTTCAATTCCTTTCTCAATAAACCGCTGATTGGTGGTTTGTAGGAAGTCCCCCACCCGGGCCATACCCACGTAGGGCACCACCTGGTAGAGCACTTCCTTGATTTCAACCGGCGTGACGCCTGCCGTCAGCGCCGCGTCTAGCAGCTGGCGGTATTGGGAGAGGGCCTGCCCGCCAACAGTCGCTGCCAGCAGGGCTAGTAGCCGCTTTTTTACGTCCAGCTCGTCGTGCTGGACCACGTCGCCAAACGCAAAGTTGTGAAACACCGCTACCAGGTCGGGGTCCGTGGCCTGGGCCGCGGGCTGTTGGCCTGGCCAGAGCTGCTCGTAGGTGCGAACGGCGGCTTCGCTCAGCTGCAAATACTCGTTGGGCGGCTGGGTGCCCGGGTCGGTTAAGGAGGTCATGGTCAGAGGGCAGGAGTTGACCGCTCCGCGTCCTGGCGAAAGGCCAGAGGCGTGCGGCCAGTCTGCTGTTTAAAGAAGTGGCGGAAGGTGTCCGGCTGCGCAAAGCCCAGGCTGGCGGCAATGGCGGCCACGCTCCAATCGGTGTATTCGAGCAATGCCTGTGCTTCGTGGCCGACGCGGTGGGCAATGTGCGCCGCCGGGGATAGGCCGGTGGTGGCCTGCACCGCCCGGTTTAGCTGGCGGACGGCAATGGCGAGCCGGTCGGCAAAGGCCGCGGCTGTTTTCAGGCACAGCCCCTGCTCGGGGCTTTCAATGGGAAACTGCCGTTCCAGCAGCTCCAAAAAGAGGGCCGTAATGCGGGCCGCCGCGTTTTTGGGCCGGTCAAAGTGGGTGGATGGCTGCAGTCGCCGCACCTCGTGCAGTAACAAGTGGAGGTAGCTGCGAATCAGCTCGTCCCGAAACAAGTACGTGGCCTGCTGCTGCGCCAGTATCTTCTGGAACAGGTCTTCCACGTAGGCCGCCTGCGCCTCATTCAGCTGAAACACCGGCGTGCCCCCGCTGGCAAATACCGGCGACTGCTGCCAGCTGGTCGCCGCGTCGTGGTTGCCCATAAACTCCTCGCTGAACAGGCAGGCGTAGCCGTGCTGCTCGGCCGAGCGCAGTTCCATGGAACACGGAATGAGCGGGCTGGCGAAGAACAGGCACGTACCGCTCAGCGCAATGCTTTTGTCGGCGTAGTGAATGGTGCTTTCGCCCCGCAGCAGGCATACTTTGTAGAAATCCCGCCGGTTGAAGGACGGTACCGAATGCTGCACCAGGTCTATTTCGTAGGCCTTGAAGCCTTTCAGCTGCCGCGCACCGGCCTGGTGGTCGGCGGCAGCCAGCACTTCCTTGTTCATGAGATAAGGGGGTAAACCAACTCCGCCCGCGCACGCCGCCGCATACCCGGTGGTGTCCGGGCAGGGTGGGAGTACGAACAGTCAGTGTTGGGGACGCTGGCAGCGGTAGCGCTACGCGGCGGAAACTGCTTTGCGGCAGGCCAGGGGGGTGCTGCCGGTGTGCTTCTTGAAGAAGTTGTTGAAGTACGTGGGGTACTCAAAGCCCAGGCTGTAGGCAATGTCGGCCACGCTCCAGTCGGTGTGTTGCAGCAGAGCCTTGGCCTCGTCCAGAATGCGGCCGGTGATGTGCGCACTCGTGGGCTTGCCGGTGATTTCCTTCACCGCCCGGTTCAGGCTGTTGACGTGCACGGCCAGCCGGTCGGCAAATTCCTGGGGCGTTTTGAGCGCCAGCCTCTGCTGGGGGCTTTCCAATGGAAACAGGCGCTCCAGCAGCTCCAGAAAGAGCGAGGCGATGCGGGCCGCTCCATTTTTGGGCTGAAAGGAATGCTCGTAGGGCTGCAGGTGCAGCGTCTCGTGAATCAGCAGCTGCAGGTAGGTGCGAATCAGCTCCCCTTTAAAGGGGTAATCCGTGTTCTCCTCGGCCTGCATCTTCTGGAAAATGCTGGTCAGGTAGGCCGCCTGCGTTTCATCGAGCTGGAACACCGGGGTGCCTCCCAGCTGAAACAAGGGCGACTGCTGCAGGCTCTCCGACCGCTCGCCGCTGCCTTTCACGAACTCCTCGCTGAACAGGCAGGCGTACCCCTGGTGCTGGTCCGTGCGCAATTCCATCGAATACGGAATGTGCGGGTTGGAGAAGAACAGGTAGGTACCGTCCAGCTCGATGCTCTTGTTGGCGTAATGAATCACGCACTGCGTGGTCATGATGCTCACCTTGTAGTAGTCCCGCCGGCTGTAGAGCAGGGGCGTCTGTTGGGGCTGACGTACTTCGTACAGCTTAAAGCCGCGCAGCTTTAAGTCGCTTGTATTCAACTCCACCGGGGAAACGCCGCTGCCAGTACTCATGCTAGGAACTTACGGAATTCAAGAAAAAAGTGCCGGACAGCGGCGTGGCATTACTTAGTTTTTACCGGCGTATACGCGGGTCTGGCCCCCGTCGACGATGAGGTCAATGCCGGTGATGAAGCTGCTCGCATCCGAGGCCAAAAACACAAGCGCGTCGCCAATGTCTTCCACCGTGCCCACGCGTCCTACCGGAATTTCGGACGCGACCCGCGCCACGTAGTCGTCCACCTGCTGCTGGGTCATCTTCTGCTCGTGGCTGTAGCCCTCCGTGGGCACCACGCCGGGGCTGATGGTATTGACCCGGATCTTGCGGTCCTTCAGGTCCGTGGTCCAGCTGCGGGCCAAGGAGCGCACGGCCGCTTTGGTGGCGGCATACACCGCGAAGCCGGGCAAGCCCATGTCGGCCGTGATGGAGGCGTTGAGGATGACGGAAGCGCCGTCTTTCAAGACGCCCAGCAGGCTCTGCACGGTGAGCACGACGCCCTTGACGTTGATGCTCAACTCGCTGTCAATCTGCTCTTCGGTTAGGTCGGCGAGCGGGGTGGCGTGGCCGCCGCCGGCGTTAGCAAACAGAATGTCGAGCTGGCCGTGCGCGGCCTTGATGGTGTCGGCTACGCGCTGAGCATCGCTTTTGCTGGCCGCGTCGGCCTGAATACCGTGGGCGGAAGGCCCTAATTTGGCAACAGCCTCATCGAGCACCTGCTGCCGGCGGCCCGTGATGTAGACGATAGCGCCGGCTTCAATGAGACGCTTCGCAGAACCAAAACCAATGCCGGTGGTGCCACCGGTTACCAGGGCAACGCGCCCTTTTAAAACTTGTGTTTCCATGTTATTATAGGAAAAAAACCTAACTCCCAGGCAACGGGGCGCCTGCCCGGCGGCCCGGGAGCAAAGTCAAATGAAGGAGGAATGAGGGGCGCAAGCCCGCTCGGGGTCTCGCTACCTTAGCGATTCACCGTGGCTTGTTGCTGGGCATTGTAGCGCGCCCCCTGGATTTTTACCTGCTGGAGCACTTCTTCAATGCGGCGCAGGTCATCCGCGGTCAGCTCCACGTTAGCGGCGCCCACGTTCTCTTGCAGGCGGTGCAGCTTGGTGGTGCCGGGGATGGGCGCAATCCAGGGCTTTTGGGCCAGCAGCCAGGCCAGGGCAATCTGCGCCGGCGTGGCCTGCTTGCTGTCGGCAATGCCTTTGACCAGGTCCGTCAGGGCCAGATTGGCCTTGCGGGCTTCTTCCTGGAAGCGGGGCAGGGTGTTGCGAATGTCGCCTTCCTTGAAGGTGGAGTCCGCGTTAATGGCGCCGGTCAGGAAGCCTTTGCCCAGGGGGCTGAACGGCACGAAGCCAATGCCCAACTCTTCGAGGGTCGGGATAATCTGCTCCTCGGGCTCGCGGGTCCACATCGAGTACTCGCTCTGTAGGGCCGATACCGGCTGCACGGCGTGCGCCTTGCGGATGATGTCCACACCGGCTTCGGAGAGGCCGAAGTACCTTACTTTGCCCTCGGCAATCAGGTCTTTTACGGTACCGGCTACGTCCTCAATCGGCACGTTGGGGTCTACCCGGTGCTGGTAGAAGATGTCGATGTAGTCGGTTTTCAGGCGCTTGAGCGACTGCTCGGCCACTAGGCGAATACGGGCTGGGGTACTATCGAGACCGGCCTTCGCGTCGCCGTTTTTGAAACCGAACTTGGTAGCGATGACCACCTGCTGCCGTACGTCTGCCAGGGCATTTCCCACCAGCACTTCGTTGGCTTCGCCATACGCCTCGGCGCTGTCGAAGAGGGTTACGCCCAGGTCCACCGCTGCCCGCAGTAGCTTAGTGGCTTCGGTGATATCGGCGGCTGGACCGTAGCCGAAGGTCATGCCCATGCAACCCAGACCGAGGGCTGATACTTCCATTCCGCTGGAGCCAATTTTGCGCTTTTTCATCTTGTTTTCTAGTTGAGGGTATAAGGAATAGTCCTTGCGTGGCAGCACTTGCTTAGGGCCTTTCAAAGCCCCCGTAGTACTTGCTGCAATTGACTATACAAAGGTCCCCTACCCCCAACGCGGCGGAAAACGCGATTCAAACCAAAAAGTAAGAATATCAAACCAGATGCAAAAGAGAGGCTACTCCTAGCCTCTCTTTTGAAAAGTATCATTGAAATTGACTTGGAGTGGTCTAGTCACGCTAGACAGTTCAGAGTACTGGTATCGGGCAACTTGGTCACAGCCGCTTTTGTACTGTGTTTTTTATATACCAGCTGATTCCAGTTGGTTAAACATGAAGTATTGATGAAAATAGGGCTTAGGTGGCATTCTAAGAAAGCTGCATCTTACCATGCCACCTGATTTCTCTACTTTAGTTTGGTCTAGTTTGATGGGAGCAGGTCAGTTGCCGAAGCGATACGCAACAGACTGCGTCGCCACCCGCGAACTGGAATGCGCTCGAGAATGCTCCTCATGACTGACATGTATTGACCGGGCCTTGTCACGCCGGTGATGCTCAGCACGAACTGGCCAGCCCGTTTAGCTTTTGTGCCAACCTTTTACCCAAGGCCAAGTTTCGGACGCGGTGCTCGATGCGCCGGGCTCACTTATCATTCAGGAAGCGGGCAACCGGACGTTCTCGATGCAGACCGCGCTGCACGAGCTGCTAAAATAGCCAGCCTACCTACTATATTAAAGCGCCTGTCAGGCTGAGCTGGCGCAGCATTTTTTCGCGTGAGAAATCATATTTCTAACGGAAGATGCTGCGCCAGCTCAACCTGACAGGCGCTTTGAGCTACCAGATATGGACGACGTGCTTAAAACTCCTGCACCGTGGGGCGTAGCACAATTTCGTTGATATCTACCTCGGCGGGCTGCTCGATGGCGAACGCAATGGCCCGGGCCACTGACGACGCTGGAATAGCCTGTTTGTAGAACTCTACCACGCCCTTGGCACTTTCCTCGTGCGAGCTGCCGTGCTGTAGCTCCGACTCTACCGCGCCGGGCTCGATGCTGGTGACGCGAATGCTGCCGCCTACTTCGTGGCGCAGCCCGTCGGATATAGCCCGCACGGCGTATTTGGTGCCGCTGTACACGGTGCCGCCGGGGCTGAACACTTTGATGCCCGCCACCGACGAGATATTGATAAAGTGCCCGGACTTTTGCTGCTCGAACACGGGCAAGGCGGCCGCGATACCGTAGAGCACGCCTTTGATGTTGATGTCAATCATGCTGTTCCACTCGTCCACCTTGGTGGCACTCATGGGCGCAATGGCCATCAGGCCGGCGTTGTTGATGATAACGTCGAGGCGACCAAACGCTTCTACAGCCTTATCAACCAAGGCTTTTACTTCTTCGGCTTTGGTTACGTCGGTTTGCAGAATCTCTACCTTTCCGCCTGCGGCGCGAATATCGGCAGCAATTTTTTCCAGGTTTTCGAGGCGGCGCGCGCCTAGCACTACGGCGGCACCTTTGCTGGCCAAATGGCGAGCCGTAGTTTCGCCCAGCCCGCTGCTAGCGCCCGTGATGACGACTACTTTATTTTCGATATTCTCCATGATGTTCCTCGTTTGGCCTCGCTTTACTTAAGGCGATGTAGGGGAGAACCGGTAGCTACAGCAGTTGTTTCTTGGGTGGTGGTCTAATTTAAGGTGAGAGTGTAGTTATCGATAACGATTTTAATGCGGGCAGTATGGATTGCCAAACTTTTGCTAAAGGAGCAGGATTTGCGCACCAGCATACCGCACCGCTGCCGTAAGGAGCAATTACTAGCTTCGACAATACTGGTTTGCCCTTCGCCTTTCAGATACGGGCGGTGTCGCCAGCGGGGCAGCACGTTTGTATAGGCATTCCAGCGGTCGGTAAAATACCAGCAGTGGCGGCGGTAGCGACGCGGCAAGGCTTGCCACAGCCGCTGCGCCGTTTGAGCACTGCGGTTGCCCAAAACCCACGCCACGATGCGCCGACTGGCGCGTTCGACCGCAAGCAAGAGCCAGACCTTATGCGCTTTACAGCGTTTTTTCTAAAACTTCTTCCGCCGCAGTCGGGGCAGCGGGGGCGAAGCTGCCCGCGCTTTTTTTAGCAGCTTAGCCACCGTCACGCGCGCCACGCCCGTGGCGTGCACAATGCTACGTTGGGAGTTGCGTTCTACTTAACAGTTTTTCCACCTGGGCATATTGGGCGGCTTTGGCGACAGCAGCGGGCGTAAAACGCGCTTGGTAGCCACAGGCTTTACACTGATATTCGGCATGCCCTTGGCTCGGACCATTGCGCCGAATAGGTTCGCTGCCACATTGGGCACATAGATGTTGCGTGTAAACCATAATCCCTCCTACGCTTTTCACCTCTTAATAGACCACCGCCCAGAAATTCTTCCTTGTCGGGGGGGAGGTGACTGGTTACACTCCAGTCAGCTAGGTAGGGTGTTGTTAAACAAATAGGGTAAAACCTCCGAGTCCATGGCTAAAAGGGGTTCTTCTTCCCAAAGGGCGGATTTACACGCTAAGCACTTTTTAGCTTCTGGGCGTAATTGTAGACGGTGCCATAGGCCAGGTCTAACTGCTTGATGACTTGATTCATAGATAAGCCATTGCGCAGAAGCTGCGCAATGGCCTCCTGCTTAGACTGGGCCAGTGGCGGCCGGGCCACATGCTTGCCCTGGGCTTTGGCCCGGGCCATGCCGGCGCGCACGCGCTGGCTGATGAGCGTGCTCTCAAACAGGGCCAGCGAAGCCATGACGTGGAACACCAACTCGCCCGTGGGCGTGGTGGTGTCGATATTTTCCTGGTAGGAGACGAAGTCCACCCCTAGGCTCTGGAATTCCTTCGGCGCGTTGACCAGCGCCTGGGTCGAGCGGGCAAAGCGGTCGTAGCGCCGGACCAGCACCGCGTCGAGCTACCGGTTCTTGGCCGCCGCCATCATCCGTTTGTACTGAGTTCATTCCTCGCTGGTACCCGAGGCCTAGTCCACGTATTCATCGACAACGGCAAAGCCGCGGCGCTGGGCGTACTCGCGCAGGGGGCGCAGCTGCGTCTCCGGGGCCTGCCCTTTGTCGAGGGTGGAGACGCGGGCATAGAGCGCCACGCGGGTGGGCTGGTCGGTCGGGTTGGCGGGCATCGGAGGTTATCAAAAAGGAGTTCCTTGTTGATAGGCAGCACGCACCCGCTCTACAGCGTAGAATCAGTCTTTCTCAGGCAGTACTATAACCCTCTTTGATAACCGGGCTTAGCGTGTAAATCCGCCCTTTTGGCAAAAGAACCCCTATGTACCCTAACCGGGAGCCGGATGAGGAAATTGAAATCGACGACTACGAATAGCCAGCGGGTGCCAAAGTAGCGCCACTGGCACAAAAAAGCCCGAGGCATTGATGTCCTCGGGCTTTTCGGTTCAAGAGTAGCTCATTCAGCCTGCTGAACTGAGCTGCTCAGCTAGCTGCTTGAAAATTTCAAAGGCCGCGTGCCCACCTATGCTGCCGACACTTTCCTTAGTCAACTCCTGTAACGCGTCAAGGGAGCGCAGTAAAATCCCTTTCTTGGGTTCACTGCGTTGTAGCTGCGCATCGACTACCTGCAGTTGATCGTCAATATCTTCTCGTTGCGTCGCAAAAGTTTCAGTGGCCAGTATCTCACGGAGCTGCTTAACCAGCTCTTTCAGCTGCTGAAGCTGCGTACCTGAAATGACCTGCTTCACTGAGTCGCCACTGGCTACATTCACCTGAGCCCCCTGCCCGGTATTCGTCGTTTGCACAGAATTAGCACCCGTAGAAACTGCGTTGGTGCTGTTGTCGCCAAAATTGAAAATCTGGCTCGTTTGAAAGGGAAACGCCGCTTCCACCTTATCCAGCCTTTTTTCTTCCTGCTGGATGAAGTAAATCGTCTCATGCATGCCTAGATCAATCGGGCACGCTTCAATTTTTCCCTGAAAAGTGCATTTGAGCTTGTGGGCTGCCAGTTCTGTATTCAGTAGCTGAACGACTTCTTGGAGATACAGTTTTTTCTCACTCTTCTCATGGAATTGGTGGGTGCCAGCAATCAGGATACGGCGCGTTTCACTTAGGCCGTTCGGGGTGTTGAATGGGTACCGTTGTGCAGTCGCTTTGTCAAAAGCAACCTGTGCCTGCCGACGGACAATATCTTCGTGTGTCATTACGGAAGTAGTTAACTGATGTGGACGTATCCTGTTAGCTGCCGCTTTCTCTCCGGCCTCGGTTAGATGTACATCGAAATAGTGAGTACGCCGACCATAGGGCCACTCGTTGAGCGTGTCGTTTGGCTTGTCATATTCCAGGAGGCCGCGCCGTACGCATTCCTCCAGAATAAGATGAAACTCCACCTCATCTTTGGCAGCTGCTAAGGGAAAGTCATTGTGGATATTGATGTCGCGTGTTTTGTACGCCGGCACATCCACATCATACAGCACCTGTAACAAGTGGTCCCGCTTTTCCTGCAGTGACTCCGAAGTGCCCTGGGCGTCGTGGAAGGCCTGGCTGGTGATGTGAAATGGCTCTTGTCCTTTCTCCGAAGCCTCCCGGCAAAGCCCAGCCAGCTTGCTGCTGGGGGCATGGTTGCCGGCTACCGTACTATGGTACAGCCCTATCAAAAAATTAAAATCGAAGATGGCCTTACCGATGGGTGCAAATTCATACAGCACCAGCTTATTGTTACCTCTGTACGGTGAGAAAACAGCACTGCCTTTGATGGGGAGACCAGTTAGGGGACACGTGGCCAAAGCATTGAATAAGGAGTCAGGCATTTGACCAATGTATTAGGCAGTTAGCACCAGTGTAATGTCAGCTTACAGTAGGCACGAAGCTACTAAAAAGCCCCTGACTGTTATCCGTCAGGGGCCTTCTAGTGGGCATTTTGCTGTCGTCAGGCTCCACTCAGGCTTTCTGGGCCAGCAGCTGCAGGGCGTAGGTGCGGTGGGATAGCTCCAGCTCGTCCGGATTTATCGTGGCCCCGGCGGCAATGCACACCCCAATGGCCTGCTTGATCATCCCTTGCCCGACGCCCCGAAACTTGTCTAGTTCCGTCAGTGTATCGGCCAACTCGCCTATAGTATGAATACCGGCAGTCCGGCAGCAGCTCAGCAGCCGGCGGGGAAAACCGGGCACGTCCGCCAGGCTCTTAGCCAAGCCATCGCCGGAGGGTGCCGACTCAAAGTAGGGTACGGCTACGGCCGCCAGAATAGTAACCCCTGGCAGTACTTCTTCCGACTTCTTCCAGCGGGAAACAATGCTATTTTCGGTAAGCGTGTCGTCGGTTACTTCAAGGTCGATTACAAGCTGAAATCTTCTCATATGGAGCAAAAACAAGATAAAATAGGAACAGGGCGGCCTTGCCCAACGGAAAGATACTACTCCTTTTGTTACTTACTACTCCTACCCTTGCTCCGCGATTTCTTGGAATGTTTTCTCCAGCTTATCGGCCATATTCATCACCTCTATACCCAGCCCCACTAAGTTCTCCGGCAGGGTAGGGGTTCTTCTTCCCAAAGGGCGGATTTACACGCTAAGCACTTTTTAGCTTCTGGGCGTAATTGTAGACGGTGCCATAGGCCAGGTCTAACTGCTTGATGACTTGATTCATAGATAAGCCATTGCGCAGAAGCTGCGCAATGGCCTCCTGCTTAGACTGGGCCAGTGGCGGCCGGGCCACATGCTTGCCCTGGGCTTTGGCCCGGGCCATGCCGGCGCGCACGCGCTGGCTGATGAGCGTGCTCTCAAACAGGGCCAGCGAAGCCATGACGTGGAACACCAACTCGCCCGTGGGCGTGGTGGTGTCGATATTTTCCTGGTAGGAGACGAAGTCCACCCCTAGGCTCTGGAATTCCTTCGGCGCGTTGACCAGCGCCTGGGTCGAGCGGGCAAAGCGGTCGTAGCGCCGGACCAGCACCGCGTCGAGCTACCGGTTCTTGGCCGCCGCCATCATCCGTTTGTACTGAGTTCATTCCTCGCTGGTACCCGAGGCCTAGTCCACGTATTCATCGACAACGGCAAAGCCGCGGCGCTGGGCGTACTCGCGCAGGGGGCGCAGCTGCGTCTCCGGGGCCTGCCCTTTGTCGAGGGTGGAGACGCGGGCATAGAGCGCCACGCGGGTGGGCTGGTCGGTCGGGTTGGCGGGCATCGGAGGTTATCAAAAAGGAGTTCCTTGTTGATAGGCAGCACGCACCCGCTCTACAGCGTAGAATCAGTCTTTCTCAGGCAGTACTATAACCCTCTTTGATAACCGGGCTTAGCGTGTAAATCCGCCCTTTTGGCAAAAGAACCCCAGAATTCTCAAGGCAGCTCAGCAACTACGTATAATAGTTACTGAGCATAGATGAACGGCCTGCTCATGTTCTTTTCTAGCCTGGCTCGAAGCCTCAAGCCCTTCACGTTTTGCATCGTGCCGAGTTCTGCAACAGCCACTGCACCATTCGGGGCCAGGTAAACCAGGATACACGAGCTCACATACTGGTTTGAAGCGGCCATGGTCTTTTTGTCCAGCCACTAGTTGCGTCCGTCCATGTTAATCCTTTCGGAGAGGCAGCACCTTTGTTATATCAATTCACCTAACCCCCACTTCCATGAAGAATGTAGGATTGCTGGTCCGGCTCGAAGCGAAGCCCGGTAAAGAGCAGGCAGTACTCGAATTTTTGACGGGCGCTCTGCCCCTGGCTCAGCAAGAGCCGGCTACCATAACCTGGTATGCTATTCAGCTGGCGCCGGCCACCTTCGGTATCTTTGATACCTTTCCGGATGAAGCGGGCCGGCAGGCGCATCTGAACGGCCCTATTGCCGCTGCGTTGATGGCCCATGCAGCCGACTTGCTGGCCGTGCCGCCTGTCATTGAACAAGTAGCTATCTTGGCTGCCAAATAATTACCAGCCCCTAAAGCGACCTATGCCCAGGCATAGGTCGCTTTAGGGGCTGGCGGGCAGTTAGTCCGGTTGGCTAGCTGCTATTCTTCTCACGCAATGGCGATTGACTGTCTCCTGCTAACTCATCCGCACACGGGTGAATTAGCGTTTCGAAGCTACTCCTTTAGCGACGACACCCCGTTTAACTACTTGCAACGCAATAATTATTACTCCCTCATTCTGCTTACGCAGGGCAGCGGCGAGCTACGCGCCAACTTTGCCACCTACCTGTTTGCTGGCAGTACGCTGTGTTGTTTTGGCCCTTACCAACCCTACACTATCCAAGCCAGCACCGCTGTAGCGGGCCTGGTCCTGGATTTTCATGCCGACTTTTTCTGCATCTACCGGCATCAGCAGGAGGTAGCTAGCAATGGCATCTTGTTCAACACCATTTTTGAGCCGCCCTTCTTCCCGGTTACAGCAGAGGCGGTGCGTGAATTTGCGGCCCTGGCAGCTGTGATGCAAGAGGAAGTACGGCGCCAAGAGGTAGCACAACAAGAGTCCATCGTATTATATCTGAAGCTCTTTTTGCTGAAAGCTATCCGTATTCGTACTGCACAGCCCGCGTTAGGCACCGAGCAGAACCCGTCTGGCCGGGAGCCCTGGCTCCTGCAGCAACTTCAAGAGGCCATTAATACGCACTACCGCCACCTGCACACGGCCGGGGAGTATGCCGACCTGTTACGAGTTCCCGCCCGAAGCCTAACGCGCCTAGTCAAGTCCCATTATCAGAAGACGCTCAGCCAACTCATCACGGAGCGAATCATTATGGAGGCCAAACGCGAACTGTACCTAACCAGTCAATCCGTCAAGGCTATCGCCTTCGCGCTGGGCTTCGGGGATGAATACTATTTCAGCCGCTTCTTCAAGAAAAATACGGCCGTATCGCCGCAGTTTTTTCGTGAATCAGTTGGGTTCGCAAAAGCAGAAGAAAGCTAGCGCTGTTGAGCTGCCAGCGGTTGGCTGGAGAAATCGTTTTTCTCAACCAGACCGCAGGCTTTCTTCTATAGGCTGCTGGCTCCCAAAGAGACCCCATACGGCGCATAGTATATAAAAAATATAATTATATAGGTAATTTAGGTGTTTTTGAACAAATAGGGTAAAACCTCCGAGTCGTCCGGTTAGGGGGCGGCATTTTGGCTCGGTTACCGCTGCAGTTTGGCTAGGTAGTTTTTCAGGGAGAGGTACTTGCCGTACTTCAGGTGCACGTCCACGATGGTGGTGAGCGGTACGCCCAGCGCGTGCAGGTGCAGAATCCGCTCGCGGTCGGCGTCGTACATGGAGGGCTGCACCACCCCCTTGGGCTTGCCAAGCACGATGCCCTGCTCGCGCCGCGCCCGCAAGCCTTCCTTCGTGCGCTCGGAAACGAAGTCCCGCTCCAGCTCGGCCAGCATGGCGAAAATGGTGAGCAGGATTTTGTGGGTCATGTCGCGGTGATTCTGCGGGTCCAGGTCCAGGCCCTGCTTGACCAGAATCAGCCGGCACCGCTTCTGGTGAATCAACTCTTCAATCAGGCCCAGCACTTCGCGCAGCGAGCGGCCCAGCCGGGAGAGCTCGGAGACGATGACCGTATCGCCGGCAGCAACCTTGGCCTTGGTTAAAAGTTTGGTACAAAGGTTAAACAGGCTAGTGAGAATTGTCTGACTCTCGGTGGGAGGCCCGCGCCTGCTACGGCTAACCTTTTTCACAAACTTCCCGTGCGCTTAGCCCCGGCGGGGTAATCGAGCTCGCCCAATACCGGCCCGAAGGCCCATTGGCCCGCCAAAAAGGCCATTCTGAATGCCAGGACGGCGCGGTGGCGGTGGGTTTCGCTACCTTTAAAGCGCATGAGCACGACCGCAGGGCCCTTGAAAACGCCGCAGAAGACCCCGCCCCTGGTGAGCGGCGCCACCATTGCCCTGGCGTGGCTGCTGTTCAGCGGGTTCATGGTGCTGCTGATTTTCGTGCAGAACCTCTCGGCCGGTACGCCCACCGACTGGCGCGAGGCCCTGGGCGGGCGCCTGCTGCACGGCCTGATTTGGGGGCTGCTCACGCCGGTGGTGTTTGCCCTGGCGGCCCGCTTCAACCTCCTCGAGAGCCGCCACCGGCTGCGGCACCTGCTGGCCCACGCGGCGGCCAGCTACGTCCTCACGCTTGCTTACCGCCTCGTGTACGCCGCCGTGATGCACGGCAGCGGGGCCGTGCCGGGCCGGGTTTCCCTCGCCGAGGTCGTGGCCAACGCCAACAGCTGGGTGCCCATTTACTGGATGCTGCTCTGCATCGCCTACGCCGTGCAGTACCGCGAGCGGTACCGCGAAGGCCGGGTGCGGGCCGCCCAGCTCGAAACCCAGCTGGTGCAGGCCCAGCTGCAGGCCCTGAAAATGCAGCTCCAGCCGCACTTTCTCTTCAATTCCATGAACGCCGTCTCGGCCCTGATGAGCCAGGACGTGAAGGCCGCCCGGCGCATGCTGGCCCAGCTCAGCCAGTTTCTGCGGCTGGTGCTGGAAGGTACCGACGAGCAGGAAGTGACCCTGGAACAGGAGCTGCGCCTCACCCGGCTCTACTTGGAAATCGAGCAAACCCGCTTCCCTGACCGGCTGGCCGTGCGCTACAATATTGCCCCCGATACCGAAGGGGCGCTGCTGCCCGCCCTGCTACTGCAGCCAGTGGTGGAAAACGCCGTGCGCCACGGCCTGGCGCCCCGCGCCGGGGCCGGCGAGCTGGCCGTGCGGGCCGAAAAACAGGGCGACCGGCTGCTGCTGCAAGTGCAGGACAACGGCCGGGGCGCGGCCGACACCGCCGCGCGGGGCATCGGCCTGCGCAACCTGGAAAGCCGGCTGGCCACGCTCTACGGCCCGGACTATGCCCTGGCGGTGGAGTCGGCCCCGGCGTGCGGCTACTGCCTGCGCTTGTCCATCCCGTTCCGGCGGGCGGTGGCCGGCGTTACCCCAGAGCCCGCATGAGCCCCATCCGCACGCTGCTGGTCGACGACGAGCCCCTGGCGCGCAGCCTGCTGCGCGAACTGTTGGCCGATTTTCCGGCGCTGGCCGTAACGGGCGAAGCCGCCAACGGCACCGAGGCCCTCACCGCCCTGCACACCGGCGCATACGACGTCGTTTTCCTTGATGTGCAGCTGCCTGACCTTGATGGCGTGCAGGTGCTGCGGCGGCTGCAGGCGGCCGGCCAGCCGCTCCCGCTGGTGGTGTTCGTGACGGCCTACGACCAGTACGCGGTGCAGGCCTTCGCCCTGCACGCCGTCGATTACCTGCTCAAACCGCTGGACCCCGACCGGTTTGCCGACTGCGTGGGCCGGCTGCCGCCGCAGTTGCTGCTGCGCCAAAGCCCGGCCCCCGGCCCCGCGCTGGCGGCCCTGCTGCACAGCTGGACCGCCCCGCCTGTGCCCGACTATCAGGACCAGTTTCTGGTGAAGCTGCCCGAGCGCAGCTTCTTCGTGCCGGCCGCCGAGGTGTGCTACTTCGAAGCCACCGGCAACGGCGTGCTGCTGCACGCGGCCGGCAGGCACTACCCGCTGCGCACGGCCCTGGGCCAGCTGGCCGAGCGGCTCGACCCGGCCGTGTTCCTGCGCATTCACCGCTCGTGCATCGTCAACCCGGCCCACATCGTGGATTTTAAGCATTGGTCGCACGGCGAGTACCTGTTTCGCATGGCCAACGGGCAGCACGTCACCTCCTCGCGCAGCTACAGCGCCGGGGTGCAGCAGCTGCTCAAGCGCTTCGCCTGAGCCGGGCCGGGCCGCAAAAGGCCGGTTCACCCCGGAATAGGTCCAGTTGGCCCGTGTCGGGCGTTCATCTTCTGGAGTTGCCCGTTAGCGCACCAGCCCCCCGCTCATGAGGTGGCAACGGCGCACGACATGACCAAACCCTTCCTCTTTTTACTAGCACTCACCTTCATCGGAGCCCTGACAGCCCACGCCCAACATAACCCGGCGGGCACGAAACCGATGCCGGGCATGGCCGGGATGGCCGGCATGCACATGAACCACGGCATGGCCGCCCCGGGCACCCCGGTCGCCGCCTTCCAGCACGGCATGGATTCGGTGATGGTGGTGATGGACGAGGGCATGCGCCGCATGACCGGCGCCAACCCCAACGACATCGACGCCAGCTTCGCGGCCATGATGCTGCCCCACCACCAGGGTGCCGTGGACATGGCCCGCCTGCAACTGCTATACGGCAAAGACCCGGCCCTGCGCCGCCTCGCCCAAAGCATCATCGCCGAGCAGCAGGTCGAGATTCAGCAGATGGCCGCCTGGCTGAAGCAGCATCCGGTGGCGAGCCAGAGTTCTGGCAAATAGCGCCCAATCAATCAGAACCGTCATGCTTCGACTACGGCTGCGCTCCTGGCTTGATGCGCCACATGCTCAGCATGACGTTCTTTTCCCCAATCCCAAATGAAATTTCCCCTTCTCCCCGGCCTGCTGCTTATTACCAGCGCCGCTGCGGCCCAGGCCGTGAGCCACCGCGACCGGGTGTACACCGCCGACCAGATTTCCAACACCGTTTCGGTCATCGACCCCGCCGACAACCAGCTGCTGGGCCAGATTGTGCTGGGCAAGCCGCAGCCCGATTTGCTGTCGGCGCTCTACAAAGGGCAGGCGCTGGTGCACGGCCTGGGCGCTTCGCCCGACCACAAATTGCTGGCCGTGGTGTCGGTGGGCTCCAATAACGTCACTTTCATCGAGACGGCTACGAATGCCATCCGGGGCAGCGTGTACGTGGGCCGCGCCCCGCACGAAGCTACGTTCCGGCCCGACGGCAAGGAGGCCTGGATAACGGTGCGCGGCGAGGACTACCTCTCCGTCATCGACGTGGCCACGCTGCGCGAAACCCGCCGCGTGCCCGTGCCCAACGGCCCCGGCCAGATTGCCTTCAGCCCCGACGGCCAGCGCGCCTTCGTGTGTTCCAGCTTTTCGCCCGAGCTGGCGGTGGTGGACGTGGCCACCTACAAAGTCATCAAAAAGGTCCCCGTGGTGAGCCCCTTCTCGCCCAATATCTTCCCTACCCGGGACGGCCAGCAAATCTGGTTCACGCACAAGGACGTGGGCAAGGTGTCGGTGCTGGATACCAAGACGCTCACCATCAGCGGCGTGCTGACGACCGGCCCCATCTCCAACCACGTGGCCACGGTGGACGTGGCCGCCGGCAAGCTGGCCTACGTGACGGTGGGCGGCGAGGACGTGGTGAAGGTGTACAGCCGCGCCCCCGGCTTCCGGCAGCTGGCCACCATTCCGGTGGGGGCGCTGCCGCACGGCATCTGGCCCTCGGGCGATGGCAGCCGGGTGTACGTGGGCCTGGAAAACGGCGACTCGGCCGTGGCCATCAGCACCGCGAGCAATAAAGTGCTGGCCAAAATAAAAGTCGGGCAGGCCCCGATGGCCCTGATGTACGTGCCCAACGCCGTGCCGGCCGGCGCGGCCGGCGCCACCGGCCTGGGCCGGCAGCTGGTGGACCAGCCCGCCATCGTCCGCACCCTGAAGCCGCCCACGCCCGGCCCCGCCACCGGCACCATGACGCTGCGCTCGGAAGGGCTGGTGGATTTGGCCACTTTCGCCCTGCGCGGCCTGACGCCCAACACCGACTACGACATCTTCCTGACCAGCGGCACCAAGGCACCCTACCCCCGTGACTACGCCCTGACCACCGTGCGCACCGACGCCAAAGGCGGGGCCATGGGCCAGGCGCTAGGGCCGGTGCAGCGCATCGCGGGCGGGGATTTGAATACATCCGGCAAAACGTTTTCGCGGGTAATCGTGGCGCCCAAAGCCGCTGACAGCGAACCCGTTTTGGTGGCCGAATAGTCCGCCTTTGGACGCCCACCCAAAGGCCATTCATGGCCGCCGGGACAACCATTCCTGCTGCAATGCCGAGCTAATCTAAACTGAATTCACTTGTAACCACAACCCTACAACATGCAATCCATTTTCAATCAACACACTGGCATCAGCTCGCGGGCGCAGTCGCTCAAGCGGTTTCTGCTGCCGGTGGCGGCGTGTGCGCTGCTGCTCGGCGGCTGCAAGAAGGACAACGAAGCCATCGGCGACACCAGCGCGCCACCGGTGCTCAACATCGTCTCGCCGGTGGAGGGCGCGACCATCATGCTCGGCGGGCGGCAGGGCAACGCCACCACGGCCGACTACAACGGCACGGGCTTCGCCATCAACCTGGAAATCGTGACCAAGGACACGGTCACCATCCCCACCAAGGAAAGCCTCAACATCCGCAACACTGCCGCCCTAGGCCAGCCCAACGTGAACCTGCCCGGCTTCGCGGCCAGCCTCGACGTGGACCTGATTAAGCCCGACGGCGGCACCATCCCGAAGGGTACCAACCTGGCCTCGCTCTTCAACATCGCCGGCACCGACGACACGCCCGGCCCCGGCGTGACTACCTGGGTGAGCTGGCACGTGCTGGAGTCGGTGGCGGCCGGTACTACCAGCTGCACGCTGACTACTTCGGTAACGGACCGCGCTGGCCGCAAGGTCACCGCCACCCGCTTGCTGAAAGTAGGCCCCGGACCCAACGGGGCCTTCAGCGGTGAGGCCCTGACGCCCGCCCCCAAACTCATCACCTACGGCACGGTGGACAACCCCGACGGCCCCACGGTGACCATGATTGCCCCGCGCACGCCCAGCAGCGTCAGCCCCGGCATCCAGACGGCGGGCGTGCTGCCGGCCCCGCCCACCAGCGGCGCGCTGTTTTTCATCCAGGTGTCGGCGCTCGATAAGTCGCGCAACGGCATCAACGTGGCCGAAAACGGGGACGGTGCCTTTGGCAAGCCCGCCGCTGACCGCGGCACGATTGAAGACAAGACGCAATCCAACGCCGGCGTGAACCGCTACGTGCCGGGCCTGAAAGTCACCTTCGACGTGCCCCTGCTCCAGCCCAACGGCAACGTGATTCCGGCCGGCGGCAACCTAGCCCCGGTCTTCAACACGGCCGGCAGCGAGCTGGACCCGAGCGGCTTCGTGCGCACCACCTTCGGCTGGAGCGTGGGAGGCACCCTGCAGCTGGGCGGCAAAACCAGCGTCACCATCAAAGCCGCCGTAACCGACGCGGCGGGCAAAACCGGCAGCACCACGCAAGTCGTGCAAATCAGCCCCGTGGCCAACGGCCAGCTGCTGACCCCGGCCCCGCGCTAAGGCACTGAATTTTAGGCCGTAGCCCCGCAACGGTCCGAAGGCTGGCTCGTTTCACGACGAGCCAGCCTTCGTTTTTTAGCGTCCCTTCCACTCCATTTTATTCTTCCATGCGCATTACTAACTTCTCCACTTTGGTCCTTGCGGCCACCCTGCTGCTCGGGGCTTGCTCGAAAAATAACGATGAGGACGCCCAGCCCGACATGGTAGTGCCGGCCGACCCCGGCCCTCAAGCGCCCAGCGCCAGCGACCGGGTGTACACGTCCGACCAGTCGTCGAACACGGTGTCGGTGCATGACCCGAACACCAACCGGCTGCTGGGCGTGATTCGCCTGGGTAAAGGGCGGCCCCAGTTCCTGAGCCCGCTCTACGACCGGGAAACCAACGTGCACGGCATGGGCGTCTCGCCCGACGGCAAGACGCTGGGCGTCATTGCTACCCTTACCAACGCGGTGGTGTTCATCGACCTGGCCACCAACGCCATTAAGAACACCGTGTATGTGGACCGTAATCCCCACGAGGGCTTTTTCACGCCCGACGGCAAGCAGTTTTGGGTGACGGTACGCGGGGCCGACTACGTAACGGTGATTGACGTGGAGAAAATGCAGGCCGTGAAAAACATCAAGACTGCGCCGGGCCCCGGCATGGTGGTGTTCCGGCCTGACGGCAAGGTGGCCTTCGTGGACCACTCCTTCACGGCCGAGCTGGATGTGGTGGATGTGAAAACCCGCGAAGTAATAGCGCGCGTACCGGTGGTGAGCAAGTTTTCCCCTAACCTGGCCGTAACGGCCGACGGCCAGCAGGTATGGCTTACGCACAAGGACGTGGGCAAGGTGACGGTGGTGAATGCCCAGACCTACGCCGTGGAGGGCGTGATTGACACCGGCCCTGGCACCAACCACGTGAACCTGGCCGGCCCCGGCGGTGGCACCCGCTTCAGCGGCGCGGCGGCCGGCGACTTCGCCTACGTAACCGTGGGCGGCGAAAACGCGGTGAAGGTATACACCCGCCAACGCCAGTTGGTGGCCACCATTCCGGTGGGCCCCAATCCGCACGGCGTGTGGCCCAATGGCGACGGCAGCAAGGTGTACGTAGGCCTGGAATACGGTGACGCGCTGGTGAGCATCGATACCAAAACCAATACCAAGCTGAGCGAAACTCCCAGTGGCCAAGACCCGAACGCCATCATTTACGTGGTGAAGGCCGGCGGTGGCAGTCCCGGCACCGGCAACCTGGAAGCCTTTGTGCCAGTCGCGCCCGTTAACCTGCGCCTGGTACCCGTCGGTACGCAGCCGGTACCCGGGGTAGGCGGCGTGGCCGTTATCCGGCCGGTAGAAGACGTGGACGAGTTGATTCTGGCTCTCAAGCGGCTGGCCCCGAACACGAACTACACCTTATACTTATCGGACAATAAAACCGCGCTGGTGGCCCCGGAGCCGGTTATCGCCTTCAAAACCGATGCCGAGGGCGCGGTCGAAGTCAACGCCTACTACCAGATTCGGCTGCGGCTGGCGGGGCGCTTTGCCGTGGTGGTGCTCGGCGACAAGAACCCGGCCGGCGCGGTCACGCTCACGCAGCCGTAAGCCGGCTGCTGACCAAAAAGGCCCCTGGTGCATGACGCATCAGGGGCCTTTTTTATGGGTGCAAACGCTTTTGCCTCGGGTAGCACCGGGGGTGTTTGTTGCTCAACTACCGCCGCCAGCCGGGAGCTGGCAGGTCGCCAGCTCCCGGCGGTGCGCCCGAAAGCGCAGCAGCCCTACCGCCAGCACCAATCCCGCCACGGCCAGCGCGGAGTACCCCAACCGGCCGCCCCGCTCGGGGTGAAATTGAAGGAGCGCCAACCCGAAGCCCACCAGTGCCAGGCTGGTGCGCACGTAGGTGAGCAAGGTCCGCTCATTGGCCAGCCGGGTCCGTTGCAGGGCCAGCCGGTCCGACAGGGTGAGGGGGTTGGTGGGGGTAAGCGGCATGGGGGTGGGCTACGTGAGGGTAATGGCCGCGCCCGGTTCGGCCAGCCGGTGAAACGTGATGCCGTGCTTCTCAAAGTACGGCCCGTAGTTCTCGTAGCGCTGCTGCACGAAGAAGGGCTTGATGTAGCCGTCGTGCACTGGCAGAATCTGCTGCGGTCGCATTTTCAGGGCGAAATCGGCCACCACGAGCTCCGTGAGAAAAGGCGCGGTGATGGGCAGAATGAGCAGCTCCACGCCCGCGAAGGGGAGCAGATTATGGGCAAAAGAGTCGGCCGGGTTCAGCACCTTGCCATTCACCAGCCAGGCTGTCATCTGTGGCAAGGGGCTGTCGAGAATGGCCTCGTGCTGCACCGGCAGGGCGTGCAGCTGAAACGCGCCCAACTCCAGGGGGCCTTCCTCGTGGATTTGCACGGCCAGGCCGTGCTTTTTCAATTCGGCCGCCACTTCACGATTGGAAATGATGACGGCCTGGTGCAGGGCCACGATTTTCTTTAGCGCCACCACATCAAGGTGGTCGGGGTGGTCGTGGGTAATGAGGACGACCGAGACGTCCTTAAAAACCTCCGGTTGCACCAGGCCTTCGTTGAAGGAAAACTTGCCGGGGTCGAAGAGAATTTGTTGGCCATCCAGCTCAAACAGCAGGCAGGAATGGATGTACTTGGTGATTTTCATGACCAGACTTAAATAGTGGGGCAGGACGGAAATGCGCGCCGAGAAGAGCGGAAATTTAACTAGCAAACGCTTACGGAAACCAGCGCTGCTAGACCCCTGCCGCCTCCTGCTGCTGGCGCAGGTACGCATACAGCCCGCCCAGCACCAGCCCGAACACCGCGTTGGCAACAAAAAAGTACGCCATGCCGCCGGCCGTCAGCACGTGCCCGCCCGCCAAGCCCTGCCCCAGCAGCGGCAGCACCACGAAGCCGTTGAGGACCCAGGGCAGCAGCGAAAACAGGCCGCCTTTTACCCAGCCATTGTCCGGCAGCCGGGGTTCGAACACCAGCACGTACAGCCCCACCATGCCCAGCCCCGTGAGGTAATGAAACAGCAGCTTGAAGCCCTCGGGCAGCCCCCCGGCCGGCAACACCGGCGTGGTATGCAGCAGTACAAGCTTGAGCAGGCCACCGCTTTCGGCGTTGACGGCCATCAGCGGGGCCGCTTTCAGCCCCAGAGTATTGGCGGTGATGGCGACCACGCCGGCCAGCAGGCCCAGGTACAGGCGGGGGTGTTTTTTCATGGGAGGGAGCAGAAAGGAAATAGGACAGGCAATGGGGGAGTATACGGCCACCCACGCGGCACCATTTGGCCCCGATGGGTTCTTCAGTCGCCCAGCCAGCGGTCGGCCACCAGGCCCAACGCGTAGTTAAGCTGCACCAGCAGCAGCAGCCCCGCCCCGGCCGGCACGCTGAGCAAGCACAGGCCCGCCGCTGCCGCGTACTGCACCTGCATCAGGCCCAGGCGGCGCACCAGGGCCCGGCCCACGGCCGCGTGCTCGGGCCGCAGCAGTCCGTGGCGCTGGGCGTAGCGGTAGCTGCCCAGCAACGCCCCGCCCAGCAGCAGCAGGTTGGCCCAGTACACCAGCACGGCCCCGCGCAGGGGAAAATGGGTGGTGAGAAACGCCGTGGAAAAGGGCAGCAGCCCCACCACCAGCAGAAAGGCAATGTGCCACCAGGCCAGCCGGCGGTCGCTGCGCGCCAGGTAGGTGAACTGCGTGCTCTGGCACACCCAGAAAATGCCCAGCGAGAGAAACCCCAGCACGTAGCCCCCGATGCTGGGCAGCAGCGCCCGCAGGGCCGGTCCCACGTCGGCCTCGGTGCGCACGAGGGCGGCGGCCGGCACCCGCAGGTTGAGCACGAGCAGGGTCATGGCGATGGAAAACACGCCGTCGCTGAGTGACTCGATGCGGCGCAGGCTCTGGCCCGCTACTTCAGTGTAGGCCAGGGGCGGTGCGTGGGACGAAGACTGGGCCATCGGCTAGCGCGGCGAACCGCCCGCCCGCCGGGTTTTGCGCGGGGCGGGGGCCTGGCGATGGTCCAGCCGGTCTTCCTCCCGAACGAGCTTGGGCTCTTTGCTCAGGCTTTGGCCGTGGTTCACGCGGCCGTCGCGCATCATGCGGCGGTTTTCGCGCAGCAACTTGTCGTCGGTTTTGCCTTCTTTTTTGAGCATTTTGCCGCCTTCCTGGCCGTGACCCGGTGGGTTGATGGCGGTGAGCAGCAGGCCGGTCAGGGCGAGCAGGCCGGGGAGTTGAGCGAGACGGGTCATGGGGTTTGGATGATGGAGAAGCGGTTGCCGCAGGTACGGCGGCCCGTATTTTCAAACTTGCTTTGTTAGCCCAGCTGCAAGCGAAACAGCGTGGAAAGCGTGCCCGCCACCAGAGCCCAGGCCATGCCCGTAAGCAGGTACTGTTTGGCAATGGTCTTGGGGTCCTGGCTGAATACGTAGCGAAACAGCCAGTGCGGCGTTTCGTGGTCGGCCGGGGGGGCGGCGGGCAACGGGGTGCTAGGCACCGGCATCGGAAGCGAAGGAATAGCCATGCGAATGCGGGAAAGCAAGGTGGAATAGTGAAAACCAAGAGCCATTTGCCCGTCCTGCTGAGCGCAGCCGAAGCAGGACGTTCTTCGTGTTTGCTTTCCGGCCGCCAACGCCCGGCCTATTCCCAGCCGTTGCGGCGGAAAATGGCGTGCCCGTCGGCCGACTGCAGAAAGGCCACGAACTGCCGGGCCGCGGCGGCCTGCGTGGTGCGCTGGGTGAGGGCAATGGGCGTGCCCCGACTCACGCGCTGGTCGCGGGGCAGGCGCACGAGGGCCGAGCCGGGCAGGCGCGGCTGCCAGGAGGCATAGGTTATCCAGGCGTCGTAGTCCTGGGGCTTTTGCTGCCAGAGGTCCACGGCCTCGGCGCTGGTTTTGACCGACGTTTTGGTGTTGTGCTGCAGGTTGCTGATGAGGGCGCTGCTGCGGGCCATGTCCTCGGTCATGCCCATCTGGCCGGCCCCGTTCACGTCGAGCAGGCGCACGCCGGGCCGGGCCAGGTCTTCGAGCCGCTTGATGTGCAGCGGGTTGCCGGGGCGCACCAGCACCGCCGACTCCCGGGCGTAGAGGCTGGTGCGGCTGGCTTCGTCGATAAAGCCGGGGTGGGCCAGCGCCGTTTGGGTGAGCATGTACTCGGCCCCGCCGTACACCAGGTCGGCGTCCTGCTGCGCCTGGGCCAGCCACTTGGGCTCGGGGCCGGCCGTGACGGCCACGTCCAGGCCGGTTTGTTTGGTGAAGGCGGCGGCGCATTCCTTCATGGCCGTGGCCGGGCCGCCGGGGCCGTACACGTGCAGGGTTTGGGCGGCGGCCGGCGCGGCCGCGAGCAGAGCAGGAGACATGAGCAATAGAGCGAAGCGGCGGAGCCGGGTAAGCGGGGATGTTTTCATGGGTATTAGCGCGTTACTTAACGGGCGGCAAAAAGCCGTATTTCTGGTACACGGCCTGCCCGTCTGGGCTGTTAAGGAAGGCCACAAAGTCTTCGGCGGCCTTGGCGTGGGGCGCGGCTTTCATCACCCCGGCCACGTAGTTGGCCATGATGTTTTCCTTGGCCGGGATGGCCACGCTTTCCACCGGGTGGCCCAGCATTTTCTGATAAAAGGCCTCCGTGTACCACACCGGGGCCGCGTCGGACTGGTCGTAGAGCACCCGCAGGGGCGACTGGCGGTGGTGAATCTGGGTCAGGTAAGTGCTGCCGGCTTTCACTTTGGTCGTCATCACGGCCGTTTTCAAGGCCGCGCCCCCGGCCTTCTCGTACGATTCCTCGATGCGCTTGCCGATGCCTTCCCATTCGGGGTTAGGCATGCTCACGCGCACCTCGGGCCGGCCCAAATCGCGCAGGCTGGTCACCTTCTTGGGGTTGCCCTGGCGCACGAGGATGGCCAGCCGGTTCTGGGCGTAGCTGGTGGTGCGGGCAAACCACTCCGGCGTCATATCCATGCGGTTTTTGCCGGCCGCGTACACGTCGGGCTTCAGCTCGATGCGCAGGTTGCCTACTACCAGGCTGCCCTGCGTAATCTGCTTAGCCAGGATGCCGGGCGGCAGCGTTTCCACGAAAATGCGCACGTACTCGGGGTGGGCCTTGCGGAACTCCTTCAGCAAATCATCGAGCACCATGAACTGGTTGCCCCCGAAAAACACCACCAACTGCGGGTCCACCACGTCGCCGTAGAGGTCGGGCGCGTTGTCGATGCCCGGCACCGTGAAGGGCACTCCAGCCTGAAACGGCGCGTTCCAGGGCGGGTCAAAGCGGTGGGCCGGCTCGGGCGGCGTGGGCTTTTGGATAGGCATGGTCTGGGCGAAAAGGGCGGCCGGGGCGGCCAGTGCCAGCGCCAGCAGCAGGTGCGGAAGGGGTTTCATGGGGTTGGGTAAGGAAAGCGGAGAAAAGCACAAAAGCAGCGGAGAGCCCGGCGCTACGGATGCACCAGCGACCAGCCCTGGGCCTGCCGGATAATAAGCTCGCCGTTGCCGCTGGGCACGTAGGAAATCAGCGGCAGCAGCTCGTCCTTGCTCATTTTCCTTTCCTTCAGCGTGTTCAGGCACTGGGCCAGAATCACGCCTTTCTGCTTGAGGGCCGTGAGCTGGGCCTCGTAGGGCTGGTCCTTGCGGTAGAGCGTGGTGCCCCCGCCGAAGGCAATCAGCTCCACGGTGAGCTTGCCTTTAAGCCGGCTGTCCTCCAGCGCGTTGCCGATGTTACGCAGCGTCTGCTGGATGAGCTTGGGGTCGTCGCTGTCGAGCTGGTAGATGACATGGTACTGGGCCTGGTCGGCCGTGGCCCCTTGGAAGGCACCTTTTTGAAAAGCTTCGCGGTCATGCATGGCGGTGGCGTTGCGGGTGGCGGGCGTCTGGGCGCGGGCCGAGAGGGTGAGGCCGGCGAGCAGCGCGGCGGTCAGCAGCAGGTGTTTCATGGCAACTGGGGAAAGGGCACCACCGAAGCAGCGCGGTGAAAACGAAAGGGGTGAAACTGGAAATCGGTGCGGGGCTACTCGCCGCCCTTTTTGCCCGCTTCCATCGCCGCGTAGGGACCAAACTGGTGCTGGTGCTGCGTAAACCGGTCGGCGTAAGGCGGGTAAGGGCAGTCGGCGGGCTTCTTTTTCAGGTTGGGGTAGTCCTTTTCCAGGTGGGCCATGCGCGGGCGGGGCAGCGAGTTGATGTAGGCCGCCACGTCGTAGGCGGCGTCATCGGTGAGGATGCTGTGCTCGGCCGTGGCGCCGAAAGGCATGTTGGCCTTGATAAAGCGGGCCGCCGTTTGCAGGCGGTGCATGCCGGCCCCGTCGTTGTAGCTGTCGGGCCCCCACAGCGGCGGGTACTGGTAGCCATCGGCGGCCAGCGTGCCGTTGAGGCGGCCCTGGCCATTGGCTCCGTGGCAGCTGGTGCACTGCTGGGCGAAGACGATTTTGCCCTGCCCGAGATTCGCCTCGCGGTTGGGCATGGTGAACTTAACAAAACCCTGGCCCTTCACCTTCTCCCCCACTGGCACCTGGCGGCCCAGCCATTTCATGTAGGTGATGATGGCCTTCATCTCCTTGCCGTCCACCGGCAGGGGCCGGCCGTTGAGGCTGCGCGTCATGCACCCATTGATGCGGTCCTCCAGGGTGCTGATGGCATCCTCGCGCCCTTTGTAGGTGGGGTAAATGCCCCAGATGCCCACGTAGGGGGCCGAAAACGCCTTCTGGCCGGCCTGCAGGTGGCAGTTCTGGCAGGCCAGGTTGCTGCCGGCCAGCCGCAGGGCCGGGTTGGCCACTTGCGGGCCGAGGTAGTGGGCGGTGTGGGCAATCAGCTCGTGGCCGTAGCGGATGAGCTGGCCCTCCGGGTCGGGCTTCACGCTGTCGAGCACGAAGCGGGCGGGCTGGAAGAAGTTGGTTTTGCTCCCCACAGCCCCCCCGGCAACGTCAGGCAAGCCCGCCGCAGGCCCACTCGCAGCGGCGGCCGTCGTGGCCGGGGCATCGGCCAGCAGGTCGGGCGTTTTGGGGTTGAAGACGACGATGTAGGCCGTCACGGCTACTACCAGCACCATCAGGGCAATCACCCTGGTCAGCAGGCCAGCGATTTTGATGAAGGCCTGCTTGTCTTCCGGCTGCAGCCGAGGCGAGGGGTCGGGAGTGGTTTCCATGAGGCCAAGGAGAGAGGTGAAACAGGCGGCAATGGCCAGCCAGCGCGCAAAACAACTTGTTTTGCGGAATGCAGACAGTCAATTAGTTAAATCGGGCAAAGCAAGCGCTACCATTCGGCCGCTCTGCCCCGTTCAGGCGGCTAGACCGTGTGCAGAATCACGTAGAGCGAGCCGGTCGAAATCACTACCCAGAGCAGAATGCCCAGCACGTAGGGCTTTATTCCCACCGAGCGCACCACCTTGGCCGAGAGGCCCGCGCCGATAAAGAACAGCGTCACCGTGAGGCCGATTTTGGCCAGGTTCACCATCACCGGGCCCAGGGGCTTGGCGGCGGGAATAAAGGTGTTGACCAGCATGGCGGCGATGAAACCAAAGATGAAGTAGGGAATTTTCACCTTCACGCCCTTCTGCTTGAATAGCATGGCCGTGCCGATGGAAATTGGGATAATCCAGAGGGCGCGGGCCAGCTTCACGGTGGTGGCCACTTCCAGGGCCTGGTTGCCGTAGGCCGCCGCCGCCCCCACCACCGAAGAGGTGTCGTGGATGGCAATGGCGCACCACAGGCCGAACTGGTTCTGCGTCATGGCCAGGGCGTGGCCGATGGGCGGGAAGGCGAATAGGGCCACGGCATTGAGCACGAACACCGTGCCCAGCGCCACCGACATTTCCTCGTCCTTGGCCCGCAGCACCGGTCCGATGGCCGCGATGGCCGAGCCGCCGCAAATAGCGGTGCCGCACGAAATCAAATGCACCACGTGCTTGCCCAGCCCCAGCCACCGGCCCACCACCAGGCCCAGCAGCAGCGTGCCGAAGATGGACACCACCGTGAAAATGATGCCCTCCTTGCCGGCCTGCACCGCCGCGTGGGCATTCATGCCAAAGCCCAGCCCGATAACCGAGAACTGGAGCAGCTTGGCCGTGGCCTGCTTGGTTTGCGTGGTGAAGGGGTTGCCGATGGTTTGGGCCAGCAGCAGGCCCAGCGCCAGGGCAATGGGCGGCGAGGCCCAGGGCGTGAGGCAGAACACGAAGAACAGCACGAACACCACCTGCTTCAAGGTGAAGTCCTGCCCGAACACCACCCGGGGCGTGTGCAGGTGGCGGAAGAAGCCGGTGGTTTCGTTGAATTCGGGGGCGGCGGTTTCCCCGGCCGGGGCAGGGGCGGGCAGCGGGGTGGAAGCTTGAAGCGGCGTGGGCTGAACTGGGAGGGCCATGAGCGGGAGGGGTTTGTTTCTGAGGCAAATATACGGCGTTGCCCACCGATTGGATTATCCAATAGTATTATCCTGCATAACCAAAGGTTATTGATTGCCCGGGCCGAGCCAGGGTGGCGCGTCCGTTTTGCGTGGCCAAGCCGGCCGCCGCGAGGGCTGGAAACGCCAGCGGCCGGCTCGTGGTGTACGAGCCGGCCGCTGGACGGATGAACTACTGGCCTGAGGGCTTAGAAGCCGGTTTGCTCGTCCTTCAAATCGAATACGTCGCCGCCAGCGTAGCGCGGGTCGTCGAGGGCGTAGGCGGCGCGCTCTTCGGCGTCGCTGCCCCCCTCGGCTGCGGCAATGGCTTCGGGGTGCTGGTTTTGCTCGACGTGCCCGCGCTGCAAATTTGGGTCAGCAATAGCACCGGGTAGGCAGTATTGCTCGGTGGCTGAGGCAT